>NZ_AXYZ01000009.1:0-314383 GCF_000483465.1 Pseudomonas sp. LAIL14HWK12:I7
ACAAGAAGGCCGAGGACATCCTTGCCTCAGTCGCTCGCGCGGCACGAGCGCTGGGTAGATGATTTTCAGTGGTATTTCTGAAACACCACACTAGAAACGGGTAAGAAAACGTGAGGGGAAAAACGACTGGCCATTCAGCGAAGCACGGCTCAAGACCTCACCTGAAGCACTGCGAACGCCTCCAGCAGATCTTGCCAGGAGATCACACTTCATCAGGGTCGTTGAGGTAGGCGGCGTTTCTTTCCAGAATATGCAGGCGCAGCTCGAGAGGCCGCTGGCCCTGCGTACAAATATAGGTGAAAGGATTATCTTTGAACGTGTGCAGCATCAGTGGCGCACGTTCGCCAGCCGGAGTAAGGCGCACGATAACCTCGTCCCCAAGGTCGTCGAAGGTGATCGGTGTATCGTTGGTATCCAGCAAGTCGAACAGCGTTGGATAGACGCCATTGAATGGCGAGGTCAACGCGCACACGCAATGTTCCTCATGAATATAAAGCGCGTGCTTGTAGCGAACGGAGGAGCGAACAAACAGCCGATAGCCATCATCTACGCAGCGAAAGTACAGTTGCAAAGGCGTGACGTCGACGACGCTTGGTAGGTGGCCCAAGTAATTCGACTTGTCTTGTTTCTTGCCAGGTATCACTTCGGGTGGAAAGTCGACATATATAGATGCAAATCTGCCTGGCGCGATGTTTTCAGTTCTAGCTGGGATAGTGATTGAAGGCGTCACGAATTCGGCAGGCTTGCCGAGCAACTCGTCGAGAAAGTTCAAGCTACCGTCCACGGCCTCGGCAGTGGCAATAAACGAGCGTTGTCGGTGAGTCAGCATAAGCGTTCTCCTGGGTTGGATGGGCTTATGCAGGGTCCGGTAATACTTGGATGACAGGCACTTGGAAATACGCTCTGAGCACGTTGGGTGATTCTGTTGCCTTGCTTAACCTTTCTCCACCCCTCAGAAAAACAAAAGGCCTCTTTCGAGGCCTTTTCAACGCATCAGCTCAACGCTTGAGCCCGTAGCTCTCATCGAGCATACCCGGCGAGTTCGGCGTTTTTGGCGCGTAGTCGCGTGGCACTTCGGCGGTGTCCTTCGGCGGGGTCAGACGGTCGCGTGGGCCTTGGGCCGCTTCGGAGTGCAGGGCGGCCAGCAGGCGCTGGCGGGTGACGTCGTCGAGGGCCAGGGTGTTGGCGCCATCGGCGAGGTGATCCTGGACATCCTGGTAGCTCTGGGTGAGTTTCTTGACCAGTACGGCGGTGCTGTTGAAGTGGGTGACCACTTCGTTCTGGTAGCTGTCGAAACGCTGCTGGATGTCATCCAGTTGACGTTGCGTGCTGCTCGGCGCGGCATTGGGCAGCAGGCGGGCTACGACGAAACCAACCACCACGCCGATGACCAGGGCCAGGGTCGGCAACAACCAAACAAGGAGCGAGAGTTCCACGAGTCCTTCCTCTATAAACGGCTTTGCTTTACGTTAACGGCTCAGACCTGCGCTGTATACCGCGAGCGATCGCAAATCAGAACAGAATTCCTCACCTAGACGAATCGACCCTTCCCGAGGTCACGGAGTAGTGCCTTGCTTGTCCGCGAAACCCCCTTGTTCATCGATGGCCCTTGTGGCCAGTTGGAAGCCTTGTACCTGGACGTGGCCGATGCCCGCGGCGTGGTGCTGATCTGCCACCCCAACCCGGTTCAGGGCGGCACCATGCTCAACAAGGTGGTTTCGACGTTGCAACGCACCGCGCGTGACGCCGGTTACGTGACCCTGCGCTTCAACTACCGGGGTGTCGGCCAAAGCGCCGGCAGCCATGATATGGGCGCGGGCGAGGTAGCCGATGCCGAGGCGGCCGCCGCCTGGTTGCGCGCGAAGCACCCTGAGCTGCCGGTGGTGCTGATGGGCTTCTCGTTCGGTGGTTTCGTCGCGACCAGCCTGGCAGGGCGCCTGGAAAGCGCTGGGGTTGAGTTGCAACACCTGTTCATGATCGCCCCGGCGGTGATGCGCCTGACAGACGAATTCCCGTTGCCGCAGCGCTGCCCGATCACCCTGGTGCAGCCCGACAGCGACGAGGTCGTCGATCCGCAGTTGGTCTACGAATGGTCTGACACCCTGTCGCGCCCCCATGAGCTGCTGAAAGTGGCAGAATGCGGACACTTCTTCCATGGCAAGCTGACCGATCTGAAGGATCTGCTGCTGCCGCGCCTTTCGAATTGAGCCAAGCCTGAATAAGCGAACACCCATGACCACGCGCATCCTTACCGGTATCACCACCACCGGCACCCCGCACCTGGGCAACTACGCCGGCGCCATTCGCCCGGCGATCCGCGCCAGCCAACAACCCGGTGCCGATTCGTTCTACTTCCTGGCCGACTACCACGCCCTGATCAAGTGCGACGACCCGCTGCGCATCCAGCGCTCGCGCCTGGAAATCGCTGCCACCTGGCTGGCCGGTGGCCTCGATCCGGACAAGGTGACCTTCTACCGCCAGTCCGACATCCCGGAAATCCCCGAACTGACCTGGTTGCTGACCTGTGTCGCTGCCAAGGGCCTGCTCAACCGTGCCCACGCCTACAAGGCCTCGGTGGACAAGAACGTCGAGAACGGTGAAGACCCGGACGCCGGCGTGACCATGGGGCTGTTCAGCTACCCGGTGCTGATGGCCGCCGACATCCTGATGTTCAACGCCCACAAGGTGCCGGTCGGCCGTGACCAGATCCAGCACGTGGAAATGGCGCGTGACATTGGCCAGCGCTTCAACCACCTGTTCGGCCAGGGCAAGGACTTCTTCGCCCTGCCGGAGGCGGTGATCGAAGAGAGCGTGGCGACGTTGCCGGGCCTGGACGGGCGCAAGATGTCCAAGAGCTACGACAACACCATCCCGCTGTTCACCAGCGCCAAGGACATGAAAGACGCCATTTCGCGCATCGTGACCGACTCGCGCGCGCCGGGCGAAGCGAAAGACCCGGACACTTCGCACCTGTTCACCCTGTACCAGGCCTTCTCGACGCCGGAGCAATGCGCCGGGTTCCGCGAAGAGCTGCTGCAGGGCCTTGGCTGGGGCGACGCCAAGCAGCGTCTGTTCCAGCTGCTGGATGGGCAACTGGCCGAGAAGCGCGACCACTACCATCAACTGATCTCGCGTCCATCGGACCTGGAAGACATCCTGTTGGCCGGCGCCGCCAAGGCCCGCAAGATCGCCACGCCGTTCCTCGAGCAGCTGCGCGAGGCCGTGGGCCTGCGTTCGTTCCGCAGCAGCGTGCAGGCCAACACCGAAGTGAAGAAGAAGGCCGCCAAGAGCGCGCGTTTCGTCAGCTTCCGTGACGAGGATGGCAGCTTCCGCTTCCGCCTGCTGGCCGCCGACGGCGAGCAACTGTTGCTGTCGCGCAGCTTTGCCGACGGCAAGAGTGCTGGCGCTGTAAGCAAGCAGCTGCAGCAAGGTGGCGAAGCCGATGTGCGTGCTGAAGGGCTGAGCTTCAGCCTGTGGCTGAATGGCGAGCAAGTGGCTGAAGGGCCGCAGTTCGACACGGCCGAAGCCCGTGATGCGGCTGTTCAAAGCCTGCACGAGGCCCTGGTGCCACAGCAGGGCTGAGACAGTTTGACGCAAGTCTGATTGCCATTAAGCGGGCCTGTCGCTACAGTGACGGCCCGTTTTTTGTTGCCTCGCTAACGAAATCATGACGCCCCTAGAACGATACCAAGCAGATCTGAAACGTCCCGACTTCTTCCATGATGCGGCGCAGGAGACTGCGGTGCGTCACTTGCAGCGCCTGTACGACGACCTGGTGCACGCGCAGAACAACAAGCCGGGCGTGTTCGGCAAACTGTTCGGCAAGAAAGAGCAGACGCCGGTCAAAGGCCTGTACTTCTGGGGTGGGGTAGGGCGTGGCAAGACCTACCTGGTCGACACCTTCTACGAGGCGCTGCCGTTCAAGCAGAAGATGCGGACGCACTTCCACCGCTTCATGAAGCGCGTGCACGAGGAAATGAAAACCCTCAAGGGCGAGAAAAACCCGCTGACCCTCATCGCCAAGCGTTTCAGCGACGAAGCCAAAGTCATCTGCTTCGACGAGTTCTTCGTCTCCGACATTACCGATGCGATGATCCTCGGCACCTTGATGGAGGAGCTGTTCAAGAACGGCGTGTCCTTGGTGGCGACGTCCAACATCGTGCCGGACGGCCTGTACAAGGACGGCCTGCAGCGTGCGCGCTTCCTGCCCGCCATCGCCATGATCAAGCAGTACACCGACGTGGTGAACGTCGACAGTGGCGTCGACTATCGCTTGCGTCACCTGGAGCAAGCCGAACTGTTCCACTTCCCGCTCAATGACGCCGCACACCAGAGCATGCGTGCCAGCTTCAAGGCCCTGACCCCTGAGTGCACCCAGGCCGTCGAGAACGACGTGCTGATGATCGAGAACCGCCCGATCAACGCCCTGCGCACCTGCGATGACGTCGCCTGGTTCGACTTCCGCGCCCTGTGCGACGGGCCGCGTAGCCAGAACGACTACATCGAGCTGGGCAAGATCTTCCATGCCGTATTGCTGAGTAATGTCGAGCAGATGGGCGTTGCCACCGATGATATCGCCCGCCGGTTCATCAACATGGTCGACGAGTTCTACGACCGTAACGTCAAGCTGATCATTTCGGCTGAGGTGGAGTTGAAGGACCTGTACACCGGTGGCCGGTTGAGCTTTGAATTCCAGCGGACCTTGAGCCGGTTGCTGGAGATGCAGTCGCACGAGTTCCTGTCGCGCGCGCACAAGCCTTGAATACTGGGGCCGCTTTGCGGCCCATCGCTGGCAAGCCAGCTCCCACAAGTACCGCGCGGTCCCTGTAGGAGCTGGCTTGCCTGCGATGGGGCGCGTAGCGGCCCCCTAGGCCTCAAGCCTCTTGCATGAACTGCTGCCGATACTGGTTCGGCGACAACTCCGTGTGCTGGCGGAACAACCGGGCAAAGAAGCTGGCATCGTCGTAGCCCACTTCGTAGCTGATGGTCTTGATGCTCTTGCGCGTGCTCGACAACAAGCCCTTGGCGGTCTCGATCCGTAGCCGTTGCAGGTAATGCAGCGGCTTGTCGCCCGTCGCGCCCTGGAAGCGCCGCATGAAGTTGCGAATGCTCATGCCGTGGTTGCGGGCCACGTCCTCGAAGCGGAACTTGTCGGCGAAGTGCTCTTCCAGCCAATGCTGGATCTGCAGAATGATCAGGTCCTGGTGCAGTTTCTGCCCACCAAAACCCATGCGCCCCGGGGTGTAGTTGCGCTGCACTTCGTAAAGGATGTCGCGGGCCACGGCGCGGGCCACGTTGGCACCGCAGAAGCGCTCGATCAGGTAGATATACAGGTCACAGGCCGACGTCGCACCGCCCGCGCAATAGATATTGTCGGCATCGGTCAGGTGCTTGTCCTGGTTCAGGCGGATTTTTGGAAAACGCTCGGCAAAATTGGCGAAGAAACGCCAGTAGGTCGTCGCCTCCTTGCCGTCGAGCAGGCCGGACTCGGCCAGCCAGAACACGCCAGAGGCTTCAGCGCACAGCACGGCGCCACGGGCATGTTGCTCACGCAGCCACGGCAACACCTGTGGATAACGCTGCATGAGGTTGTCGAAGTCGTCCCAGAACGCTGGGAGGATGATGATATCGGCATCGTTCAGGCCGCCGTCTACCGGCAGCTGGACATTACTGAAGCTGTCCACGGGCTGGCCGTCTGGGCTCACCAGGCCAATTTCGAACATGGGCTGCAGGCCCAGGCCCAATTGCTTGCTGTACCGCAGGCTGGCGAGGTGGAAGAAATCCTTGGCTTGCATCAAGGTCGAAGCGAACACCTTGTCAATGGCCAGGATGCTGACGCGCCGCAGCGACGCGGAGGGTTGGGTAAACATCATTGTCATTGTTCTTATAGGGTAGAGTGGTCAATCACCGGCTGGATCGTCTTATTTTTTGGCGATTGTGTCTACCCCGCAGAATTGCACGGTCCCTTTCGCGAGTTCACCCGCGAAAGGGACAGCGTTGCACTGGGTTCAGGGCGCCGGGTTAGGCTGGTCCTGATGAATCGCCTCGATCGCCGCCAGCAGCTCATCGCTCAGCTTCAGGTCCAGGCTCGCCAGGTTGCTCTCGAGCTGTTCGACGCTAGTCGCACCGATAATGTTGCTGGTCACGAACGGCTGGCGTGTGACGAACGCCAGGGCCATCTGCGCCGGGTCCAGCCCATGTGCCTGGGCCAGTTGCACATAGCGGCTGCAGGCCGCCACGGTCTGCGGGTTGGAGTAGCGGGCGAAGCGGCTGAACAGCGTCAGGCGGCCTTTTTCTGGCCGGGCGCCGTTCTCGTATTTGCCCGACAGCATGCCAAAGGCCAGCGGCGAATAAGCCAGCAGCCCGCATTGCTCACGGATGGCGATTTCCGCCAGGCCCACCTCGAAACTGCGGTTGAGCAGGTTGTACGGGTTCTGGATCGACACCGCGCGCGGCCAGCCGCGGGCTTCTGCCAGTTGCAGGAACTTCATGGTGCCCCACGGCGTTTCGTTGGACAGGCCAATGTGGCGGATCTTGCCCGCGCGCACCTGCTCGTCGAGCACTTCGAGGGTCTCTTCCAGTGGGGTGAAGTGGTCCTGTGGCAGGTGCTGATAGCCCAGCTTGCCGAAGAAGTTGGTGCTGCGCTCCGGCCAGTGCAGCTGGTACAGGTCGATGCGGTCGGTTTGCAGGCGTTTCAGGCTTTCGTCCAGCGCCGCGACGATGTGCTGGCGGTTGTGCTTGAGCTGGCCATCACGGATGTGGCTGATGCCGTTGCCGGGGCCTGCGACCTTGCTGGCCAGGATCCAGTCGTCGCGATCACCCTGCTCGCGGAACCAGTTGCCGATGATGCGCTCGGTGGCGGCATAGGTCTCTGGGCGCGGTGGCACCGGGTACATTTCGGCGGTGTCGATGAAGTTGACCCCGGCGGCCTTGGCCATCGCAATCTGCTTGAAGGCCTCGTCCTGAACGTTCTGTTCGCCCCAGGTCATGGTGCCCAGGCACAGGGCGCTGACGTTGAGATCGGTACGGCCGAGCTGGCGGTATTCCATCGGGAAAACTCTCCTTGGTAAAGAAGCCCATAAAAGCAGGTTGAAATTTTTCGCGCAATCTGGATAATTCGGCACCTCTCCGTGTGGCGGAAGTGATGCACCACCACGCAGGAAGAACCCCGTCGAACATTGGCGTGCCCGACCCGAGCCCCCAAAAGCGTCTGTGTTCGGCTGCGCGCTTGCCCTTGGCAAGCTGTGCACTATCCAGTAAGATTCGCCGTCTATTTTTCGCTGGGCGGCCTCTGAGGCTTTAGAGAATGAAAACTTTTACTGCTAAACCGGAAACAGTAAAGCGCGAGTGGTTCGTAGTCGACGCCGCTGGCCAGACCCTGGGTCGTCTGGCTACCGAAATCGCTAGCCGTCTGCGTGGCAAACACAAACCAGAATACACCCCTCACGTTGACACCGGCGACTACATCGTCGTCATCAACGCCGAGCAAATCCGTGTAACTGGCGCCAAGTCTTCCGACAAAATGTACTACTCCCACTCCGGCTTCCCAGGCGGTATCAAGGAAATCAACTTCGAGAAGTTGATCGCCAAGGCCCCTGAGCGTGTTATCGAAACCGCGGTCAAAGGCATGCTGCCGAAGAACCCGCTGGGTCGCGACATGTACCGTAAGCTGAAAGTGTACGCGGGTGCTGCTCACCCACACACTGCTCAGCAGCCTCAAGAACTGAAGATCTAACGGGATAGTTCATTATGTCGGCGACTCAAAATTACGGCACTGGCCGTCGCAAGACCGCAACCGCTCGCGTTTTCCTGCGTCCGGGTACTGGTAACATTTCCATCAACAACCGTTCTCTGGACGTGTTCTTCGGCCGCGAAACCGCTCGCATGGTTGTTCGCCAGCCGCTGGAACTGACCGAGACCGTTGAGAAGTTCGACATCTACGTCACCGTTGCTGGTGGTGGTGTCAGCGGTCAAGCCGGTGCGATCCGTCACGGTATCACCCGCGCTCTGATGGAATACGACGAAACCCTGCGTGGCGCTCTGCGTCGTGCTGGCTACGTCACCCGCGACGCTCGTGAAGTTGAGCGTAAGAAAGTGGGTCTGCGTAAAGCGCGTAAGCGTCCTCAGTACTCCAAGCGTTAATTTCGCTTCGGCAGTCGAAAAAGCCCGGTTCCTTTGGAACCGGGCTTTTTTTATGTCTTGAACTAACCTGTCAGCATGTCCGTGACGGCTTACCGCATAGACGCAGATCAAGCAAAGCGAGGGTTGTAGCCCGCAACCGGGTAATCACCTTGTCAGTGTGTGGATTTGTTTCTTACCATGGCGGCCAATTTTTAGTGCCACAGACATTACCTAAGTACAGGCCTGATCCAACAGGCCAAGCAAGCTGATGGGAGAGGACTGAATGAGCAATGACGGCGTCAACGCAGGCCGGCGCCGCTTCCTCGTAGCCGCGACCTCTGTGGTCGGGGCAGCGGGGGCAGTGGGGGCTGCGGTACCGTTCGTGGGGTCATGGTTTCCCAGTGCCAAGGCGAAAGCCGCGGGTGCACCGGTGAAGGTGAATATCGCCAAGGTCGAGGCCGGGCAGCAGATGGTGGCCGAGTGGCGTGGCCAGCCTGTGTTCATCGTACGGCGAACGGAGGAGATCCTCGGGAACCTCAAGAAAATTACCGCAGACCTGTCCGACCCCGAGTCGAAGGCCTCGGTGCAACCCACCTACGTCGACCCGCAGGTGCGCTCGATCAAGCCGGAAATACTCATTCTCGTAGGCCTGTGCACCCACCTGGGCTGCTCGCCGACGTTCCGCCCTGAAGTGGCGCCCGCCGACCTGGGGCCAAAGTGGGTAGGGGGCTATTTCTGCCCGTGCCACGGTTCCCACTACGACCTGGCTGGCCGTGTCTACAAGTCGCAGCCGGCGCCTCTCAACCTGCCAGTGCCGCCGCACTCGTATGAGTCGGACGACATCATTGTCATCGGCGTCGATCAGGAGAACGCATGATGAGCAAGTTCATGGACTGGATTGATGCGCGCTTCCCCGCCACCAAGATGTGGGAAGACCACCTGAGCAAGTATTACGCGCCCAAGAACTTCAACTTCCTGTATTTCTTCGGCTCCCTGGCGTTGCTGGTGTTGGTCAACCAGATCGTCACCGGTGTGTGGCTGACCATGAGCTTCACGCCCTCGGCAGAAGAGGCCTTCGCCTCGGTCGAGTACATCATGCGTGACGTGGAATACGGCTGGATCCTGCGCTACCTGCACTCCACCGGCGCGTCGGCGTTCTTCATCGTGGTCTACCTGCACATGTTCCGCGGGCTGCTCTACGGCTCCTACCAGAAGCCACGTGAGCTGGTCTGGCTGTTCGGCATGCTGATCTACCTGGCGCTGATGGCAGAGGCCTTCATGGGCTACCTGCTGCCTTGGGGGCAGATGTCGTACTGGGGGGCCCAGGTGATCATCTCGCTGTTCGGTGCGATTCCAGTGATCGGCGACGACCTCACCCAGTGGATTCGTGGTGACTACCTGATTTCCGGTATTACCCTGAACCGCTTCTTCGCCCTGCATGTGGTAGCCCTGCCGATCGTCATCCTGGGCCTGGTGGTGCTGCACATCCTGGCCTTGCATGAAGTGGGTTCGAACAACCCCGATGGCGTCGACATCAAGAAGAAAAAGGACGAAAACGGTATCCCGCTGGACGGCATTCCGTTCCACCCGTACTACACCGTCAAGGACATTGTCGGCGTGGTCGTGTTCCTCTTCGTGTTCTGCGCCGTGGTGTTCTTCTTCCCGGAAATGGGCGGTTACTTCCTGGAGAAACCGAACTTCGAGCAGGCGAACGCCTTCAAGACGCCTGAGCACATTGCGCCGGTGTGGTACTTCACGCCGTTCTACGCGATCTTGCGTGCGGTGCCTGACAAGCTCATGGGTGTGATCGCCATGGGTGCCGCCATCGCCGTGCTGTTCGTGTTGCCTTGGCTCGACCGCAGCCCGGTGCGCTCCATGCGTTACAAAGGCTGGATCAGCAAGCTCTTCCTGCTGGTGTTCTGCGTGGCCTTCGTCATCCTCGGCATATTGGGCGTGCTGGCACCGACACCAGGGCGCACCTTGCTGTCGCAGGTGTGCACGGTGCTGTACTTCGCCTACTTCCTGCTGATGCCGTTCTACACAAGGCTCGAGAAGACCAAACCGGTTCCGGAAAGGGTGACTGGCTGATGAAAAAGTTGATTGCAGTATTTTTGCTGGCAGTGATGCCTGCCTTTTCCTTCGCTGCGGAACACGGCCTGGAGCTGGACAAGGTCGACATCGACCTGACCGACAAAGCGGCCATGCAGGATGGTGCGCGTACCTTTGCCAACTATTGCATGGGTTGCCACAGCGCCAAGTTCCAGCGCTACGAGCGGGTCGCCGATGACCTGGGTATCCCCCACGAGCTGATGCTTGAAAAGCTAGTGTTCACCGGTGCCAAGATTGGTGACCACATGAACATCGGCATGAAGCCAAGCGATGCCAAGACCTGGTTCGGCGCCGCGCCACCCGACCTGACCCTGGTCGCCCGGGTGCGGGGTACCGATTGGCTGTACACCTACCTGCGCAGCTTCTATGAGGACAAGTCGCGTCCTTATGGGGTGAACAACAAGGTGTTCCCTAACGTCGGCATGCCCAACGTACTGGTCGGCCTGCAGGGCAACCAGGTGGTTGGCTGCAAGCAGGTGCAGAGTGTGGTCGATGGCAAGAAGCAGTTTGACCCGCTGACGGGCAGCCCATTGACCCATGAAGCGTGCGACCAGCTGACCATCACGCCGAATTCCGGTACCCTGACGACCGAGCAGTTCGACGAGAAGGTCAAGAACCTGGTGACCTTCCTGGCCTATTCGGCCAACCCGGTCAAACTGGAAAGCCAGCGCATTGGTACCTATGTGTTGCTGTACCTGGCTTTCTTCTTCGTATTCGCCTATTTGCTCAAGCGTGAATACTGGAAGGACGTGCACTGATCACGCAGTAATTTCTGGTAGTTGAACGCGCCCGGGGGGCCCTAGCAGATTTGCCAGGGTACCCCGGGCGCGTTTTCATTTAGAGTTTTACGAGCATCTCGTGCGAGGAGGCGCTACATGGGCGCAACCAACAGGTTAGCCTGCTATTCCGATCCCGCTGATCACTATTCTCATCGGGTACGCCTCGTTCTTGCCGAAAAAGGCATCAGCGTGCAGATCGTCGACGTCGATCCTGGCCGTCTGCCGCCCAAGCTGGTTGAGGTGAACCCCTATGGGAGCGTGCCGACCTTGGTCGACCGCGACCTGGCGTTGTATGAGTCGACCGTGGTGATGGAATACCTCGAAGAGCGTTATCCGCATCCACCCTTGATGCCGGTGTACCCTGTGGCGCGTGGCAACAGCCGCCTGCTCATACACCGCATTCAGCGCGACTGGTGTGCCCTGGCGGACACCGTGCTCGACGCGCGCAGCACTGACGCTGCCCGGGCCGAGGCGCGCAAGGCGCTGCGAGAGAGCTTGACCGGTGTCTCGCCGCTGTTCGGTGAGTTCGCCTGCTTCATGAGTGATGAGCAAAGCCTGGTCGATTGTTGTCTATTGCCCATACTCTGGCGTTTGCCGGTCATGGGTATCGAATTGCCGCGGCAAGCCAAGCCGCTGCTGGATTACATGGAGCGACAGTTCGCCCGCGAGCCTTTCATGGCGAGCCTGTCCTCCGTAGAACGTGAAATGCGCAAGCTTTAAGGAGCTGTTGATGAACTCCAGTCGCCCCTATCTGGTTCGAGCACTGTACGAGTGGATCGTCGACAACGATTGCACGCCCCATATGCTGGTCAATGCCGAATTCCCGGCAGTCCAGGTGCCGCAAGGTTTTGCCAGTGATGGTCAGATTGTCCTGAATATCTCGCCGAGCGCCGTGCGCAGCCTGCACATGGATAACGATGCGGTGAGCTTCGAGGGCCGCTTCGGCGGCGTCGCCCACACGTTGTTCGTGCCGATTGGTGCGATCCTCGGTATCTACGCCCGTGAGAACGGGCAGGGCATGGTCTTCGAGCTGGAGCCGTCGTTGCTGGAAGGCGATGAGCTGGAAGACGACGACGTCGAGCCGGATGATGACGGCCCACCTGAAGGGGGTGGCCAGCCGCCGCGTCCGACAGGCCGGCCGAGCCTCAAAGTGGTCAAGTAACAAAAAAGGCGATCCAACCGGATCGCCTTTTTATTTGCAGCTTCGATTACAGGTCGCTGATGGTGCGCACCTGGTCTTTGTTGATGCGGGTACGTTTGCCGTCGAGTTGCTGGAACTCGTAGAAGCCGGTGGCCTTCTCGTAGCGCGGCGCGTCGACGGCCTGGAACTCGCGGCCGTCGTTCAGGGTGATCAGGCTAGGGGGGGAGCAGCCGGCCAGGGTGGCGAAGGTGCCAATCAGCAGGGCAGGCAGCAGGAGCTTCTTCATGCGGTGTTTCCTGAATTTCTGAAGGGTAAAGCTTTGTGGTGGCCTGTATGCGCCTCATCGCCGGCAAGCCGGCTCCCACAGGTAAACCACGAACCCTGCGAGAGCCGGCTTACCGGCGATGAGATCGGAACAGGCCAATGAATCAGTCGATGTACTCGAACAGCTTGACGATCTTCTGCACGCCCGACACGCTCTGGACCACGCCGGTGGCGGCGTTGGCCTCTTGCTGGGTCACCAGGCCGAGCAGGTAGACGATACCGTTTTCGGTAATCACCTTGATGCGCGAGCTTGGCACGGCGTTGTCGGTCAGCATCTGGGTCTTGATCTTGGTGGTCAGCCAGGCGTCGTTGTTGCGCGCGAGGATGGAGGACGGCTGCATCACCTGCAGTTCGTTGTGCACCTTCTTCACGCGCTGCACTTGGCCTGCAGTCTGCTCGGCCAGGCTCTTGAGGTCGGCGCGCGGGGTTTGGCCGGCGAGCAGGACAATACCGTTGTAGCTGCTGACAACGATGTGCGAGCCCTTGTCCAGGTCTGGGCTGGCCTTGGAAATATTCACCGCAGCCTTGGTTTCGATCAGCGAGTCATCGATCTTGCTGCCAATGGTGCGCGTGCCGCGATCGTCCTCGATTGGCGAATTGCGGGTGGAGGTCAGCACCGAGCTGCAGCCGGTAACGCTCAGGCACAGGGTCAGGGCCATCAGGCCGAGGCGCATAGGGGTCATTCTTCACTCCCGAACAGTTGGCTGTCGATCAGGTCGCACAGGCAGTGGATCGCCAGCAGGTGGACTTCCTGGATACGCGCGGTGACTGTCGAGGGCACGCGGATTTCCACGTCCTCGGGCAGCAGCAGCGAAGCCATGCCGCCACCGTCACGTCCAGTCAATGCTACGACAATCATTTCGCGATCATGTGCGGCCTGGATCGCTTGAATCACGTTGGCCGAGTTGCCGCTGGTGGAAATCGCCAGCAACACATCGCCGGGCTGGCCCAGGGCGCGAATCTGTTTGGAAAAGACTTCGTTGTAGCTGTAGTCATTGGCAATCGAGGTCAGCGTCGAGCTGTCGGTTGTCAATGCGATGGCCGGCAGGCTCGGGCGCTCGCGCTCGAAGCGGTTGAGCAGCTCTGACGAGAAGTGCTGGGCATCGCCGGCCGAGCCGCCGTTGCCGCAGGCGAGCATCTTGCCCTCGTTGAGAAGCGCATTGACCATGACCAGGCTGGCCTGCTCGATGTGCGGTGCCAGGATGTCCATTGCCTGTTGCTTGGTATCGATGCTGGCCTGGAACAGCCGGCGAATTCGGGATTGCATGTCCATCTGGTGACCTTAAGTGGGGCGGTGGCCTTTGCTGCGCGCATCAACGACCAGCCCGCGAAACATAGAGCAAAAAATATGAAGTGGGTTCAGCATTCGAAGGCGTTTTTCAGCCATTGAAGCGGTCTGCCTGCGTGGTGGCTGCCCTGCAGGGCGACAACGTCGAAGCGGCAGGGGTGTGTGGCCCAGCGGCATTCCTTCTGCAGGAAAAGGCTGGCAGCCAGCACCAGCCGTTTCTGCTTGCGCCCGTCGATACTGCCGAGGGCGCCACCGAAGCTCGCGTGCAGCCGGTAGCGGACTTCGACGAATACTACTGTATCGGCGTCGAGCATGACCAGATCAAGCTCACCGCCTTTGCATCGCCAATTGCGTGTCAGCAGCTGCAAACCTTGCCCTTGGAGGTACTCAAGGGCTTGGTTTTCGGCTGCATGGCCGGCCTGGGTAGGCGATGCGTCGGGCATCAGCGGGCGGTGTCTGGCAGGCGCTTGACCTGGCCACCTGCGAACTCGGCCCACGGCAGTTGACGTTCGATGCGCTGGTTGGCGTTCATGCTCAGGCTGCCGGACAGGCCCTGGATGCGGTTATCCGGCAGGGCTTTCAGCTGGCCCAGGCGGGGTGCCAAGCTGTAGGCATCCACACCCATGGCGTACAGGCGGCCGAGGCTGCCGGCTGCTTGTGGCCATTGCTGGACCACTTGCTGGCGCAGGCTGTTGCTGGTGTCGAGCAGCCACGGTGTTTCGCAGAAGCGAATGCCGTTCATGTCGTTGTACTGGTTGACGTCACCGCTGGCGCTGTACAGGTTCGAGGTGGCGTAGACCGGCACGTCGCCCGCGTACTGGAAGTTCAGCGTCGGCTTGATCTGCTGGGCCTGCTGCGGCGTCGAGGCGAGGAAGATGAAGTCAATGTCCTGGCGGCGCGATGGCTGCGCGGCGATGTTGCCGCCTACCGTGCTTTGCAGGCTCTTGGCGCGGCCTTCGCTTTGGCGCAGTTGGAACAGGTCGGCAATTTGCTGGGCCAGGGCGACCGGCTGAGCGATGCGCTCGGCGGCGAGCAGGGTGCCGCCGTTGCTTTCCCAGTCTTTGCGGAAAGCGGCGAGCACGCGGTCGCCCCATTCACCGCTTGGCACCAAGGCAACGGCACGTACCTTGCCGTCGGCGCGGGCGCGGCGCGAGACTTCACGGGCTTCGTCTTCAGCGGCGAGGCCGAACTGGAAGAGTTGCGGCGGGGCTGTTTGGCCGGCGTCTGCGTAGTTCAGTGCCAGTGTGGTGATTGGCAACTGCTGATTAGCAGCGAGCTTCTTCACCAGGGGCTTTTCCAGTGGGCCGACTACAAGTTGCACCCCAGCGGCCTGGGCCTGGCGGTAGAAGTCGTCCAGCGAGGTGATGCGCGAGCTGTCGAATACCTGCACGGCTGGCGCCGGTTGGCCCGACTGCTGGGCCTGGAAGTGAGCGGCCATGAAACCATCGCGCAGCGCGCGGGCGACACCCGCCAAAGGCCCTTCCTGGGGCAGCAGCAGGGCGATCTTGGTCAATGGTTGGCTGGCCAGCTCCTTGAGCTTGACCAGTGCCACCGGCAGTTGCTGGGCGCCTGGGTGGTCCGGGTGCTGTTTGCGCCAGGCATCGATGGCGGCTTGCTGTTGCTCCAGGGTGCCGGCGGTTTTCACCGCCAGGGCCAGGCTGGTCCAGCCGGCCAGGACCGGGTCGGTGGCGGGCTGCTGCAACTGCTCTGCCGGCAATGCGGCGACCAGTGCCCAGATGGCGTCATTGTTGGCGCTGGCGGCCTGGCCGCTGAGCAGCGGGGCGAGCAGGATGCGCTGTTGTGCCGCTGCCAGCGACTGGCCATCGGCTTCAAGGGCGGCCGCGTGGACGCTGTAGGTGCGTGCTTGCTGTTCTACCGGCAGTTCGCCAACGCGCTGCAGGCTGGGGTGCGACAGCGCGCTCAGCGCCGCTTTGGGCTGGTTGCGGCTCATCGCCAGCTCGGCGCCAAGGGTGCTGGCGAACACTTGCTGGGCGGGCTTGAGCGTGTCCATCGGGACCTGCTCGAGAATGCGTGCGGCGCGCGGGTAGTCCTTCTGCTTGTACGCAAGGTCTGCGGCGCTCAGGCGCAGCAGGGCGGCGTCTTCCGCGGACTTGCTGGAGGCGGCCTTTTCGAGCAGTTGCTCGATACTGGCGTCCGGAGTGCGCGGCAGCTCGCCCAGGCTGGATGAGGGCGAGCTGGCGCAGGCTGCCAGCAGGGTAGCGAGGCAGAGGGCTGAGAGCAGCCGCAGGCAAGCGATCATGTAAAGGTCCTGTTACTCGATCAAGTTGGCCGGCAATTGTACCCAAGCACTGGCCGGGGCGCGATGTTGCTGATGCTGATCCTTCACTATAGGCGGCTGGCCGGTGAACGCCTGCGAAGTTCTTTGCGCCCTGTTGCGGGCGCTCGGGCTACAATGGCGCCTTTGATCCGAAAGACAGGTGTGCGCAGTGACTGATGTGGCAGGGGCTTCGAAATCCACCGTGGGTACGCTGTATGTGGTCGCAACGCCCATCGGCAACCTCGACGACATGAGCGCCAGGGCGCTGAAGGTGCTGGCGGATGTCGCCCTGATCGCGGCCGAGGACACGCGCCACTCGATCCGCCTGCTGCAGCATTTCGGTATCGACACACCGCTGGCGGCCTGCCATGAGCACAATGAGCGTGACGAAGGTGGGCGTTTCCTGACCAAACTGTTGGCCGGCGACAACGTGGCGCTGGTGTCCGACGCCGGTACGCCGTTGATTTCCGACCCTGGCTACCACCTGGTGCGCCAGGCGCGGGCGGCGGGTGTGAATGTGGTGCCAGTGCCCGGTGCGTGCGCGTTGATCGCCGCGCTTTCTGCGGCGGGCCTGCCCTCCGACCGTTTCATCTTCGAAGGTTTTTTGCCGGCGAAGACGGCGGGGCGCCGGGCACGGCTGGAGCAGGTGAAGGAAGAGCCACGTACGTTGATCTTCTATGAGGCCCCTCACCGCATCCTCGAGTGCCTCGAAGACATGGAGGCAGTGTTCGGTGCTGAGCGCCCGGCGCTGTTGGCGCGCGAGCTGACCAAAACCTTCGAAACCCTCAAAGGGCTGCCCTTGGCCGAGTTGCGTGCTTTTGTCGCGGCCGATAGCAATCAGCAGCGCGGAGAGTGCGTTGTATTGGTGGGCGGCTGGAGTGCGCCTGAGGGCGAGCAGGCCATCAGTGTCGAGGCGCAGCGTGTGCTGGACTTGCTGTTAGCGGAGTTGCCGCTCAAACGGGCGGCGGCACTTGCGGCGGAAATTACCGGCGTACGTAAGAACCTGTTGTATCAACTTGCCTTGGAAAAGCAGAAAGCACAGTAGTGGCAATTTGATATAGTTTACGGTATCGCTTGTTCTTGAGCGCGGCTGCCGTTAACCTTGTCAGCGGAGAGTCGATTGGACAGTCGCTGCCTGCTTTTGTTCCGCAGCTTTTGTTGCGAAACGGCAGGGGGAGGAAAGTCCGGGCTCCATAGGGCAGAGTGCCAGGTAATGCCTGGGAGGCGTGAGCCTACGGAAAGTGCCACAGAAAATAACCGCCTAAGCACTTCGGTGCCGGTAAGGGTGAAAAGGTGCGGTAAGAGCGCACCGCGCGACTGGCAACAGTTCGTGGCTAGGTAAACCCCACTCGGAGCAAGACCAAATAGGGTTCCATTAGGCGTGGCCCGCGTCGGAACCGGGTAGGTTGCTAGAGGCGTCCAGTGATGGCCGTCGTAGAGGAATGACTGTCCTCGACAAAACCCGGCTTACAGATCGACTCTCCACCTCTCCCTCCCTGCTTGAATCGATAGCAGGCGCGCTCTGGTAATACCGAAAAAATCTTACTCTTAATAAATCACTTTAACTTCGAACTCCATACGCTTGCGTGGGTTTGATTTTTCTCGTGTTTTTTTCCCGCCTGAACTCTTTCCACATTCCTTTATCGCGCTAAATCTCGGTCCTGTAAGGCTTTTCCTTATGAACGTGCCTTGACGGTGCAGCGGGCGGATTCCTATAGTGTGCGCAAGTGGCAGAAAGTGGGATGAAGTGGGTTTTCTGGCACAAAAAAGCTACCATTGTGGGGAATCGCAGCCGTGTTCCGCGGAGCCAACGCCGTCAGCCTCGATGCCAAAGGCCGTCTCGCCATGCCGAGCCGGTACCGCGACGAGCTCGATTCGCGTTGCAATGGTCAGCTGATCGTGACCATCGATGCTGTAGACCCCTGCTTGTGTGTCTACCCCCTCGATGAGTGGGAACAGATAGAAGCCAAGTTGCGTGCCTTGCCGTCGTTGCGTGAGGAAAACCGCCGCCTGCAGCGTTTGCTGATCGGTAATGCGGTTGACCTGGAGCTCGATGGCAGTGGGCGTTTCCTGGTACCGCCCCGCCTGCGTGAGTACGCCAAGCTCGACAAGAAGGCGATGCTGGTGGGGCAACTGAACAAATTCCAGCTGTGGGATGAGGATGCCTGGAACGCGGTTTCGGCAGCCGACCTTGCAGCTATTCAACAACCGGGCGCCATGCCCGACGAATTGCGTGACCTGATCCTGTGACCATAGATAGCGGCTTCAACCACATTACCGTCCTGCTCGACGAAGCTGTCGAGGCATTGGCCCTGCGCGCCGACGGTTGCTATCTGGACGGCACCTTTGGCCGTGGCGGACACAGCCGTCTGATCCTCAGCAAGCTCGGGCCGCAAGGGCGGCTGCTGGGCTTCGACAAAGATCCACAGGCGATTGCCACAGGGCAAGCGCTGGCGGCCGAAGACGGCCGCTTTGTCATTGTGCAGCGCAGCTTTGCCGAGTTGGGCGCGGAAGTGGCCGAACGCGGCCTGGCTGGCAAGGTCAGCGGTATCCTGCTTGACCTGGGCGTTTCCTCGCCGCAGCTGGATGATCCTGAGCGCGGCTTCAGTTTCCTCAACGATGGCCCGCTGGACATGCGCATGAACCCTGACCAGGGCATCAGCGCTGCCGAGTTCATCGCTACCGCACCCGTGGAAGAAATTGCCCGCGTATTCAAAGAGTACGGTGAGGAGCGTTTTGCCGGGCGCATGGCGCGCGCCGTCGTGGAACGCCGCGAAAAGCAGCCCTTCACCCGTACTGCCGACCTGGCCGAAGTGCTCAAGGTCGCCAACCCGGCGTGGGAAAAGGGCAAGAACCCGGCCACCCGCGCCTTCCAAGGCCTGCGCATCCACGTCAACAACGAGTTGGGTGACCTTGAGGCTGGGCTGGAGGCCGCGCTTGATGCGCTGGAAATCGGTGGTCGCCTGGCGGTCATCAGCTTCCACTCGCTCGAAGACCGCATCGTCAAATTGTTCATGCGCAAGCTGGTCAAGGGCGAGGCAGACAACCTGCCGCGCAACCTGCCGGTACAGCACAAGGTCTTTGAACCGAAAATCAAGCTCATCGGCAAGGCGCAGTTCGCGTCCGAGGCTGAGCTCAAGGCCAACCCGCGGTCGCGCAGCGCCGTGATGCGGGTGGCGGAGAAGCTGCGGTGAGCAGGCTGTTTGCCAAGCCATTGCCAGGCGGAAGCTTCCTGATGCTTCTGCTGTTCGTCGGTGTCCTGGTTTCGGCCATCGCCGTGTCCTACAGCGCCCACTGGAACCGTCAGTTGCTCAATACCCTGTACGGCGAATTGAGCGAGCGCGACAAGGCCCAGGCTGAGTGGGGGCGCTTGATCCTTGAGCAAAGCACCTGGACCGCCCACAGCCGTATCGAGAGCCTCGCTTCCGAGCAATTGAAAATGCGCGTCCCTGCGGCTGACGAAGTGCGGATGGTGGCGCCATGATGAAGCTCGAAGGCGCACTCTACCCCTGGCGCTTCCGGGTAGTGATCGGTTTGCTGGCACTGATGGTGGGTGCCATCTGCTGGCGCATCATCGACCTGCAGGTCGTCGACCGTGACTTCCTCAAGGGCCAGGGTGACGCCCGCAGCCTGCGGCATATTCCGATTCCTGCGCACCGTGGCCTGATCACCGACCGCAACGGCGAGCCGTTGGCGGTCAGCACGCCGGTCACCACCCTGTGGGCCAACCCCAAGGAAATGCAGGCCGCCAAGGACCGTTGGCCGCAGCTGGCGGCTGCATTGGGGCAAAACGCCCAGCAGTTGACCGAGCGCCTGACCCAACAGGCCAACAAGGAATTCATCTACCTGGTCCGCGGGCTGACCCCGGAGCAGGGCCAGCAGGTGCTCGACCTGAAAGTGCCGGGCGTGTATGGCCTGGAAGAATTCCGCCGCTTCTACCCGGCCGGTGATGTCACCGCGCACATGGTCGGCTTTACCGACCTTGATGACCACGGGCGTGAAGGGGTAGAGCTGGCCTACGACGAATGGCTGGCCGGCGTGCCGGGCAAGCGACAGGTGATCAAGGACCGGCGCGGCCGGCTGATCAAGGACATTCAGGTCACCAAAAACGCCAAGGCCGGTAAGACCTTGGCGTTGTCGATAGACCTGCGCCTGCAATACCTGGCCACCCGCGAACTGCGCAACGCCATTGCCGAACAGGAAGCCAAGGCCGGCAGCCTGGTGATCATGGACGTCAAGACCGGTGAAGTCCTGGCCATGGTCAACCAGCCGACCTACAACCCGAACAACCGCCGCAGCATGTTCCCTGCCGCGATGCGTAACCGGGCGATCATCGACGTGTTCGAGCCAGGTTCGACCGTCAAGCCGATCTCCATGAGTGCGGCGCTGCAGAGCGGGCGCTGGAAAACCACCGACAAGGTCGAGGTTTACCCGGGCAGCCTGCAGATCGGCCGCTACACCATCAAGGACGTTTCTCGCAGCGAGGGCCCGATCCTCGACCTGACCGGCATCCTGATCAACTCCTCTAACGTCGGCATGAGCAAGATCGCTTTCGACATCGGCGGCGAGGCCATCTACCGGGTCATGTCCCAGGTTGGCCTGGGGCAATACACCGGCCTGGGCTTCCCGGGCGAGCGGGTGGGCAACCTGCCTAACCACCGTGAGTGGCGCAAGGCCGAGACCGCGACCCTGTCCTATGGCTATGGCGTATCGGTGACTGCTCTGCAACTGGTGCATGCCTACGCGGCGCTGGCCAACGACGGCAAGATGGTGCCGCTGTCGATCCTCAAGGTGGACAAGGCGCCCGAGGCTGTTCAGGCGATTCCGAAAGAAACCGCCGAAACCGTCCAAGGCATGCTGCAGCAGGTGATCGAGGCGCCGCGCGGGGTATTCCGTGCGCAGGTGCCGTTCTATCACGTGGGTGGCAAGTCCGGTACGGCGCGTAAGGCGACCGTCGGTTCCAAGGGTTACACCGAAAACGCCTACCGCTCGCTGTTCGCAGGCTTCGGCCCGATGAGCGATCCGCGTTACGCCATCGTCGTGGTCATCGATGAACCGAGCAAGGGCGGCTACTTCGGTGGTCTGGTTTCGGCGCCTGTGTTCAGCAAGGTCATGTCGGGCACCCTGCGTTTGATGAACGTGCCGCCAGACAACCTGCCGCCGCCACCCACCGCACAACCACAAGTCACTGCAGCTACCGCCAAGGGAGGGCGTGGATGATGACAATGCCATTGAGCAAGCTTTTCGCCCACGCCAGCCGCGATCCGCTGATCCGCGAGCTGACCCTGGACAGCCGCGCCGTGCGTCCGGGTGACCTGTTCCTGGCCGTGCCGGGTGCCAAGGTCGATGGCCGCGACCATATCGCCGATGCCTTGGCCCGTCGTGCTGCCGCCGTTGCCTACGAAGAGCAGGGCGCTACCGTGCTGCCGATCACCGACGTGCCGCTGATTCCGGTCAAGGGCCTGATCGCCCAGCTGTCGGATATCGCCGGTCGCTTCTATGGCGAACCGAGCCGCCAGTTGAACCTGGTCGGGGTTACCGGCACCAACGGCAAGACCAGTGTCACGCAACTGGTGGCCCAAGCGCTTGACGTGCTGGGCCAGCGTTGCGGCCTGATCGGCACCCTGGGTACCGGCTTCTACGGTGAGCTGCAGAGCGGCCGCCTGACCACGCCAGACCCAATCGCGGTGCAGTCGACGCTCTACGACCTGAAAAAGGGCGGTGCCAAGGCCGTGGCGATGGAGGTGTCCTCGCATGCCCTGGAGCAGGGGCGCGTCGCCGCGCTGGAATTCGATATCGCGGTCATGACCAACCTGTCCCGTGATCATCTGGATTACCACGGCAGCATGGAGGCCTATGAGGCCGCGAAGGCCAAGCTGTTCGCCTGGCGTAGCCTGCGCTGCCAGGTGGTCAACCTGGACGACGATTTTGGCCGCCGCCTGGCGCTGGCGTATGCCCGCCGTCCGAGTGCCGATCATATCGAGACACGGCTGCTCAGCTACAGCCTGGAAAACCCGGAAGCGTCGCTGTATTGCCGTGAAGCCACCTTCGATGACGATGGCGTGCGCGCAATCCTCGTGACCGCCCAGGGTGAGCGTACTTTGCGCAGCCAGCTGCTTGGCCGCTTCAACCTGAGCAACATGCTCGCGGCCGTGGCCACGCTGCTGGCACTGGATTATTCGCTGGACGAAATTCTCAAGGTCACCCCGCAGTTGCAAGGGCCGGTTGGCCGCATGCAGCGCTTGGGTGGCGGCGACAAACCGCTGGTGGTGGTCGATTACGCCCACACCCCGGATGCCCTGGAAAAAGTACTCGAGGCCCTGCGCCCACATGCGCACGGCAAGCTGCTGTGCCTGTTCGGCTGCGGTGGCGACCGTGACCGTGGCAAGCGCCCGCTGATGGCCGGTGTGGCCGAGCGCCTGGCTGACCGCGTGCTGGTTACCGATGACAACCCGCGCAGTGAAGACCCACTGCGGATCTTCGACGATATCCGCCCTGGTTTTGCCAAGCCAGACAGCGTCGAGTTCGTCGCTGGCCGCGGCGAAGCCATCGCCCACCTGATCGCCACTGCCGCAGCCGATGACGTCATCGTCCTGGCCGGCAAGGGGCACGAGGATTACCAGGAGATTCGCGGCGAGCGCCACGATTTCTCCGATCTGGTCGAAGCCGAGAAGGCACTTGCAGCCTGGGAGGCTCCACATGCTTAAAGCCATGACACTCAGCCAGCTGACCACAGCACTGAGTGCTCGCCTGGTCAGCGCCGACGCCAGCTTCGACGGCGTCAGCATCGACAGCCGCAGCGTCACTGCCGGGCAGTTGTTCGTCGCGCTGACGGGGCCACGCTTCGATGGCCATGATTACCTGGCCGATGTAAAAGCCAAGGGCGCCGTTGCCGCGCTGGTCGAGCGCGAAGTTGCCGATGTCGACCTGCCGCAGTTACTGGTCGCCGACTGCCGTCTGGCCCTGGGCCAGCTCGGGGCGCTGAACCGTGCTGCGTTCGACAAGCCTGTCGTAGCCATCACCGGCTCCAGCGGCAAGACCACGGTCAAGGAAATGCTGGCCAGCATCCTGCGCACCCGTGGCCTGGTGCATGCCACGCGCGGCAACCTGAACAACGACCTCGGTGCCCCGTTGACCCTGCTGGAAATTGCCCCGGAGCACAGCGCGGCGGTGATCGAGCTCGGTGCTTCGCGCATCGGTGAAATCCGCTACACCGTCGGCCTGACCCAGCCCCAGGTGGTCATCATCAATAACGCCGGCACCGCCCACGTGGGTGAGTTTGGCGGCCCTGAGAAAATCGTCGAGGCCAAGGGCGAGATCCTCGAAGGCCTGGGCGAGGGCGGCACGGCCATCCTCAACCTGGACGACAAGGCCTTTGGTATCTGGAAGGCACGTGCAGGGGCGCACACGGTCATCAGCTTCGCCCGCACTAACGCTAGCGCCGATTTCCATGCCACCGACATTGGTCGTGATGCGCGTGGTTGCCCGTCGTTCAAGCTGCATGGCGCCGGTGAAGCTGTAGACGTGCAACTCAACGTGCTGGGCGAGCACAACGTCAGCAACGCGCTGGCCGCCGCCGCCGCTGCCCATGCCGTCGGTCTGAGCCTGAGCGGCATCGCCGCCGGGCTGAACGCCGTGCAACCGGTCAAGGGCCGCACCGTGGCGCAGATCGCGCCGAACGGTGTGCGCGTGATCGACGACAGTTACAACGCAAATCCCACCTCCATGTGCGCGGCCATTGATATACTCGCCGGCTTTTCCGGCCGCACCGTCCTGGTGCTCGGGGATATCGGCGAATTGGGCCAATGGGCGGAAGAAGGCCACCGTCAGGTGGGTGACTACGCGCGTGGCAAGGTCGACGCCCTGTACGCAGTGGGTACCAACATGACACATGCGGTCAAGGCGTTCGGCGCCAATGGCCGTCATTTCGCTACTCAAGCTGAGCTGATCGACGCGGTTAGCGCCGAAAATGCCAGCGACACCACAATCTTGATCAAGGGCTCGCGTAGCGCTGCGATGGAAAACGTCGTGGCGGCTTTGTGTGGTTCAAGCGGGGAGAAACATTAATGCTGCTGCTGTTGGCTGAGTATCTGCAACAGTTCCATAAAGGCTTCGCGGTCTTCCAGTACCTGTCCCTGCGCGGGATCCTGGGTGTACTGACCGCGTTGTCACTGGCGCTGTGGCTGGGCCCTTGGATGATCCGTACCCTGCAGATCCGCCAGATCGGTCAGGCTGTCCGTAACGACGGCCCGCAATCGCACTTGTCCAAATCCGGCACCCCCACCATGGGCGGCGCGCTGATCCTGTCTGCTATCGCCGTCAGCACCCTGCTGTGGGCTGACCTGTCCAACCGCTACGTGTGGGTCGTGCTGATCGTCACCCTGGCGTTTGGCGCCATCGGCTGGGTCGATGACTACCGTAAGGTGATCGAAAAGAACTCCCGTGGCTTGCCAAGCCGCTGGAAGTACTTCTGGCAGTCGGTGTTTGGCCTGGCTGCTGCGGTCTTCCTTTACAAGACCGCCCCGACCAGCGTCGAAACCACACTGATCCTGCCGTTCATCAAGGATGTCACCATCCCGCTGGGCGTTGGCTTCATCGTTCTGACCTACTTCGTCATCGTCGGCTCCAGCAACGCGGTCAACCTCACCGATGGCCTCGACGGCCTGGCCATCATGCCAACGGTCATGGTGGGCGGTGCATTGGGCATCTTCTGCTACCTGTCGGGTAACGTGAAATTCGCTGAGTACCTGCTGATCCCGTATGTGCCGGGTTCGGGGGAACTGATCGTGTTCTGCGGCGCATTGATCGGCGCTGGCCTGGGCTTCCTGTGGTTCAACACTTACCCGGCGCAAGTCTTCATGGGTGACGTTGGCGCGCTGGCGCTTGGCGCCGCGCTGGGCACCATCGCGGTGATCGTTCGCCAGGAAATCGTCCTGTTCATCATGGGCGGCATCTTCGTGGTGGAGACCCTGTCGGTGGTGATCCAGGTCGCCTCCTTCAAGTTGACCGGCAAGCGTGTGTTCCGCATGGCGCCGATCCACCACCACTTTGAACTCAAGGGCTGGCCTGAGCCACGGGTGATCGTCCGTTTCTGGATCATCACCGTGATTCTGGTGCTGGTCGGCCTTGCAACCCTGAAACTGAGGTAGATGAGCGTGTCACTGATCGCTTCCGACCAATTCCGCATCGTTGTCGGCCTCGGCAAGAGCGGCATGTCCCTGGTTCGCTTCCTGGCGAGCCGGGGCATTGCCTTTGCGGTCGCCGACACCCGCGAGCAACCGCCGGAACTGGACACCCTGCGCCGTGATTACCCGCAGGTGGAAGTGCGCTGTGGCGAGCTGGACGTGGACTTCCTGTGCCGCGCCAACGAACTGTACGTGAGCCCGGGCCTGGCCTTGTCCACCCCGGCGCTGCAACAGGCTGCGGCACGGGGTGTGGCCCTGTCGGGCGACATCGAGCTGTTCGCCCGCCATGCCAAAGCGCCAATCATCGCCATCAGCGGCTCCAACGCAAAAAGCACAGTCACCACCCTGGTCGGCGAAATGGCTGCCAAGGCGGGCAAGCGCGTGGCCGTGGGCGGTAACCTCGGCACGCCAGCCCTGGACCTGCTGAGCGATGAGGTGGAGCTGTATGTGCTGGAGCTGTCCAGCTTCCAGCTGGAAACCACAGACCAGCTCAACGCCGAAGTCGCCACCGTGCTGAACATCAGCGAAGACCACATGGACCGCTACAGCGGCCTGCCGGCTTATCACCTGGCCAAGCACCGCATCTTCCGGGGCGCTCATCAGGTGGTGGTAAACCGCCAGGACGCGCTGAGCCGGCCATTGCCGGTCGAAGGCCGGCCGTGCTGGAGCTTTGGCCTGAACCAACCGGACTTCAAGGCCTTCGGCCTGCGTGAGGTCGATGGCGAGAAGTACCTGGCCTTCGAATTCCAGAACCTGATGCCCGTGCGCGAACTGAAAATTCGCGGTTCGCACAACCACAGCAACGCCCTCGCAGCCCTGGCCCTCGGCCATGCCGCAGGCTTGCCGTTTGCACCGATGCTCGACGCCCTGCGCGAGTTTGGTGGCCTGGCCCATCGTTGCCAGTGGGTGCGCGAGCGCAATGGTGTCAATTGGTACGACGACTCCAAGGCCACCAACGTCGGTGCTGCGCTGGCGGCCATCGAAGGCCTGGGCGCGGATATCGCCGGCAAGCTGGTGTTGATCGCCGGCGGTGACGGCAAAGGTGCTGACTTTGCCGCGCTGCGTGAGCCAGTGGCGCGCTTCTGCCGTGCGGTGGTGCTGTTGGGCCGTGATGCCGAGCGCCTCGCCGAAGCGTTGGGCGAAGGTGTACCGCACGTGCGGGTCAAGACCCTGGAAGAGGCCGTCGAGCAGTGCGCCGCCCTGGCTCAGCCGGGTGATGCCGTGCTGTTGTCGCCGGCCTGCGCCAGCCTCGACATGTTCAAGAACTTTGAAGAACGCGGGCGCCTGTTCGCCCAAGCGGCGGGAGGGCTGGCATGATCTTCGGCATCTTCAAGCCGTACCCGTCGCCGCTGATCAGCGGCCGTGGCATCGACCTCGACTTCGCCATGCTTGCCGGCTGCCTGGCATTGCTGGGCCTGGGCCTGGTGATGATCACCTCGGCGTCCTCGGAAGTGGCCGCGGTGCAGTCGGGTAACCCGCTTTACCACATGTTCCGTCACCTGGTGTACGTGGTCATCGGCCTGGTCGCCTGCGGCGCCACCATGCTGGTGCCGATTGCCACCTGGCAGCGCATGGGCTTCATGATGCTGCTGGGCGCTTTCGGCCTGCTGGTGCTGGTGCTGGTGCCGGGTATCGGCCGGGAAGTGAACGGTTCCATGCGCTGGATCGGTTTCAGCTTCTTCAACGTGCAGCCGTCGGAGATCGCCAAAGTCTTCGTGGTCATCTACCTGGCCGGCTACTTGGTGCGCCGGCAGACCGAGGTGCGCGAGAGCTGGATGGGCTTCTTCAAACCGTTCATCGTACTGCTGCCGATGGCTGGCCTGCTGCTGATGGAGCCGGACTTCGGTGCCACCGTGGTGATGATGGGCGCTGCGGCGGCCATGTTGTTCCTCGGCGGGGTGGGGTTGTTCCGCTTCAGTTTGATGGTGGTGCTGGCGGTGGTCGCGGTGTTTGTCCTGGTGCAGGCCCAGCCGTACCGGATGGCACGTTTGATCACCTTTACCGACCCCTGGTCCGACCAGTTCGGCTCGGGCTACCAGTTGACCCAGGCCTTGATCGCTTTCGGCCGCGGTGAGTGGCTGGGCGTTGGCCTGGGCAACAGCGTACAGAAGCAGTTCTACCTGCCCGAGGCGCACACTGACTTCGTGTTCTCGGTGCTGGCTGAAGAGCTCGGCGTGGTCGGCTCGCTGGTCACCATCGCACTGTTCGTTTTCGTCACCGTGCGCGCCCTGTACATCGGCCTGTGGGCCGAAAAGGCCAAGCAGTTCTTCGCCGCCTACATGGCATTCGGCCTGGCCTTCCTGTGGATCGGCCAGTTCCTGATCAATATCGGCGTGAACGTCGGCCTGCTGCCGACCAAGGGCCTGACCTTGCCGTTCCTCAGTTACGGGGGCAGCTCGCTGGTGATCTGTTGCGCCTGCGTGGGCTTGCTGCTGCGTATCGAGTGGGAGAGCCGCACGCACCTGGGCAGCGAGGAACACGAATTCAACGAAAGCGATTTTGCCGAGGAGACCAGTCATGGCCGCTGACGGCAAAAACGTACTGATCATGGCAGGCGGTACCGGGGGCCACGTGTTCCCGGCCCTGGCCTGCGCCCGGGAATTCCAGGCACGGGGTTACAACGTGCACTGGCTGGGCACGCCGAAAGGCATCGAGAACGAACTGGTGCCCCAGGCCGGTCTGCCGTTGCACCTCATCCAGGTCAGCGGCCTGCGCGGCAAGGGCAAGCTGTCGCTGCTCAAGGCGCCGTTCACCCTGGTCAAGGCGGTGCTGCAGGCACGGCGCATCATTCGTCAGCTCAAGCCTGTGTGCGTGCTGGGCTTCGGCGGCTACGTGACCGGGCCGGGCGGTGTGGCCGCGCGGCTGTGCGGTGTGCCGCTGGTCATTCACGAACAGAATGCGCGCGCGGGTACCGCCAATCGGTTGCTGGTGCCACTCTCGGCACGCGTCTGCGAAGCTTTCCCGAACACCTTCGCGGCCAGCGAAAAACGCCGCACCACCGGCAACCCGGTGCGCCCGGAGCTGTTCATGGACGCGCAACGCGCACCCTTGGCCGAACGCCGTGCACGCCTGCTTGTGCTCGGGGGCAGCCTGGGTGCGGAACCATTGAACAAATTGTTGCCTAAGGCCCTGTCTGAAGTGCCTGCAACACTGCGGCCAGAGGTGTTCCACCAGGCTGGCAAGCAACACGCGCCGATCACCGCCGAGCGTTATCACGAGGCGGGCGTCGAGGCTCAGGTAGAGCCTTTCATCAAGGACATGGCCCAAGCTTATGGCTGGGCCGACATCGTGGTGTGCCGGGCCGGTGCCCTGACCGTCAGCGAACTCGCGGCGGCGGGCCTGCCTTCGATGCTGGTGCCGTTGCCCCATGCGATCGACGATCACCAGACCCACAACGCCCACTATCTGGCTCGGGAAGGCGCTGCCTTCCTGATGCCACAAGCGACAACTGGCGCAGCGCAGCTCGCTGAACGCCTGAACGAGGTGCTGATGCAACCCGAGAAACTCAACACCATGGCTGGCACCGCACGGCGCCTGGCCAAACCTGCCGCAACCAGCACCGTGGTCGATATCTGCCTGGAGGTGGCCCATGGTTGAAAGCCAGAAAGCCATGCCGCAGCCAAAAATGGGCCGCATCCGTCGCATCCACTTCGTCGGTATCGGCGGAGTGGGCATGTGCGGCATCGCCGAAGTACTGCTGAACCTGGGCTATGAAGTGTCCGGTTCCGACCTCAAGGCCTCGCCGGTTACCGAGCGGCTGGAGTCGTTCGGCGCAGAGATCTTCGTTGGCCACCGTGCCGAAAACGCTGCCAACGCCGACGTACTGGTCGTGTCCAGCGCCATCAACCCGGCCAACCCGGAAGTCGCCACTGCCCTGGAACGTCGTATTCCGGTGGTGCCGCGTGCCGAGATGCTCGCCGAGCTGATGCGCTACCGCCATGGCGTGGCCGTTGCCGGCACGCACGGCAAGACCACCACCACCAGCCTGCTGGCCTCGGTGTTCGCCGCTGGCGGCCTGGACCCGACGTTCGTCATCGGCGGGCGCCTGACCGCAGCGGGCACCAATGCCCAGCTGGGCACCAGCCGCTACCTGATCGCCGAAGCGGACGAGAGCGACGCCAGCTTCCTGCACCTGCAACCGATGGTCGCCGTGGTCACCAACATCGACGCCGACCACATGGCCACCTATGAGGGTGACTTCAACAAACTGAAGAAAACCTTCGTCGAGTTCCTGCACAACCTGCCGTTCTATGGGTTGGCAGTGATGTGTCTGGACGACCCGGTGGTGCGCGAGATCCTGCCGCAGGTCAAACGCCCGACGGTCACCTACGGCTTCAGCGAAGAGGCCGACATCCGCGCCATCAATGTGCGCCAGCAGGGCATGCAGACGCACTTCACCGTGCTGCGCCGCGACTGCGAGCCGTTGGAGGTGTCGGTGAACATGCCCGGCAACCACAACGTGCTCAATGCCCTGGCAACCATTGCCATCGCCTCTGACGAAGGCATCAGCGACGAGGCCATCGTCCAGGGGCTGTCCGGCTTCCAGGGCGTTGGCCGACGCTTCCAGGTCTACGGCGAGCTGCCGGTCGACGGCGGCAGCGTGATGCTGGTCGACGATTACGGTCACCACCCGACTGAAGTGGCTGCGGTGATCAAGGCCGTGCGCGGGGGCTGGCCAAGCCGCCGCCTGGTGATTGTCTACCAGCCGCACCGTTACAGCCGCACCCGCGACCTGTACGACGACTTCGTACAAGTGCTGGGCGACGCCAACGTGCTGCTGCTGATGGAAGTCTACCCGGCCGGTGAAGAGCCGATTCCGGGTGCGGACAGCCGTCAGCTGTGCCACAGCATCCGCCAGCGCGGCAAGCTCGACCCGATCTACATCGAACGTGGCGCCGAGCTTGCGCCCCTGGTCCAGCCGCTGCTGCGTGCCGGCGACATCCTGCTGTGCCAGGGTGCCGGTGATGTCGGTGGCCTGGCCCCGCAATTGATGAAAAGCCCGCTGTTCGCTGGCGCCAAGCAGGAGAAGTCGAAATGACCAGCGCCTACGACAAGCTGCACTCGACCCTGGACGTCAAGGCGTTCGGCCGCGTCGCCGTGCTGTACGGCGGCAAGAGTGCCGAGCGTGAAGTCTCGCTCAAGTCCGGCGCCGCCGTGATCGACGCCTTGACCCGCGCCGGTGTCGACGTGGTTGCCATCGATGTGGGCGACGACCTGCTCGACCGCCTGCAACACGAGAAGATCGACCGCGCCTTCATCATCCTCCACGGCCGTGGCGGTGAAGACGGCAGCATGCAAGGCCTGCTCGAGTGCCTGGGCATCCCTTACACCGGCAGCGGCATCCTCGCGTCGGCCCTGGCCATGGACAAACTGCGCACCAAGCAGGTGTGGCAGAGCCTGGGCATTCCGACCCCGCGCCACGCGGTATTGGCCAGCGAAAGCGATTGTTTGAAGGCCAGTACGGAACTGGGCTTCCCGCTTATCGTCAAACCCGCCCATGAAGGCTCTAGCATCGGCATGGCCAAGGTGAACAGCGAGCAGGAACTGGTCGCCGCCTGGCAGGACGCCGCCAAATACGATTCCCAGGTACTGGTGGAGCAGTGGATCCACGGGCCGGAGTTCACCATCGCGGTACTGCGCGGCCAGGTGCTGCCGCCGATCGCCCTGGGTACGCCGCACGTGTTCTACGACTACGACGCCAAGTACATCGCCAACGATACCCAGTACCGCATCCCGTGCGGCCTGGACAGCGTCAAGGAACAGGAACTCATCGACCTGACCGCGCGCGCCTGCGATGCCATCGGCATCGAAGGCTGGGGGCGGTTGGATGTGATGCAGGACGAGCAGGGCCGGTTCTGGCTGCTCGAAGTCAACACCGCACCCGGCATGACTGATCATAGCCTGGTGCCCATGGCGGCCCGCGCGGCCGGCTTGGACTTCCAGCAATTGGTGCTGGCAATCCTGGCCGCCAGCGTCGAGACGCGAGGTTAACAGCCATGCAAGGCGCGATGTTACGTCATCAGCAACCCGCCACCGGCCGTAACAAGCCGGTGCCGCGTGGTGCCAGTCGAATGGTGGCCAAAGAGCCCATGTCGGCGCGCCTGCCCAAGGCCAACTTCAGTGGACTCAAGCGCCTGCTTTGGCCGGTGCTGCTGGTGGCAGCAGGCTTCGGCGCCTATGAAGGTGCCATTCGCCTGATGCCCTACGCCGACCGGCCGATCACCAAGATCGCGGTGCAGGGCGACCTCAGCTACATCAGCCAGCAGGCGGTGCAGCAGCGGATCGCCCCGTTCATGGCGGCGAGCTTCTTCAGTGTCGACCTGCCGGCGATGCGCGCAGAGCTCGAGCAGATGCCGTGGATCGCCCACGCCGAGGTGCGGCGCGTGTGGCCGGACGAGGTGGTGATCCGCCTGGAAGAACAGCTGCCAGTGGCACGCTGGGGTGATGAAGCCTTGCTCAATAACCAGGGCCAGGCCTTTACCCCGCGTGAGCTGGCCAACTATGAGCACCTGCCGCAGCTGTTTGGGCCGCAGCGTGCTCAGCAACAAGTCATGCAGCAGTATCAGGTATTGAGCCAGATGCTGCGCCCCATGGGCTTTTCCATCGCTCGCCTGGAACTGCGCGAGCGAGGCAGCTGGTTCCTGACCACCGGTGCGGGCAGCACCGGGCCAGGCATCGAACTGCTGTTGGGGCGCGACCATCTGGTGGAGAAGATGCGCCGTTTCATTGCCATTTACGACAAGACGCTTAAAGAGCAGATCACCAACATCGCCCGCATCGATCTGCGATACGCCAACGGACTTGCCGTTGGTTGGCGGGAACCGATTGCACCGACGACGGCCCAACCCGCCGTTGCGAAGAATTAGAGAGAGGCAGGACCATGGCAAACGCGCATAGCGGCAAAATGATCGTCGGGCTGGACATTGGCACCTCCAAGGTGGTGGCGCTGGTCGGCGAAGTGGGCGAAGACGGCACCCTGGAGATCGTCGGGATCGGTACCCATCCGTCCCGCGGCCTGAAGAAGGGCGTGGTGGTGAACATCGAGTCGACCGTGCAGTCGATCCAGCGCGCGGTAGAAGAAGCGCAGCTGATGGCGGGCTGCCGCATCCACTCGGCCTTCGTCGGCGTGGCGGGCAACCATATCCGCAGCCTGAACTCCCACGGCATTGTCGCCATTCGCGACCGTGAGGTCAGCGTTGCCGACCTTGAGCGCGTGCTCGACGCCGCCCAGGCCGTGGCCATCCCGGCCGATCAGCGCGTGCTGCACACCCTGCCGCAGGACTACGTGATCGACAACCAGGAAGGCGTGCGCGAGCCGCTGGGCATGTCCGGCGTGCGTCTGGAAGCCAAGGTCCACGTGGTCACCTGTGCGGTCAACGCGGCGCAGAACATCGAGAAGTGCGTACGCCGCTGCGGCCTGGAAATCGACGACATCATCCTTGAGCAGCTGGCTTCGGCCTACTCGGTGCTGACCGACGACGAAAAAGAGCTCGGCGTGTGCCTGGTGGACATCGGTGGCGGTACCACCGACATCGCCATCTTCACCGAAGGCGCGATCCGCCACACCGCGGTCATCCCGATTGCCGGCGACCAGGTGACCAACGACATCGCCATGGCCCTGCGCACTCCGACCCAGTACGCCGAAGAAATCAAGATCCGCTACGCCTGCGCACTGGCCAAGCTGGCCGGCGCCGGCGAAACCATCAAGGTGCCGAGCGTGGGTGATCGCCCACCGCGCGAGCTGTCGCGCCAGGCCCTGGCCGAGGTGGTGGAGCCGCGTTACGACGAGCTGTTCACCCTGATCCAGGCCGAACTGCGCCGTAGCGGCTACGAGGACCTGGTGCCGGCCGGCATCGTCCTGACCGGCGGCACCGCGAAGATGGAAGGCGCCGTTGAACTGGCCGAGGAAATCTTCCACATGCCGGTACGCCTGGGCGTACCGCACAGCGTTCGGGGGCTGAGCGACGTGGTGCGCAACCCGATCTATTCCACCGGCGTGGGCCTGCTCACCTACGGCCTGCTGAAGCAGTCCGAGGACATGGTCCTGACCGGTAACAGCAACAGCAGCAGCAACAGCTATGGCGATGAACCGAAGGCCCCAGTGCTTGAGCGCTTCAAGCGGTGGGTCCAGGGCAATTTCTAAGTTTCAAAGCAGTAGTGGTAGGCGCAACAACTAGAGAACTGTAAGGAGAGGGAAAATGTTCGAGCTCGTAGACAACGTCCCGCAAAGTCCGGTCATTAAAGTGATCGGCGTTGGCGGTGGTGGCGGCAACGCCGTCAACCACATGGTCAAAAGCAGCATCGAAGGCGTGGAATTCATCTGCGCCAACACGGATGCTCAGGCGCTGAAAAACATCGGCGCGCGCACCATCCTGCAATTGGGCACTGGCGTGACCAAAGGCCTGGGTGCAGGTGCCAATCCAGAAGTCGGCCGTCAGGCCGCGCTGGAAGACCGTGAGCGCATCGCCGAGGTGCTGCAGGGCACCAACATGGTGTTCATCACCACCGGCATGGGTGGCGGTACCGGTACCGGTGCAGCCCCGATCATCGCCGAAGTGGCGAAGGAAATGGGCATTCTCACCGTCGCCGTGGTGACCCGTCCGTTCCCGTTCGAAGGTCGCAAACGTATGCAGATCGCCGATGAAGGCATCCGCATGCTGGCCGAGAGCGTCGACTCGCTGATCACCATCCCCAACGAGAAGCTGCTGACCATCCTGGGCAAGGATGCCAGCCTGCTGTCCGCCTTTGCCAAGGCTGACGACGTGCTGGCCGGTGCCGTGCGCGGTATCTCCGACATCATCAAGCGCCCTGGCATGATCAACGTCGACTTCGCCGACGTGCGTACCGTGATGGGTGAGATGGGCATGGCGATGATGGGTACTGGCTGCGCCAGCGGCCCAAACCGTGCGCGTGAAGCCACCGAGGCGGCGATCCGCAACCCGTTGCTCGAAGACGTCAACCTGCAGGGCGCCCGCGGCATCCTGGTGAACATCACCGCCGGCCCTGACCTGTCGCTGGGTGAGTACTCCGACGTAGGTAGCATTATCGAAGCCTTCGCCTCTGACCACGCGATGGTCAAGGTCGGCACCGTGATCGACCCAGACATGCGCGATGAGCTGCACGTCACCGTGGTCGCCACTGGCCTGGGCGCACGCATCGAGAAGCCGGTCAAGGTGGTGGACAACACCCTGCAGACCGCTCAACAGGCGTACGAGGCTTCCAACCCGGCACCGGTTCGCCAGGAGCAGCCTGCGGTCAACTACCGTGACCTGGAGCGCCCGACTGTAATGCGCAACCAGGCCCATGCAGGTGCCGCCGCGGCAGCTAAACTCAACCCTCAGGATGACCTGGACTACCTTGATATCCCGGCTTTCCTGCGTCGTCAGGCTGATTAATGGAATTTATCAGGGGTATAAAGGTGATTGGTATTCAGCAAAGGTCGGGTCTGTTATCATCCCCAGCCTTTGTTGATACCTGTTCGCAATTTGCGCTGAAGCGGCCAATGCCATGATTAAACAACGCACCCTGAAGAATACCATCCGTGCCACAGGTGTCGGTCTGCACTCCGGGGAGAAGGTATACCTGACCCTCAAGCCTGCACCTGTTGACACCGGCATCGTCTTCCGCCGCGCTGATCTCGACCCTGTGGTCGAAATCGCAGCGCGTGCGGCCAACGTTGGCGAGACAACCATGTCGACGACGTTGGTCAACGGTGACGTCAAGGTCGATACGGTCGAGCACCTGCTCTCCGCCATGGCGGGCCTGGGCATCGATAACGCCTACGTCGAGCTCTCCGCCTCGGAAGTGCCGATCATGGATGGCAGCGCCGGACCCTTTGTATTCCTGATTCAGTCTGCCGGCCTGGAAGAACAGGACGCAGCCAAGAAGTTCATCCGCATCCTGCGCGAAGTGACAGTGGAGGAGGGCGACAAGCGCGCTACCTTCCTGCCTTTCGACGGGTTCAAGGTGAGCTTCGAGATCGACTTCGATCACCCGGTCGTCAGCGGCCGGACCCAGAGCGCCAGTGTCGATTTTTCCAGCACGTCGTTCGTGAAAGAAGTCAGCCGTGCCCGCACCTTCGGTTTCATGCGGGACATCGAGTACCTGCGCAAGCATAACCTTGCGTTGGGCGGCAGTGTGGAAAACGCCATCGTGGTAGACGAGACAGGCGTGTTGAACGAAGACGGTCTTCGCTATGAAGACGAATTCGTGAAGCACAAGATTCTCGACGCCATCGGTGACCTCTACCTGCTGGGCAACAGCCTGATCGGCGAGTTCAAGGGCTACAAGTCCGGGCACGCGCTGAACAACCAACTGTTGCGCAAGCTCATTGCTGAAACCGATGCCTGGGAAGTGGTCACTTTCGAAGATGCCAGCACGGCACCGATCTCGTACATGCGCCCTGTTGCGGCCGTGTAAGTTCGAACACTCTCTAGTTCATTAAGGCCACCTTCGGGTGGCCTTTTTTATTTCAGCCTTTATCCCGGGCGTGGCTGGCAAGGCGTTCCAGGGCAGCGCGCAATTTCGGGTCGGCAATCCCCTCGGCGGTATCGCGAAGGCTTTCGGCGGCATTGCTCGACAGCGCCGCAGCATGCCCGCCACGCTTGGCAGGCACCAATGGCGGTTGCACCTTGTACAAGATGCGCCGCAGGTTGCCGAACGCTTCCATGGCCTGCAATTCGCGCATGAGGCGCTTTTGCTGATAGCGCAAGCGAGTAGCCCAATGGCCGTCGGTAACCACCAGCAACAATACGCCATCACGCCACGATGCCACGTGGCAGTGCTCGCGGGCAGCCGGTTGCAGCTGGCTTTCCAGCAGGCGCTGCAGGTGTTCCAGGCGTTCGGCCTGGTTCAGCAGCAGGCGCAGCGGGCGCACCTGGCGCAGCAGGGCGGACGGTAGCTGGGCAGGGGAGGGTTTGTAGGCCATGGTGGTCGCAGGAGGTTACAAGAGCGGCAGTTTAACACCTCTGTTGCCTGCACCGGCCTCTTCGCCGGTACAGACCACGCAAGGTAAGACTCATTCTCGATACGTTTCATCTTGCTGAGCCTTGAACTCAGGGAAAATGACCCTATCTAAGAAACGCCCCTGCCAAAACGCTGTATCAGCATCGTGGAAATCCACCACTTTCCTCACCATCGTTTCCGGGTAGAATGCTCGTTCGCATGCGGCCTCAGGGCTGCACGGGCGACTCATGGGGCCGCCCTCCATCCCTACGTGTGGAAGATCCTGCCGATATGTTTGCGCCTTTGTTAAAGAAACTTTTTGGAAGCAAGAATGAGCGTGAAGTCAAACGCATGCTCAAGACGGTGACTATCGTCAATGCCTTCGAAGAGAAGATGGTGGCCCTCTCCGATGAGCAACTGCGGGGCAAGACCGCAGAGTTCAAGGAGCGCTTGGCCAAAGGCGAGACACTGGACCAATTGCTGCCCGAAGCCTTCGCTGTCGCCCGTGAGGCCGGCAAGCGCGTCATGGGCATGCGCCACTTCGACGTGCAGCTGATCGGCGGCATGACCCTGCACGAGGGCATGATCGCAGAAATGCGCACCGGTGAAGGCAAGACCTTGGTCGGTACCCTGGCCGTCTACCTCAACGCATTGTCCGGCAAAGGCGTGCACGTGGTCACCGTCAACGACTACCTGGCCCGCCGTGACGCCAACTGGATGCGCCCGCTGTACGAGTTCCTCGGCCTGTCCGTGGGCATCGTCTCGGCCTTCCAGCCGCCGGAAGAAAAGCGCGCTGCCTACGCCTCCGACATCACCTACGGCACCAACAACGAATTCGGTTTCGACTACCTGCGCGACAACATGGCGTTCAGCCAGGAAGAGAAGTTCCAGCGTGAACTCAACTTCGCGGTGATCGACGAAGTCGACTCGATCCTCATCGACGAAGCCCGTACCCCGCTGATCATCTCTGGTCAGGCCGAGGACAGCTCCAAGCTGTACATCGAGATCAACCGCCTGATCCCACGCCTGACCCAGCACATCGAAGAAGTCGAAGGCCAGGTCACCCAGGAAGGCCACTTCACCATCGATGAGAAGAGCCGCCAGGTCGAACTCAACGAAGCCGGTCACCAGTTCATCGAAGAGATGCTCACCCAGGCTGGCCTGCTGGCCGAAGGCGAGAGCCTCTACTCGGCGCACAACCTGGGCCTGCTGACCCACGTCTACGCCGGCCTGCGCGCGCACAAACTGTTCCACCGTAACGTCGAGTACATCGTCCAGGATGGCCAAGTCCTGCTGATCGACGAGCACACCGGCCGTACCATGCCTGGCCGTCGCCTGTCCGAAGGCCTGCACCAGGCCATCGAGGCCAAAGAAAACCTGAACATTCAGGCCGAGAGCCAGACCCTGGCGTCGACCACCTTCCAGAACTACTTCCGTCTTTACACCAAGCTGTCCGGCATGACCGGTACCGCCGACACCGAAGCGTTCGAGTTCCAGTCGATCTACGGCCTCAACGTGATGGTGATCCCGCCGAACAAGCCGTTGGCGCGTAAGGACTTCAACGACCTGGTGTACCTGACCGCCGACGAGAAATACGCCGCGATCATTGCCGACATCAAAGAGAGCATGACCCAGGGCCGTCCGGTGCTGGTGGGTACCGCCACCATCGAGACCTCCGAGCACATGTCCAACCTTCTGCTGAAGGAAGGCATCGAGCACAAGGTGCTCAACGCCAAGTACCACGAGAAGGAAGCCGAGATCATCGCCCAGGCCGGTGCGCCAGGCGCGTTGACCATCGCCACCAACATGGCCGGCCGTGGTACCGACATTCTGCTGGGCGGTAACTGGGAGGCCGAAGTGGCCGTTCTGGACAACCCGACCCCTGAGCAGATCGCCCAGATCAAGGCCGACTGGCAGAAGCGTCACCAGCAGGTGATCGAGTCGGGCGGCCTGCACGTGATCGCTTCCGAGCGTCACGAGTCGCGCCGTATCGACAACCAGCTGCGTGGTCGTTCCGGCCGTCAGGGTGACCCGGGCTCCAGCCGCTTCTACCTGTCGCTCGAAGACAGCCTGATGCGCATCTTCGCCTCTGACCGGGTGAAGAACTTCATGAAGGCGCTGGGCATGCAGTCTGGCGAGGCGATCGAGCATCGCATGGTCACCAACGCCATCGAAAAAGCCCAGCGCAAGGTCGAGGGCCGCAACTTCGACATCCGCAAGCAGTTGCTTGAATACGATGACGTGGCCAACGAGCAGCGCAAGGTGATCTACCACATGCGCAACAGCCTGCTGGCGGCTGAGAACATTGGCGATACCATCGCCGAATTCCGCAAGGAAGTGCTGGACGCTACCATCAGCCAGCACATCCCGCCGCAATCGCTGCCCGAGCAGTGGGACGTGGCCGGCCTGGAAGCCTCGCTGTCGAGCGATTTCGCCATGAAGCTGCCGATCCAGCAATGGCTCGACGAGGACGACCACCTCTACGAAGAGACCCTGCGCGAGAAGCTGCTGAGCGAGATCACCAGCGCCTACACCGAGAAGGAAGACCAGGCCGGCATCGACGCCCTGCGTACCTTCGAGAAGCAGATTCTGCTGCGCGTGCTGGACGACCTGTGGAAAGACCACCTGTCGACCATGGACCACCTGCGCCACGGCATTCACCTGCGCGGTTATGCGCAGAAGAACCCGAAGCAGGAGTACAAGCGCGAGTCGTTCACCTTGTTCCAGGAGCTGCTCGAGTCGATCAAGCGCGACACCATCCGCGTGTTGTCGCACGTTCAGGTGCGCCGCGAAGACCCGATCGAAGAAGAAGCCCGCCTGCGCCGCGAAGCCGAAGAGCTGGCCAGCCGCATGCAGTTCCAGCATGCTGCCGCGCCAGGCCTTGAAAGCGAAGCGCTGAACGAGGAGGGCGCCGAAGTGGCCGTGGCCGCAGCGCCGGTGCGCAACGACCAGAAGCTGGGCCGTAACGAGCCATGCTGGTGCGGTTCGGGCAAGAAGTTCAAGCATTGCCACGGGCAGATCGAGTGATCTGAGCCAGTCGCAGTAACGTGACAAACGGGGCCGCTGTGCGGCCCATTCGCGGCACAAGGCCGCTCCCACAGGGACCGCACCGGCTCAGAAGGCTGCGCTTGCCCTGTGGGAGCGGCCTTGTGCCGCGAATGGGTCGCGAAGCGGCCCCGCTCTTCCATCATCATTTCACCGTTTTTCTAGGAGCGCTCTAATGGCTGTTGGTCTTGGTCCTTTGCCCACCCTGCACCCGGTTCCGGGTTTTGAACTCGGCATCGCTTCTGCCGGCATCAAGCGCCCTGGGCGCAAGGATGTGGTGGTCATGCGCTGTGCCGAAGGCTCCAGCGTCGCTGGCGTGTTCACCCTCAACGCCTTCTGCGCAGCACCGGTGATCCTCTCCAAGCAGCGTGTTCAGGGCACTGTGCGTTACCTGCTGACCAACACCGGCAACGCCAACGCCGGTACCGGTGCACCGGGCCTGGCCGCTGCCGAGCGCACCTGCGCCAAGCTTGCCGAGCTGACCGGCGTGCCGGCCGAGTCGGTATTGCCGTTCTCCACTGGCGTAATCGGCGAACCGCTGCCGGTCGAGAAGATCGAAGGCGCCCTGCAGGCCGCCCTGGACAACCTGTCGGAAAACAACTGGGCTGAAGCCGCCACCGGCATCATGACCACCGACACCCTGCCCAAGGGTGCCAGCCGCCAGTTCCAGCACGATGGCGTGACCGTGACCGTGACCGGCATCAGCAAAGGCGCCGGCATGATCCGCCCGAACATGGCCACCATGCTCGGCTACATCGCCACTGACGCCAAGGTCGCACCCAAGGTGCTCAAGGACCTGATGCTCGACGGCGCCAACAAGTCGTTCAACCGCATCACCATCGATGGCGACACCTCGACCAACGACTGCTGCATGCTGATCGCCACCGGCAAGGCCAACCTGCCTGAAGTCACCGAAGCCAGCGGTGCGCTGTTCGAAGCCCTGAAAAAGGCGGTGTTCGACGTGTGCATGGAGGTGGCCCAGGCCATCGTCCGTGATGGCGAAGGCGCCACCAAGTTCGTCACGGTGCAGGTCAACGGGGGTGGTAACCACCAGGAATGCCTGGACGTCGGTTACGCCGTCGCTCACTCGCCGCTGATCAAGACCGCGCTGTTCGCCTCTGACCCCAACTGGGGCCGCATCCTGGCCGCCGTCGGCCGTGCTGGCGTGCCGGAGCTGGATGTCAGCCTGATCGATGTGTACCTGGACAACGTCTGCATTGCCAGCCAAGGCGGGCGCAGCCCGAGCTACACCGAAGCGCAAGGCTCTGCGGTCATGGCCCAGGAAGAGATCACCATCCGCATCGAACTGGGCCGTGGTGCCTGCAGCGAAACCATCTGGACCACCGACCTGTCCCACGAGTACGTGAAGATCAACGCCGAATACCGCACCTGATTCAATTGGGGCCGCTTTGCGGCCCTTCGCGGCACAAGGCCGCTCCTACACCGGTCTGCGCTGTACCTGTAGGAGCGGCCTTGCTTCGCGAAGGGCTGGGAAGCAGCCCCAAAACCCCGACAAATGGAGCCGAACCATGAGCTATCACCTGATCATCGGCGACAAGCTGTACTCTTCCTGGTCGCTACGCGGCGCCCTGGCCCTTGAACTGGCCGGCGTCCCCTACGAAGAAACCCTGATCAAACTCAACCAGCCCGACACCCGTCAGCGCCTGCTTGCCTACTCTGCCACCGGCAAAGTGCCGCTGCTCAAGACCGCGCATGGCGTGATCGCCGACTCCCTGGCCATCGCCGAATACCTCAACGAACGCCACCCCGAAGCGCAGCTGTGGCCCGCCGACGTGGCCGCCCGTGCCCAAGCCCGTTCGGCCTGCGCGCAGATGCACAGCGGCTTCTTCGCCTTGCGCGGGGCGATGCCGTTCGATCTATCCCGTGACCAGGCCCTCGAGTCTGTGCCGCTGGAGGTGCAGATCGACATCGACCGTATCGTCGCGCTGTGGTCCGAATGCCGCCTGGTCGCCAAGGACACGGGCCCGTTCCTGTTCGGCAAGCCGACCCTGGTCGATGCCTACTTCGCCCCGGTGGCCGTGCGCTTGCGCAGCTACCGCGTCGAAGTCCCGGCAGAGGCGGCGGCTTACATCGAGACTATTTACCAATGGCCGGCGTTCAAAGCCTGGCAGCAGGCTGGCCTGGCGGAGCGCGAAGGGTGAAACGCATTCATGTAGCAGCAGCGGTGATCCGCGGTGCCGATGGCCGCATTCTGATTGCGCGGCGGGCAGATACCCAGCACCAGGGCGGCCTTTGGGAGTTCCCGGGTGGCAAGGTGGAAGAGGGCGAAAGCGTCGAGGCGGCGCTGGCCCGTGAGCTGCGCGAGGAACTGGGTATCGACGTGACCCGGTCGCGGGCGCTGATCAAGGTCAGCCATGACTACCCGGACAAACAGGTGCTGCTGGACGTTCGCGTTGTCGAAGCGTTCACGGGTGAACCCCATGGCGCCGAGGGCCAGCCTTTGGAGTGGGTAGCACCGCGCGACCTCGCGCAGTACGACTTCCCTGCCGCCAACAGGCCGATTGTTGCCGCTGCACGGCTGCCGGATCAGTACCTGATCACGCCGGAGGGCCTGGAAGTGCCGCAGATGCTCAAAGGCATACAGAAGGCCGTGGCCGACGGCACCCGGCTGATCCAGCTGCGAGCGCCGGACATGTACGACCCCAAGTATCGCGATGTGGCGGTGGATGCGGTCGGCCTGTGCGGTGGCAAGGCCCAGTTGATGCTCAAAGGGCCGCTGGAGTGGCTGGGCGACTTCCCGTCGGCTGGTTGGCACCTGACGGCTGCGCAGTTGCGCAAGTATGCGGCCAAGGGGCGACCGTTCCCTGAGCACCGCTGGTTGGCGGCGTCCTGCCACAGTGCCGAAGAGCTGGCATTGGCCGAGCAGATGGGGGTCGATTTTGTCACCTTGTCGCCGGTGCAGGCGACCCAGACGCATCCTGAAGCGGTGCCTTTGGGGTGGGAAGCGGCGCAGCGGGCGATTGCAGGTTTCAGCCGGCCAGTGTTCTTGCTGGGTGGGGTAGGGCCGGGTGATCGTGAGCGGGCCTGGGAGGCGGGCGCGCAGGGTGTGGCCGGGATCCGGGCGTTCTGGCCTGAGCTCTGAGTCGCTTGTGATTGGGGCCGCGGTGCGGCCCATTCGCGGGCAAGCCCGCTCCCACAGGTAACTGCGCAGGCTCAGACCTTGTCAGGGCCCGGTGGGAGCGGGCTTGCCCGCGAATGGGCTGCGTAGCAGCCCCAGCACGCTCAGCCCTGAGGCTTCTCAGCAGGCTGCCACAACACCTCGGCAACCCCCTGCCGCCGCCCAATGATCCGCGCTGCCACAAACAACAGATCCGACAGCCGGTTGATATACGCCAACCCAGCACCCTCCAACGGCTCCAGCGCATTCAGTTGCTGACACCGCCGCTCCGCACTGCGCGCCAGGCACCGGCACACATGCGCCTGCGCCACCAACGCCGAACCACTGGGCAGGATGAAATTCTTCAACGGCCCCAGCTCTTCGTTCCACTCGTCAATTGCCGCTTCCAGCCGCTCCACCTCGGCCTGGTTCAACGCCTGGTAGCTGGGCATTGCCAGCTCGCCACCGAGGTCGAACAAGCGGTGCTGACAGGGCGCAAGCACATCGCTCACTTCGTCCAGCCCCTGCTCAGCCAGGCCGGCGAGCAGCACCCCTAACTGGCTGTTGAGGCTATCCACCTCGCCGATGGCTTCGATACGCGGGTGGTCCTTGGGCACCCGGCGGCCGTCGCCCAGGCCGGTTTCGCCTTTGTCGCCAGTGCGGGTGTAGATCTTCGACAGGCGGTAGCCCATGTCATGCCTCCGTGGTGTTTGGTGCCGTCGCTGCCGGCTGGCCGAGGGGCAGGCGCAAGGTGAAGCAGGTGCCCTGGCCGGGCGTGGACTGCACCTCCATCTGCCCCTTGTGGTTGTTGGTGATGATGAAATACGAAACCGAAAGGCCAAGGCCTGTGCCCTGGCCGATCTCCTTGGTGGTGAAGAACGGCTCGAAGGTGCGCTTGCGCACCGCTTCAGGCATGCCCACGCCGTTGTCCTCGACCTGGATTTCGGCCCAGGGCGGGTTGAGCCGGGTGCGCAGGGTGATTCGGCCGGGCTCGCTGGGTTGCGGGCGCAGGTGGATGGCCTGGGCGGCATTTTTCAGCAGGTTGAGCAGCACTTGTTCCAGCTCGTTGGCGGTGCAAGGCACTGGCCCAAGGTTAGGGTCGAACTGGCGGACAATGGCCTGGCCCTTGAAGTCAAAGCCAATGGTCAGGTCGAAGTCGTTGCTGGCGATTTCCACAGCCTGGTCGATCAGCGCTGGCAGGTCGCAAGGTGCCAACTGGCGGTTGCTGCGGCGGCTGAAACTGAGCATGTGGGTGACTATCTTGGCCGCCCTGGCGCCGGCCTGTTGAATGCCGTCGAGCAGTTGCGGCACTTCGCGGCTTTCGAGGTAACGGTTGACGGTGGGCAGGTCGATGCCCAGCTCTTCGGCCTGCTCCTGGTTGCGCGGCAACTCCGGGGACAGGCGCCGACGAATATTCTGCACGTTATGCAGGATCGCCCCCAGCGGGTTGTTGATCTCGTGCGCCATGCCCGCGGCCAGGCCGCCCACCGAGAGCATCTTTTCCGATTGCACCATCATTTCTTCCAGTGACAGGCGCTGGGTAATGTCGTCGATGCGGATCACCACGCCGCGGCCGCCGCCGCCCATCAGCGGATAGAACGTCAGGGCGTAGTGGCGCAGGTCCTCGCCCTTGGGCCAGGTCACCCGCTCGATTTTCGCCACCCGGTGTTTCTCTACGGTTTCCTTGAGCTGCGGCAAAAACGGTTTGAGCGGCTCGAAGGCGATGAAGATCGGCTGGTTCAGCGCCTCGTCCAAGGGTGTTCCGGAGAGCACCGTGGCCTCGTGGTTCCACTGGGTGACGTAGAGCTGCTCGTCGAGGGCGATCAGCGCCGAGGGCATGGAGTCGATGATGCTGTTGAGGTAGTTCTGGAAGCCTGTGAGTTTTTTCTCGATCTTGCTACGCACCTGGACTTCCAGCTCCAGCTTGCGGTTGGTGTGGCGGGTTTCTTCGGCCAGGCCCTGGGCCTGGTCATAGGCGGTCTGGAATTCGTCGCGGGTGCGCTTGAGCTGCTGCTCGCGGGCCTCGATGCGCGAGAGCATGGTGTTGAAGGCCTCGGCCAGGCTGCCGATTTCGTCATCGTTGCCGCGGCGGGCACGCAGGGCGTAGCTTTCTTCGCGGGTGACCTGGCGGCTGAGCTCTTCGAGCTGGTTGATCGGCTGGGTGATCAGGCGCTTGATCTGCCGCGCAACGACAATCCACAGCAGGATGCTGAACACCAGGATACCGAGGCTGGCACTGAGCGTGCCGGTGTAGAAGGCGGTCGGCAGTTCGCTGCTGGCCACCAGCAGCAGGTGGGCAGGTGGGTCGGCTTCGCGGGGGATGCGAATCAACTGCGTGCTGCGAAATTCCATCAGGCGCCAGCCGTCGATGTTGCGAAAGCGCTTGGGCAACGCCAGCGGTTCGCCGTGCTGCAGCTGCGCCAGCATACGGCCGTCACCGCCGTAGACGGCGGCGGCGCGCAGTGGCATGTAGCTGTCCAGCTCTTTGAGCAGTGCATTGGCACTGTTTGCGCTGTCGCCGGCACGCGCCGACAGCTGCGGGTTGGCGATCAGTCGGCCGATGGTCTGCAGCGCCTGGGGCGCCATGCTCTCCTGGGTGATCCAGTAGGCGGCGCTGATGAAGGTCAGGTTGGCCACCAACAGAATGGTCACCAGCAGCACCAGCAGGGCCGCCAGCAGCTTTTGCCCGACCGGGAGGTTTTCCAGGCGTTGGCGCAGGGTCATGGGCAAGGCAGTGTCCGTATCCGGTTGAAAGGGCCAGCGTCAGGCGCTGGGCAAGCCGCGTGCCTGCAGGTTATCGACCAGTCGCTGGTGCAGGCGTTCCAGCTCCGGCAATGCCACACCATGCCGCTCGGCGGCGCGGCACACATGGCCGAGCAGGTAATGGACCTCGGTACGTCGGCCTGCGCGCACGTCCTGGTACATGGAAGAGTAGTTGGCGGCGGTGGCGAGGATCACCCGTTGCACTTCTTCGTCCAGGTCCTCGGCAGCTTGGGGTTGGCCACAGCTGTGCAGCAGCTTAGCCAGCTCGTCGCACAGGGCGGTCACTTCGGCCAAGTGCTCCAGCAGGCCGCCATTACGACACTCATGCAGCACGGTCAGCGGGTTGATCGCGCAATTGAGTGCCAGCTTGCGCCACAGCCGGGTGAGGATATCCACGGTCCATTCGGCCGGGATACCGGCATCGTGCAGGTCATCGAACCACGCCGGGATCCCGGGTTTGAGTGGGTCACCCAGCCAGTTGAAGCCGTGGCCGGCGAAGCGCACCTGCCAATCGCCCTCGCGGAACGCCCCTTCGGTGCTGGAGGCGAAGATGCAACGGGCATGGGGCACCTGGTCGGCGACCTCGTCCTGGCTGCCCAGGCCGTTCTGCAGCAGCACCAGCTCTGCACCTTCGGCCAGCCGCGGTGCCAGGCGCTTGATGGCCGGCGCCGCGTCGTACGCCTTGCAGGCCACCAGCAGGCGGTGAATAGGACCATGGGCGTCGGCCGTTTCGGCGGGGATCGCGTAATGCCTGGAGGTGTCCTGCTCGAACAAGGTCAGGCCGCCCACACGTTGATAGGCCAGCAGCCGCTGCTCGTCGCGCAGGATCAAACGTACCGCCTTGCCGGCGCGCGCCAGGCGGCAAGCCCACAGGCTGCCCAGGCTACCCGCGCCGAGAATATGCCAGGTGCTGCTCATATGCGTTTCGCAACCCGTTATAATGAGCCCGCATTTTAACCATCTAACTCAGCGTGCTCCATCTTCAGGCCGAGCGCGCTTTTATTTTTGGAGAATACCCATGCCTTCGTTCGACGTGGTATCGGAACTGGACAAGCACGAAGTGCAGAACGCTGTAGACAACGCCGTCAAGGAGCTCGATCGCCGTTTTGACCTCAAGGGCAAGGGCAGCTTCGAGTTCAAGGACAAGGAACAGACCGTGCTGCTGACCGCCGAGGCCGAATTCCAGCTCGAGGCGATGATCGAGATCCTGCGCGGTGCGCTGGTCAAGCGCAAGATCGATGTCAAATGCTTGGAAACCAAGGATGCCTATGCGTCCGGCAAAGAAATGAAACAGGAAGCCAAGTTCCGCGAAGGCATCGACAAAGAGCTGGCGAAGAAGATCGTCGCCCACATCAAGGATGCCAAGCTCAAGGTCCAGGCTTCCATCCAGGGTGAGCAGGTGCGTGTCACCGGCAAGAAGCGTGACGACCTGCAAGAGGCGATCGCTGCCCTGCGCGCCAAGGAATTCGACATGCCGCTGCAGTTCAACAACTTCCGCGATTGATCGAAGCGTCACCAGGAACCTCGATGGCGTAATGATGTCCATGGGGGCCGTGGCCGCGGAAATGCCCGCGGCCAGTTTTACCGTGCACATGCCGTTCGGCATCAGGAGATGAACATGGATTTGAACGCTGAAGTCGATCAGCTGGTCCGCCAATCCCAAGCCTGGGTCCCGTTGATCATGGAGTACGGCAGCCGCGTGTGCCTGGCGTTGCTGACCCTGGCCATCGGCTGGTGGGTCATCAACAAGGTCAGCGCGCGCTTGGGCAAGCTGGTCGGCCTGCGCAATGCCGACCTGGCATTGCAGGGGTTCATCAGCACCCTGGCCAATATCATCCTGAAGATCCTGCTGTTCGTCAGCGTGGCGTCGATGATCGGCATCGAGACCACCTCCTTCGTTGCGGCTATCGGTGCTGCCGGCCTGGCCATTGGCCTGGCGTTGCAGGGTAGCCTGGCGAACTTTGCCGGCGGTGTGTTGATCTTGATGTTCCGCCCGTTCCGCATTGGCGATTGGATCGAAGCGCAGGGTGTCAGCGGCACCGTGGACAGCATCCAGATCTTCCACACCGTGCTGCGCACCGGTGACAACAAGACGGTGATCATGCCTAACGGCAGCCTGTCCAACGGCATCATCACCAACACCAACCGCCAGCCGACCCGCAAAGTGGTGTTCGACGTGGGCGTGGATTACGAGGCCGACCTGCAAAAGGCGCGCAACGTGCTGCTGGAACTGGCGCAGGACCCGCGTGTGCTGGCCGACCCGGCACCGCAGGCGGTGATTTCGACGCTGGGCGACAGTTCGATCACCGTGTCGCTGCGTATTTGGACCAAGACGTCCGACTATTGGGATGTGATGTTCATGCTCAACGAGCATGCCCGTGACCGGTTGAAGGCCGAGGGCATCGATATTCCGTTTCCGCAGCGAGTGATTCGTGTGGTGCAGGAGACGGCTACCCAGTAACACTGCTGTTCAAATAAGCCGGGGCCGCTGCGCGCCCCATCGCCGGCAAGCCGGCTCCCACAGGTTCAGGTTGTCATCTAACTGTGTGGGAGCCGGCTTGCCGGCGATGGGGCGTGCAGCGGCCCCGGCTTTTTCCACCTCATTACACTTGTTCACAGCTAAACCCCGCCACTTCTGGCATATAGCCTGACCCCACCTGCCTCTACCCGAAGCTCACCATGAAACCACTGCTGTACATCACCCCCCTCCGAGCCTTGCTGTTTGGCCTCACCCTGGCCCTGTTCGAGTTGCTCACTTACCTGGCCAGCGACGCGGTCATGCCGGCCATGCCCGTGGTGGTCGGCGACCTGAACGCCAGCCCCGAATACATCCCCCATGCCCTGAACCTGTACCTGCTCGGTGGCGTGGTCCTGCAGTGGCTGATCGGCCCTCTGGCCGACCGCTATGGCCGTCGCCCGCTGCTGTTGGGGGGCTGTGTGTTCTTTGGCGTGGCGTGCCTGGCGACCTTCTGGGTCCATGACATCGGCTTGTTCAACTTGCTGCGCCTGTTGCAGGGCATCGGCCTGGGCTTTGTGGTCACTGTCAGCTACCCGGCCCTGAACGAGGCCTTCAGCGAAGCAGACGCGGTGCGCATGATGGCACTGCTGGCCAACATTGCCCTGCTGTCGCCGCTGCTCGGCCCGCTGGTGGGGACCTTGCTGCTGCAATGGCTGGACTGGCGTTGGCTGTTCGTGGCCTTTGCCATCGGCGCGGTGCTGGCCTGGGTGCTGCTGTACCGCTTGATGCCGGAAACGCTCGGTGTGGAGCGGCGCGATGGTTCGCGGCTGCCGTTCACCCCAATTCACCTGCTGCCACTGTTGTCCGGCTACGGCCAATTGCTGGCCAACCGGCGGTTTGTCGCTGGCAGCGCTGCCCTTGGCCTGGTCGGCTTGCCTTTGATTGGCTGGATTGGCCTGTCGCCGGTGCTGCTCATCCATGATGAGGGGCTGAGTACGATGGAATATGCCTTGTGGCAATTGCCGGTGTTCGGCGGGCTGATCATGGGCAATCTGATCATCAACCGCATTGCCGACCGTTACCCGCTGCCAGCCCTGGTGCGTGGCGCACTGTGGCCCTACCTGGCTGGCCTGTCGTTGATGGTGCTGGCGACTTGGTACTGGCCGACGGTGACCAGCGTGGTCGCTGGCATGTCGCTGTACGCGCTGGGGTTGGGTGTGGCCAACGCCGTGCTGTACCGCATGACGCTGTTCTCCAGCGAGCAGAGCAAGGGGCTGGTCTCGGCCATGCTGGGGATGATCACCATCGCCTTGCTGGGCCTGGGTGGGGCACTGCTGGCGATGATCGGGGCAGGTGCCAGCCTGCTTCACTTTGCCTTGGCAGCCAGCGTGGCGGGTGCGCTGGCGCTCTGGCCGTTGTGGTTCGTGGTGGGTGGCCGCCCTGGGGAAGGGGCGGTGGCTCAGTAGTTTTAGTTACCTGTACTGGCCTCTTCGCGGGTAAACCCGCTCCCACAGGGATAGCGCAAGGCTCAGGGCCCGTGCGGAACCTGTGGGAGTGTGGCGGGGGCGCTGGCGCTCTGGCCGTTGTGGTTCGTGGTGGGTGGCCGCCCTGGGGAAGGGGCGGTGGCTCAGTAGTTTTAGTTACCTGTACTGGCCTCTTCGCGGGTAAACCCGCTCCCACAGGGATAGCGCAAGGCTCAGGGCCCGTGCGAAACCTGTGGGAGCGGGTTTACCCGCGAAGAGGCCCGCACAAACCACCGCAGTACGCTCAGGGCCGTTCGGCCGCTGGGTTCTCCTCGGGCACGGGCTTGCCGCGCCCGGCCTCCTGACGCCACTGCAGGGCGATCAGAATCAACGTCGGCACGCCCAGCAGGGCGGTGATCAGGAAGAAGTCGTGGTAACCGAACTTCTCCACCATAACCCCCGAATAGCCGCCAATCAGCCGTGGCAGCAACAGCATGATCGAGCTCAGCAGCGCGTACTGGGTGGCCGAGAACTTCAGGTTGGTCAGGCTCGACAGGTAGGCGACGAACGCCGAGGTGGCCATGCCAGAGCTGAAGTTGTCCAGCGAGATGGTGACCACCAGCATGTCCAGGTTCGGGCCCATGTCGGCCAGCATCAGGAACAGGATGTTGGTCGCCGCCGAGGCCGCGCCACCGATGAACAGGATCGGCATGATGCCGAAGCGCACGATCAACAGGCCGCCGACGCCGGCACCGACCAAGGTCATGATCAGGCCGAAGATCTTGCTGACGCTGGCGATCTGGTCCTTGGTGAAGCCCATGTCGATGTAGAACACGTTGGCCATCACGCCCATCACCGTGTCCGACATGCGGTAGGTGGCAATCAGCCCAAGCAGCAGCAGCGCTTGCCAGCGGTAGCGGGCAATGAAGTCGTTGACCGGGGTAAGCACCGGGGCAAGGCCACGCCGGCCCATGGTCGACAGGCACGCCCAAGTCAGCATCGCGTACAGGATCAGGCGCAGGAAGGCGCGGTCTTCGAGCAGCAGGTCGAGGGGCGTCGCATCACCGAAGAACACGCTGGCCCAGTCGGTATTGAACAGCTGGGTGAAGCTGGCAGGCACCGACACCAGCAGCACGATCAACACGAACACCGACGCCAGTTGGTGCACCAGGCCGTAACGCGCCGCCGACAGCTGAGTACGCAGCGGCACTGACGGTTCACGCATGACCAAAGTGGTGAACAGCGCCGGCAGCATCAACAGGGCGAACATGATGTAGGTGCCGGCCCAGGCCTTGTGCAGGTAGCTGAAACCGGTGGAGCCAAACCATTCGGCGAAGAACAGCGCACCGGCCGTGGCCAGCAGGGCCGCCACCCGGTAACCGGCCATGTAGCTGGCAGCCAGGGCGGCCTGGCGCTGGTCATCGGCGATTTCCAGGCGATAGGCATCGACGGCGATGTCTTGGGTGGCCGAGGCGAAGGCAACCAGAACCGCCAGGGCGATCAGCCACGACAGGTGCTGCTGTGGGTCGCACAGGCTCATGCCGACCAGCCCGATCACCACCAGTGCCTGCGACAGCAACAGCCACGAACGGCGGCGCCCCAGGCCGCCGAGCAGGGGCAGGCGCCATTGGTCGAGTAGCGGTGACCAGACCCATTTGAACGCATAGGCCAGGCCGATCAGGCTCGCGTAACCAATGGTCTCGCGGGCCACGCCAGCTTCGCGCAGCCATACCGAAAGGGTCGAGAACACCAGCATGTAGGGCAGGCCGGCGGCAAAGCCGAGCAGCAGAAGTACCAGGGTTGACGGGCTGGCATAGGCAGCGAGCGCAGCGCGCCAGGTTTTACGGGGCATGGGCCAACATCTGCCTCAAGTTTGCGAATACAAAGCGCGCACTCTAACCGCTGTGCTCCATCGGGCGCCAGCCATGGCGCGTCATATCCACACGATTATTGGTCACATTTACGCCTTCTGCGCGCAGCCGTGCCCGTTGTTCGTCGCCAGAGGGCGTGCCTAAAGCCAGGCTCAGCCGCCCGCCAGCGCCCAGTACCCGATGCCAGGGCAGGCGAGTGTCGGGTGGTAGCTGCCCGAGGGTACGCCCAACCCAACGTGCCGCGCGGCCAAGGCCCGCCAGCTCGGCAAGCTGGCCGTAGCTGACCACCTTGCCTTCGGGCACTTGCCCAAGTACCGAATACAGGGCCGTTCGTCGGGCCTCTGGCGTTTCCAATGTGTGCGCGTATGCCTCGGACATCAGTGCCCCCGTGGCCTGTGGATGAAACCTGACCAATGGTGACGGTAAATGAGTGTTGAACTCAATCGCAGGCTCCCGGTCTGTCCTTGCTCTGGTTGTCGGTATCTGGATAATCCCCGGCTTTTTTCGTCGAATCGAACCCGTAGTCCGCTTATGTATTCTAGATCCTTGTTGTGCCTGCTAGCTGCTTCCCTGTGCGCCGCGCCTGCGGTTGCCGACACCGTGTGGATGAAAAACGGTGACCGTCTCAGTGGCAAGATCAAAGTCTTCGACGGTGGCAAGCTGCTGCTGGAGACCCCCTATGGCGGGTCTATCGCGCTGGACTGGAAAGCCGTCAAGACCCTGGAAAGCGACCAGGAACTGCTGGTCAAGCAGGACGCCTACAGCGGTGAGCGGGCCAAGTCGCTGAAGGCCGCCGAAGACGGCAAGGTCACCCTGGCCAATGGCGAGGCGCCCAAGACCGTCGACCTGGCCAGCATCGAACAGATCATGAAGCCCAAGCCGGTGGTCGAAGACCTGGTCTGGAAAGGCAACGTCGATGTTGCCCTGGACTACAAGCGTGCCGAGAACGACACCGACGACTATGACGTAGGCTTCAAGACCACAGCACGGCATGGCCGCTGGCGGCACAACGCCGAGGGCGAATACAACCGCGAGAGCAAGGACGACGTCACCACCACCGATAACTGGAGTGCCGAGTACGCCCTCGACCGCTTCATTACCGAGAAGTGGTTCTGGCAGGGGCGCATGGAATACAAGCGCGACCACATCGAGGACTTGGCTCGCCAGCGTACCGTGGGTACAGGCCCGGGCTACCAGTTCTGGGACGACGAGCTGGGTGCGTTCTCGCTGGGCTCGCTGATCAACCGTACCGATTTCGAGTACCAGGACGGCGCCAAGGACAACTTCTATGCCGCGGCAGTGAAGTGGGACTACACCCGCTACCTGATCGGCAAGAACGTGCAGCTGTTCACCAATGGCGAAGTCGCCAAGCCGCTGGGCAACGTGGCCGACTACTCGCTGGATGCGGAGGTTGGCCTGCGCTACAAAGTCACCGAATGGGCCTCGCTCAACCTCAAGGCCGAGAAGGACATCATCAGCGGCACGCGTGACAGTGACCTGGACAAGACCCGCTACACGGCAGGCTTTGGCGTGACCTGGTAACGCGCCTACAATGGCAGCGGCGGGTGATAATGCTTATCTTGTCACCCATCCAGTCCGCCGCCAGGAGCGCCCTTCGTGAGTAACAAAGCCATCCGCCCCGCCCGGGAACTGCTGCTCAAGGAATACCGCGGCGTGCTCTCGACCCATTCCAAGTCCATGCCCGGCTTCCCGTTTGGTTCCGTCGTGCCGTATTGCCTGGATGCACAGGGCAACCCGCTGATCCTCATCAGCCGCATCGCCCAGCACACCCACAACCTGCAAAAAGACCCTAAATGCTCGCTGCTGGTCGGTGAGCGTGAAGCCGAGGATGTGCAGGCGGTCGGCCGCCTGACGGTGATGGCCGAAGCACACAAGCTGGTGGATGAAGCCGCCATCGAGGCCGCTGCCGAGCGCTACTACCGGTACTTCCCCGACGCGGCCAATTACCACAAGGCTCACGATTTCGACTTCTGGGTGCTGCAGCCCGTGCGCCACCGCTACATCGGCGGCTTTGGCGCCATTCACTGGCTTGACCACGTAACCCTGGCCAACCCGTTCGCGGGCAAGGCCGAGGCGAGCATGATCGAACACATGAACAGCGATCACGCCAATGCCATCGCCCATTACGTCGAACTGACCGACCTGCCACGCACAGCCCCTGCGCTGATGGTCGGTGTCGACAGCGAAGGCATGCACCTGCGTATTGGTCAGGGCATCTACTGGCTGCCGTTCCCAAGCCTTTGCAATACGCCGACACAAGTTCGCGAAGCGTTGGTTTTACTGGCACGCGCCGACCAGTGGCCGGTTGCTGCTGAAGTCGAGGGTTGAAATTGGGAGCGGTCGCATCCATCTGAGGTCTTATTGGAAGGTCTCTTCCGTCGAGGAATCTTTGATGCGTGCTTTTCTACTGTTGCTTCTGCTGTTTCCTGTGCTGGAGCTGTTCGTCTTCGTCAAGGTCAGTGCGGCCATCGGGTTTTTCCCAGCGCTGCTGCTGATCATCGCCGGTTCGGCACTGGGTGTGCTGGTGATGCGCGTGGCCGGGCTGGCCACCGCACTGCGTGCCCGTGAAAGCCTGCAGCGCGGCGAACTGCCCGCTGAGGACATGTTCCAGGGGATGATGCTGGCGGTGGGTGGCGGCTTGCTGCTGCTGCCAGGTTTTATCAGCGACGTGCTGGGCCTGATCTGCCTGCTGCCGTTCACCCGTCACCTGGCTGCGCGCAAGATGCGCCAGCGTGCCGAAGAGCAGGCCATGCGCCAGCGTGCGTTTCAGGATGATCCGTTCCAGGCGCAGCCGCCGCGTGATGCCGGCCACCGCCCCAACGTGATTGAGGGCGAGTACGAGCGCCGCGACAAGTGACATTCAGGGGCCGCATCGCGGCCCCTGTTCTTTTTCCGTTCAGCGCTGATTAAAAATTTTCCGTATCAAGCCTTGTAATTGCCTATGGCGGCCTCATGTATGGGTCACCGCAAGGTTTCTGGTGGCGACACCAGACATAACTCAGGTGGTTCGCCCCGCGCGGGCCACCCCCGGCAACGCCGGACCGCATCAACCCGCCGGTGTCGATACCGGCCGATGAAAACCACAATTTGGGAGAGATCGACAATGAAGCTTCGTCCTCTGCATGACCGCGTAGTCATCCGTCGCAGCGAAGAAGAATCGAAAACCGCTGGCGGTATCGTCCTGCCGGGTTCGGCCGCTGAAAAACCAAACCGCGGCGAAGTTGTCGCCGTTGGCACCGGCCGCATCCTGGAAAATGGCGAAGTACGCGCGCTGGCCGTGAAAGTGGGTGACAAAGTGGTTTTCGGCCCTTACTCGGGCAGCAACACCGTGAAAGTCGACGGCGAAGACCTGCTGGTAATGGCCGAGAACGAAATTCTCGCCGTTATCGAAGGCTGATTTCCCCGATTTCCCGTTATTCCAAAGAATTTCAAGGATTAAACGATCATGGCTGCTAAAGACGTAAAATTCGGCGATTCCGCCCGTAAAAAAATGCTGGTTGGTGTCAACGTTCTGGCTGACGCAGTAAAAGCGACCCTGGGCCCGAAAGGCCGCAACGTGGTCCTGGCCAAGAGCTTCGGCGCACCGACCATCACCAAGGACGGCGTTTCCGTTGCCAAAGAAATCGAGCTGAAAGACGCCTTCGAAAACATGGGCGCCCAGCTGGTCAAGGAAGTCGCTTCCAAGGCCAACGATGCAGCCGGTGACGGCACCACCACCGCTACCGTTCTGGCTCAAGCCATCGTCAACGAAGGCCTGAAAGCCGTCGCTGCCGGCATGAACCCGATGGACCTGAAGCGCGGTATCGACAAGGCCACCGCTGCTGTCGTCGCCGAGCTGAAAAACCTGTCCAAGCCATGCGCCGACTCCAAGGCCATCGCTCAGGTAGGCACCATCTCCGCCAACTCCGACAACTCCATCGGTGAAATCATCGCCGAAGCCATGGAAAAAGTCGGTAAAGAAGGCGTGATCACCGTTGAAGAAGGCTCGGGCCTGGAAAACGAACTGTCTGTCGTAGAAGGCATGCAGTTCGACCGTGGCTACCTGTCGCCGTACTTCGTCAACAAGCCGGACACCATGGTTGCCGAGCTGGAAGGCGCGCTGCTGCTGCTGGTCGACAAGAAGATCTCCAACATCCGTGAGCTGCTGCCAGTGCTGGAAGCCGTTGCCAAGGCCGGCCGCCCACTGCTGATCGTTGCTGAAGACGTTGAAGGCGAAGCGCTGGCTACCCTGGTCGTCAACAACATGCGCGGCATCGTCAAGGTTGCTGCGGTCAAGGCACCTGGCTTCGGCGACCGCCGCAAGGCCATGCTGCAGGACATCGCGGTCCTGACCGGTGGTACCGTTATCTCCGAAGAGATCGGCCTGTCCCTGGAAACCGCTACCATTGAGCACCTGGGTAACGCCAAGCGCGTCATCCTGTCCAAGGAAAACACCACCATCATCGACGGCGCTGGCGTCGACGGTGACATCGAAGCACGCGTCAAGCAGATCCGTGCCCAGATCGAAGAGACTTCCTCGGACTACGACCGTGAGAAGCTGCAAGAGCGTCTGGCCAAACTGGCTGGCGGTGTTGCCGTGATCAAGGTCGGTGCTGGCACCGAAGTCGAAATGAAAGAGAAGAAAGCCCGCGTTGAAGACGCCCTGCACGCTACCCGTGCAGCCGTTGAAGAAGGCGTGGTGCCTGGCGGTGGTGTTGCCCTGGTTCGCGCCCTGAACGCGATCGTTGACCTGAAAGGCGACAACGAAGACCAGAACGTCGGTATCGCACTGCTGCGTCGCGCTGTTGAAGCCCCGCTGCGTCAGATCACTGCCAACGCCGGCGACGAGCCAAGCGTTGTGGCCGACAAGGTCAAGCAGGGTTCGGGTAACTTCGGTTACAACGCTGCTACCGGCGAATACGGCGACATGATCGAGATGGGCATCCTGGACCCAGCTAAAGTGACCCGTTCGGCACTGCAAGCTGCTGCTTCGATTGGCGGTCTGATGATCACCACCGAAGCCATGATTGCTGATGCTCCGAGCGAAGCTCCAGCTGGCGGCGGCATGCCAGACATGGGCGGCATGGGTGGCATGGGCGGCATGATGTAAGCCAGCCTTACCCCTAGCGTCATAAAAAAGCCCCGGCTCGCGAGAACCGGGGCTTTTTTTGTGCTTCGTGGTGAACATTGGGGCTGCTTTGCAGCCCATTCGCAGCACAAGGCTGCTCCTACAGGTGCCACGCAGCCTTGTGTGAGCATTGGGGCTGCTTTGTAGCCCATTCGCAGCACAAGGCTGCTCCTACAGGTTGCTTTTTGTGGGAGCAGCCTTGTGCTGCGAATGGGCCGCGCAGCGGCCCCTCACTCAGGCGACACTGGCCTCTACAGCAGGCGCCTCAACCCGCCTGCGCCGGTACAGCACCAGGTAATACGACCCCAACCCGATCAACCAGCAGAACACCGCCGTCCACACGTTGTGCGACAAGAAGTGCGCCCCTTGCATCATCCGCCCGACCGACAGCACCGAACCGGCGACCAGCGCTACCCCCAACGCCACCCGTGCCAGGCGCGGGCGTCGGTCACGCAGCGCAAAGAACAACGCGAACAGGCAGAAGCCGGTCGCAGCATGCCCGCCCGGCCAGCACAGCCCCGGCTTGTCGGTGGCGGGGCGTGCCTCCAGCAGTTTGCTGTAGCTTTCCTTGCCGCCGAACTGGGTCAGGCTCCAGGGGCACTGCACCTGGGTGACCTTCTTCAGCGGTGTCACAAACGCCGTGGACAAGCCCAGCGCCAACACCAGGCAACCCAGCTCCCGGCGCCAACCGAACAAACGCTTCCAGAAGAAACTCACGGCAAAGGTCAGCAAGGCCAGCAGCCCCAGCAGGATCACCACCTGCTTGACCCCATCATGCAGTACGTTCTCCAGCAAATAGCTGTGCCGGCCGATGAATTGACCGGCAGCCGGGTCGAAGAACAGGTTGGCCACGTCCATGTCGACCGAGGTCAGCTCAAGCAGGATCAAGGCCACTGCCGTCACCAGAGGAATGCCCAGGTACAGCCAGAGATTGATCGGGCGAGGGCGGGTACGTTCGTGCATGACGACTCCAGGGCGCAAAAAAGATCGGGCATTATCGAGTGGGCGCTATCCTGTGTCCGTGAAGGATCGGTGAAAAAACTGTCAACTCCGGTGAATTTACCCCAGGGGTGGCACAGTGCAGGCATTGGCCTTAAGCTGCGCCTGCCGCGCACCACAGCGAAGCGCCGCACAGGAGAACCCGATGCGCATTCTATTGGTTGAAGACAACCGCGATATTCTTGCCAACCTGGCCGATTACCTCGGCATGAAAGGCTACACCGTCGATTGCGCCCAGGACGGCTTGTCGGGCTTGCACCTGGCGGCCACCGAGCACTACGACCTGATCGTCCTCGACATCATGCTGCCCGGCATCGATGGCTACACCCTGTGCAAACGCCTGCGCGAAGACGCCCGGCGTGACACCCCGGTGATCATGCTCACCGCCCGCGATCAGTTGGACGACCGCCTGCAAGGCTTCCGCTCGGGTGCCGACGATTACCTGCTCAAGCCGTTTGCGCTGTCGGAGCTGGCCGCGCGCATCGAAGCGGTGCTGCGCCGTGCCCAGGGGGGTGGGCGTCGCACCTTGCAGGTCGCCGACCTGAGCTACGACCTCGACACCTTGGAAGTCACGCGCCAAGGCCGCCTGCTCAAACTCAACCCGGTCGGCCTCAAGCTGCTTGCCGTGTTGATGCAGAAAAGCCCACACGTGCTGCGACGCGAAGTGCTGGAAGAAGCCCTGTGGGGCGACGACTGCCCTGACAGCGACAGCCTGCGCAGCCATGTGCACCAGTTGCGCCAGGTGATCGACAAACCGTTCGAAAAACCGCTGCTGCATACCGTCCATGGCGTCGGCTATCGCCTCGCCGAGGGCCGCGATGGAGTTTAAGCAAAGCCTTGCCCAGCGCATCATCATCGCCTTTGCGTTGATGAGCGCGTTGGTGGCCGGCGCCTTCGCCTTTGGCATCGTCGCCACGGTGCACCTGGTTGAAGAGCGGCTGATTTCCACCGTGCTGGGCGGCGACCTGCAACGCCTGTTGCGCATGGACAGCGTCAGTGACTGGAGCCATCGGCCGCGTCCGGACCAACTGTTCTACTTCAGTGGCGGGCGTGACGATTTCGAGTTGCCCAAAGATTTGCGCCACCTCAACAGCGGCTTCCACGAGGTGTTTCGCGACCAGCTGTCGTACCACGCGATGGTCGAGATCGTCGATGGCCGTCGCTACGTACTGCTGCAAGACCAGAGCGACTTCGAAGAGCGCGAGCGTGTGTTGTTCGCTGTTGTGGTCGTCGGCTTCGTGCTCAGCCTGGTGCTGGCGGTGATCCTGGGCTGGCTGGTGGCGCGCCGGGTGATGGCGCCGGTGATCCGCCTGGCGCGTCAAGTGCGCCACCGCGACCAGCTACTCGGCCTGGCACCGCCACTGGCACCCGATTACGCGGCCGACGAAGTGGGCCAATTGGCCGTGGCCTTCGACGACACGCTGGGCCGCTTGCGCGACGCCTTGACCCGCGAGCGGCTGTTCACCAGCGACGTCAGCCACGAGCTGCGAACCCCGCTGATGGTGCTGGCCACATCGTGTGAACTGCTGCTGGAAAACCAGGCACTGGACCCGCGTGCACGTAGCCAGGTCGAGCGGGTGGCGCGGGCGACCGAAGAAATGCGCGAACTGGTCAAGACCTTCCTGATGCTTGCCCGTGCCCAACGCGATGAGGGTGCCGTGGCCTCCCAAGCGACCTTGCGCGAGGTTGCGGATGAACTCACTGGGGTTTGGCGCGAAACGATCGAGCAGAAGGGGCTCACGCTGTATTTCGACGGCCGCGTCAGCGCAAGCCCGGTGCTGTACAACGCCACCTTCCTGCAATCGGTGATGGGCAACCTGCTGCGCAACGCCGCGCACTACACCGACAGCGGTTACATTCGCCTGAGCCTGGACGCGAACGGGTTCAGCGTCGAGGACAGTGGCGTGGGCATCCCCGAGGAGCAGCGCGAGGCGATGTTCAAACCCTTCGTGCGCGGCGCTGAGCGGCGTGGCGAAGGGCTGGGCTTGGGCCTGTCGCTGGTGCAGCGGATCTGTGACGACCAGGGGTGGCGCGTCACCCTGACCTCGACCTTGCCGCACGGCTGCCGTTTTCAGGTGGACCTGAGCCAAAGCGTGGAGAAGGGCAGCCCTTCGGGGTTGGTCGGGTAATTTTTGGTAATACCTCTCCAAAGAACTAACACTTTTTTCACATTGGCATAACCTGATTCCAACGCTTGCTTACCTAAGGTGAGCGCACTGGAGTCAGGAGATGCCCAATGCGTAGCCCCATCAAGCTTGAATTTTCCGAGAAATACGACAAAGACCACGCGCGCGAGTATTTCCTCAAGCATCAGGATGGTCTGGCCCGACGCCTTTCCCACAAGCGTGACGAGCAGTTGGCACGTCGCGCCTTGGCGTTGGCCGGTGAGCCGGGCCTGGTACTTGACCTGCCCTGCGGTGCCGGGCGTTTCTGGCCGTTGCTGGCGGAAAAACCCAACCGAGTCATCATCGGCGCCGACAACTCCGAGGCGATGATCGAGACAGCCTGTGCCGCGCAACCGCCAGAGGTGGTTGCCCGGGTACGCCCCTTGCAGACTTCTGCGTTCGCCATTGACCTTCCTGACAATTCGGTCGACAGCATTTTCTGCATGCGGCTGTTCCATCACATCGGCGAAGCGGCCCACAGAAAGACAATTCTTTCGGAATTTCAACGAGTTAGCCGTGATAGTGTGATTCTGTCGCTGTGGGTGGACGGCAACTTCAAAGCTTGGCGCCGGAAAAAGCTCGAGCAGCGTCGTAGCGCCAAAGCCGAGCAGGACAATTACCAGAATCGTTTCGTGTTACCAGCGGACACGGTCGAAGAAGAATTTGAGGCAGCCGGTTTCAGAATCCAGGAACGCTTGGACTTCCTGCCGTTCTATGCCATGTGGCGAGTCTATGTATTGCGTAAGGGGTAGTGTTTGATGGCTGTAGCCCAGAGTGGGGAGTCGCGGTTCGATTTTTACTGGCGCCAGCAGGGCGAATGGGTCGAGGAACCCAACCAGCGGCGTGGTGGCGAAAGTGGCGTGCAACGCCTCAACGATGCCAACGGCAAACTGCTGTATGCCAAGCGCCAGGTCGGGCACATCTACCGCAGCCTGTTGCACCCCTTTGGCCGGCCGACCGTTTTGCGTGAACTCGACGCCATCAACAGCTTCGAGCAATTGGGTGTACGTGTTCCGCACATCGTCTTTTGTGGTGCCGAGCGCGATGCCGATCATCAATGGCGCGCGCTGCTGGTCAGCGAAGCGCTGGATGGCTTTGTCGAGCTCGACACCTGGCATGCCGAAGGTGCCCGCGAGCGTTACCCTCAGGCGGTGCAAGAGCGCATGCTCAAGGACCTGGCGGATAACCTGGCGCGTATGCACCTGGGGCACTGGCAGCACGGCTGCCTGTACGGCAAGCATGTGTTCGTCAAGGTGATCGGCGAGGGCGAACAGGCCCGGGTCGAAGTCGCTTTGCTGGACCTTGAGAAGTGCCGGCGGCGCATCAGCTGCCAACGTGCGGCGGCGAATGACCTGCGTCAGCTGCGCCGCCACTCGTCGTTCACTGATGCGGAATGGCAGACATTGCTCTATTTTTACCAAATGGCGTTTGGCAGCGTTGTCAAAGGGTTAGGGCAATGAAACTAGAAATCGCTCGAGCTTTGTTCCTGGTGGCTGGATTGGCCGTGACCACTGTGGCGGTGGCTGCCTGGGAAGAGCCGAAGCCGACGGTGTTCAGCAAGGCCGAGATGGCTGACCAGTGCGCTTTGCCACGTGTGGCAAAGCCGCAGGAACAGGCCAAGCCGGACCAAGACCTGTTGCTGTTCCTGTTCGGTATGCGTCAGGGATTGCGGCCGTTCGGCTGAACCTGGGTGGTGCTTGAAAACCAGAGGCCCTGCATAGCGGGGCCTCTGGTTTTTTTGTTTGTGAGTGGCGTCGGCCAACTACGATTCCGGTAGGAGCATCCTTGTGCTGCGAAGAGGCCGGTGAAAGCACCCTGAATCTTCGCTGCTGCCACCGGCCTCTTCGCAGCACAAGGCTGCTCCTACCGGGCAATGTCAGCTGGCACAGGTGCCTTGGCCACCGTCTTGTGCGCCAGCAAGGTGTATATGCAAGGCAGCACAAACAAGGTAAACAACGTCCCGATCGACATCCCGGTCGCAATCACCGTGCCGATATCGAACCGGCTCACTGCCCCTGCGCCGGTCGCCAGAATCAACGGCACCATGCCAAACACCATCGCCGCCGTGGTCATCAGTACCGGCCGCAGGCGGATGGCGGCCGCTTCCTCGATTGCCTCACGCACGCTCAGGCCTTTTTCTTCGCGCAACTGGTTGGCAAATTCGACGATCAGAATACCGTGCTTGGTGATCAGCCCGATCAGTGTCACCAGCCCGACCTGGGTATAGATGTTCATGCTGGAAATACCCAGGAACAGCGGCAACAGCGCCCCGCAGATCGACAACGGTACGGTCACCAGAATCACCAGCGGATCGCGGAAGCTTTCGAACTGCGCCGCCAGCACCAGGAAGATGATCGCCAGCGCCAGGCCGAAGGTTACCCACAGCGCGCTGCCTTCCTGAACATACTGGCGCGCCACCCCGGCATAGTCGAAGGCGAAGCCTTCCGGGGCTTCTTCGCGGGCGATGGCCTGTACGGTCTGCAGCGCTTCGCCCAGGCTGACCATGGGCACGCCTTGGATGATGGCCGAGTTCAACTGCTGGAACTGGTTGAGCTGGCGCGGGCGGGCGCGGTCGCTGAGGGTGATGAGGGTCGACAGTGGCAGCAACTGGCCCTGGTCGTTCTTCACGTAGTAGTTGTTGAGCCAGCCGGGGTTGTTGCGGTATGGGCGCTCGACCTGGGCAATCACCTTGTAGCTGCGGCCCTCCAGGGTGAAACGGTTGATTTCCCCCTCGCCCAGCAGGGTGGCCAAGGTGCCGCCCAGGGCGTCCATCGAGACGCCCATCTGCGCCGCTTTGGCCCGGTCGATGTCGACCACCACTTCCGGTTTGTCGAAGGCCAGGTCGATGTCGAGGAAGGCGAACTTGCCCGATGCCTGGGCGCGTGCCTTGATGCGTTGGGCCACGTCCAGCAGGGCCGGGTAGTCCCCCGCGGTGTTGATCACGAACTGGAACGGCAGGCCCTCACCGGTACCGGGCAGCGACGGCAGGTTGAAGCCGAAGATCTGCAGGCCGCCGATTTCTTCAAGTTTGGCCTGCACCAGCGGCAGCAGCTCCATCTGTGTGCGCTCGCGCTCGTTCCAAGGCTTTAACAGGAAGCCGCCAATGCCGCTCTGCACACCGTTGAAACCGTTGATCTGAAACGACGAGTAATACTCGGGGAAGGCTTTGAACAGCGGCGTGAACTGGTCGGTGTAGGCGTTGAGGTAGTCGAGGTTGGCTGGCTGCGGCGAACTGCTGATCATGAAGATCACCCCTTGGTCCTCGTTGGGCGCCAGCTCGTTCTGGGTGAATTTGAGCAGTACCGGGATCAGGCACAGGACAATCACGGCGAACACCAGCACCACCGGCCGGCTGTCCAGGGTGGCGTGCAGCAGGCGCTGGTAGCGCACCTTGAGGCGCTCGAACAGCAGGTCAAGGCGATGGGCAAGGCCCGAGGGGTTCTGTTCCTGGCGCAGCAACAACGCACACATCATCGGTGACAGGGTCAGGGCGACGACGCCGGAGATGATCACTGCACCGGCCAAGGTCAGGGCGAACTCTTTGAATAACGCGCCTGTGAGCCCGGTCAGGAAGCCGATGGGGGCATACACCGCGGCCAGGGTGATGGTCATCGACACCACCGGCATGGCGATTTCCCGTGCACCTTCCAGCGCCGCGTCGAACGGCGTCTTGCCTTCTTCCATGTGCCGGTGGATGTTCTCCACCACGACAATGGCATCGTCCACCACCAGGCCGATGGCCAGCACCATCGCCAACAGGGTCAGCAGGTTGAGCGAGTAGCCCATCATCTGCATGAAGAACAGCACGCCGATCATCGACAGCGGGATGGTCACCACCGGGATCAGCACCGAGCGCAACGCGCCGAGGAACAGGAATACCACGACGATGACGATCAGCACCGCTTCGCCGAGGGTCTTGATCACCTCGTCGATGGAGGCCTGGATGAACAACGTGGCGTCGTAGGCAATCGACACCTTCAGCGCCGAGGGCAATTGGCTTTCGAGTTCCGGCATGATGCGTCGGACTTCCTTGATCACCTCCAGCGGGTTGGCGGCCGGTGTGGCCTTGATGCCGATGTAGACCGAAGGGATGCCGTCGAACGAACTGACCGTGTCGTAGTTTTCTGCACCCATTTCGACCCGTGCCACATCGCCCAGCAGCACCCGGCTGTCGCCGCTGGTCTTGACCGGCAGGGCAGCGAACGCTTCGGCAGACTTGAGCTCGGTGCTGGCATTGATGCTGGTGACCACGTACTCGCCTTTTACCTCACCGGCGGCCGAGAGGAAGTTGTAACGGCGCACGGCGTTGGTCACGTCGGTGGCCGAGAGGCCGTAGCCGGCCAGTTTCACCGGGTCGATCCAGATGCGCATGGCGAACACCTGGTTGCCGAGGATCTCCGCCTCGGCCATGCCCGGCAGGGTGGCCAGTTTGGGTTGGATCACTCGGGACAGGTAGTCGGTGATCTGTGGGTTGCTCATTTCCTTGCTGTAGAAGCTGATGTACATCAGCGCCGAGGCGTCGGCGGCCTCTTTGCTCAACACCGGGTCTTCGGCGTCTTGCGGCAGCTTGTTGCGCACCTCGTTGGCCTTGGCCAGCAGTTCGGTGAACAAACGGTCACTGTCGGCGCCGACGCGCGCATAGATGGAGATGATCGAGAAGTTCTGCCGACTCACCGAGGTCATGTAGTCGATACCTTCGGCGCTGGCCAGGCTCTGTTGCAGCGGCTGGGTGATGTAGCCCTGGATGGTCTCGGCGTTGGCGCCGGGGTACGCGGTGGTCACCGTGATCAGGGCGTTTTCCATCTGCGGGTACTGGCGAATCTGCAGTTTGCTCCAGGCCTGAAAGCCCAGCAGCAGAATCAGCAGGCTGACGACGCTGGCCAGGACCGGGCGACGGATGAACGGGTCGGTGAACGCCATGCCTGCCTCCTGTCAGTCGTTGTGCGGGGTGCCTGGATCAGCCTTGCCTGGGTCAGGAGCACCTTGCTCAGGTGTGAGCGCCTTGTCCTGGCCGATGCGGATCGCCGCGCCGGGTGTGAGCTTGAGTTGCCCAGCGGTGACCACCTGCTCGCCGGCCTGCAGGCCCTTGCTGACCACCACCACGCCGTCGCGGCGCTCGCCGGTCTGCACGGTGCGCTGCTCGGCGATGAGCGGGGGTTGGCCGTCGTCGGTTTTTTCCGGGTTGCCGTCCTTGTCCTTTTTCGGGGTGGCGACATACACCGAATTGCCATACAGGGTGTAGGTGATGGCGCTTTCCGGCACCACCACCCGCGGCTGTGGTGCGGGCAGCAAGATCAGCAGGTTGGCGAACATGCCAGGCAGCAGCTTGCCGTCAGAGTTGGCCAAGGTTGCGCGGACCAGCAGGTTGCGGGTGCTTTCCTCGACCTTGGGGTTGATGGCGCTGAGGCTGGCGGTGAAGGTCTGGCCCGGGTAGGCGGCGACCTGCACCAGCACCGCTTGGCCCAGGCTTAGGTGCGGCAGGGCCTGCTCGGGCACGTTGAAGTCGACGTAGAGGCTGGACAGGTCTTGCAGGGTGGCGATCACCGTGCCAGCGGCGAGGTAGTCGCCGACATCCACCTGGCGAATGCCGATGGTGCCGCTGAAGGGCGCACTGATGCTTTTTTTGGTCTTCGAGGCCTTGAGCTGATCGACCACGGCCTGGTTGCGCCGGTACTGGGCAGTGAGGCGATCGTACTCGCCCCGGGAGATGGCCGAGTCGCCGACCAGCTGGCTGCCGCGGCCGAAATCGACCTTGGCCAGCCCCAGGTCGGCCTGGGCGGTGCCGAGCAGGGCGGTTTCCTGTTCGTCATTGAGTTGCAGCAACAGTTGCCCGGCCTTGACCTTCTGCCCGGAGTCGAAGTGCAGGCTTTTGACGATGCCTTCCACCTCAAGGCTCAGCTCGACGCCTTGCAGGGCCTTGAGGCTGCCGACGGCGGGCAGGCGTTCTTGCCACTGGCGTTCTTCGGCCAGCGCTGCCGCCACGGTGATCGGCGGCTTGGGGGCTGTGAACACCTGGATCTGCTGGTAGATCGAGAAGGCCTTGTAGCCCCCCAGGGCCAACACGATCAGCAGAACGACGGCCAACATGATGAGCATGCGGCGGCGAAGCATAGGTCCGGTTCCTTGGAAGCGTGGTTGTTATTCGTTTTGACACGACAACGGGCGATCCTGCCCACGTGTGGATGGGGGAAGTATTGACTGTTTTTGGCAGGTGGGGAAGGGCGGGTGCAACGGGATTATTCAAACATTGGCGCGTGCACTGCCGTGTAGGAGCAGCCTTGCGCTGCGAAGAGGCCCGAGCAAACACTGGAGATTTACAGTGCGGGCTCGGGCCTCTTCGCAGCACGAGGCTGCTCCTACATGGGCCGCGATTTGCCTGGGGGCGGGGCAATCAGGCCAGGTGCAGGTGGTTGTCCCAGAACCCGGAAGGCAGGTCCATCGGTTGCCCGATCAGCTCAGCCTTGCGGCAATCGTAGAACCGGCAACGCCCCTGCCCGGAGGTGACGACAAAGCCATCCTTCACCGCGCCAACCCCGGCGCAATCTGGCATCGGCGCATCCAGCTTCACCGCGCCGCTGTCCAGGTCCCAGACAAACAACCGGTTGGCCCGCGGCGCCGTCAGCGCCACCAGCCGCAGGTCGCTGTGAATCGCCACGCTGGCGGTGTACTGGGCCATGGCCTGCAACTGCCGCTCCGGCACGGGGAAGGCCTTGAACGGCTCGCCCGGGCGCTTGATCGCCAGCAGCTCGGCGGTTTCGTCGGCGTCGCCCATGAATTGCTGGCAGGCGGCAATGGTGCCGTCGTCGCCAATTGCCAAGTGACGCACGCTGTTCATTTGCTGGGCGAGGGTTTCTTTGCTCAGCAGGGTGCCGTCGCGCTGCATCAGGACCAGGCTTGGTTGCATGGCGTCGAGGTTCATCTCTACGCGGCTTTCGGCCTCGGTGCGGATGCCGCCGTTGGCCACCACCAGGGTTTCCCCGTCCGGCAGCCAGGCCACTTCATGCGGGCCGATACCGTGGGTCGACAGCTCGCCGCTGTGCACCAGGCGTTCGCCTTCGAAACGGTACACACCGAGCACGCCGCGACCCGGGTCGGTAGTGTCGTTCTCTGTGGTGTACAGCCATTCCCCGCCCTTGTGGATGACCGCATGGCCGTAGAAGTGGCGGTTGGGCTGCGAGGCCACGGTTTGCAGCAGCCGCCCATCGCGCAGGTCGACCAGGTAGCTTTCGGTACCTGGGCGGCGGGCGACGAACAGGGCGATCGGCAGCGTGGGGTGGTTGATGATGGCATGGCAACGCTGGGCAACCTGGGTGCTGAACACCTGGGTGCCGTCCAGGCGGAACCCGACGGCGTAATGCTTGCCATCGCCGTCGTCGCGCGCCGAGAGCAGCAGGGGTTCGCTGCCTTTGTTGCGGAACAGGCTCCAGCCGCCCAGGGTGAGGGCGCTGAGCAGTACGCTACCGAGTTTGAGGGCCTGGCGTCGCAGCATGATCAGTCACCGTCGTTGGCATTGAAGCCCAGCTGGATGTTCAACGCCTTGGCCAGCTCGCCTTCGTGCAGGCGGTGGACAACGTTGAGGCTGTCGTAGATCTGGTTGAGGGTCTGCTTGCCAGCGTCGTCGGCCAGCAGCTCGCCGAGGGTTTTCTGATTGTCGGCCAGCTGTTTGAGCGCAGTCGCGTAGGCGTCGTCGATCTTGTCTGCCAAGGCTTTCTGGTCGCTGCCCAACAGGCCACGCAGGCCTTTGTTGTCGACCCCGACCCAGACCGCCTGGGCGGCCTTGAGGCTGGCCTCCAGGCTTTTGAGCGAAGCGTGGCTGCGCCAGGCTTCGGCCTGCAGCGGCTGGGCAATGCCCTTGCTCTGGCGGCCCATGGGGGCGCCAAGCTTCTTCTTCAGGGTGTCCAGGGCGGTGACCTGGGCGCGCAGCAGGTCGGCGATGGCCTCGTGGGAATCGGCGTAGCGCTGGTTGGGGAACTTGGTCATCTGCGAGAGCATGCCGTCGGTGCTGTTCCAGCCCTTGAGGATCTCTTCGGCCAAGGCCTTCTGGTGCTCGGCGATGGCCACCAGCAGTGGGCAGTAGCGGGCTTTCTGCTCTGCCGTGGCAACGTCTGGCTTGCTGTCGAAGAGGATGTACTCGTAAGCCGACAGGCCGCGCACCACGACGCTGGCCTTGCCCAGGGTAGCGGCGTCGACGGGTTTGTCACCGTTGACCAACTGCTCGACCTGGCGGCCGACCAGGTTCTTCTTGTCGGGCCAGAACTGCACTTGCCAGGCGCGGTTGCCTTCGGCCAACGGGCCGACCAGCAACGGTTGCAGCTCGGCCCAGGCTTTTTGCGCAGTGAGGAAGTCGGCGCGGGCGGTGTCCAGGTTCGCCTTGCCTTCGCAATAGGCCAGGGCGCTGACGGCCAGCTGGCGGTCGGCTTCGACCCAACGGCTGTAGGTCGGCAGGATCACCTGCTTGGCGATGGCGGCGGAGGTCACGGCTTGCGGGTCCTGCGGCGAGCAGGCACCGAGGGCGAGTGCGGCGAGGCTGGTGAACAACAGTTTGGGTCGGAACATGCCCGGCTCCTTGCGCGTTTTAAAGTGAGTTCAGGAAAGCCAGCAGCGCAGCACGCTGCTCGGCATTGAAGGTGAGGACGAAATTACGTGCCGCTTCGGCTTCGCCACCGTGCCAGAGCACGGCTTCGAGCAAGTTGCGAGCGCGGCCGTCGTGCAGGAACTGGCTGTGGCCACTGACCGTTTCACTCAGGCCGATGCCCCACAGCGGCGGGGTGCGCCAGTCCTGGCCATTGGCCGCGAATTCGGTGCGTTCATCGGCCAGGCCCGGCCCCATGTCATGCAACAGCAGGTCGCTGTAGGGGCGGATCACCTGGCCAGCCAGCTCAGGTTCGGCCGCGTTTGTGGCGGTGGTGAACTGCGGGGTGTGACAGCCCTGGCAACCGGCCTGGAAGAACAGGTTCTTGCCTGCCAGCACCTGCGGCGCACCCACGTCACGACGGGCAGGCACGCCCAGGTTGCGGGTATAGAAGGTGACCAGGCGCAGGATGTTGTCGCTGACTTCCTTTTCGCCCCCCATGCCATCGCCATTGGGCGCGGCCAGGCAGTCGACTTGCGCTGCGGTGCAGTCGTCCTTGGGCTGCAGGGTGGAGGTCAGGCCCATGTCGCCGGCAAACGCATGGACGTTCTGCTGGTTGACGTTGGGTTGCCCGGCTTTCCAGCCGAAGCGGCCCACCACGGTCTTGCCCTGGGCGTCATCCCAGACCCGGTTGGCTCGGCCGCGGATGCCGTCGCGGTTGCGGTCGTCCGGGTCTTCGTTGGCGAGGATGTCGGCTTCAGGGATGGCTTCGAGCAGGCCGAGGCCGATCATCGGCGGCGCAACGCGGGCCGAGAAACGGGTGTCAGGGTGCATTGCTCCGTAGCCCAGCTGGGTGATCTGCAAGCTGGGGCGACGCAGTTCGACCTGGTGGCCGTCCTTGAACGTGACGGCCTGGTTGGCGTAGGTCACGCGGACCTTGCCCTCCGGCGCCACGCCGGGGATTGCCATGTCCTGCAACTGGGTGCCGTACACGGGCTCGGGGACCACGCCCAGGCGCTCGACCACCTTGGCCAGGTAAGGCTGGTCGGGGATCGACAGGCGCACCAGCATCGACACCGCGTTGCTGTCATCGAGCTCGGGTGGGTGACCGCGGCCATCGCGCACGTGGCAGTTCTGGCAGGCATTGGTGTTGAACAGCGGGCCGAGGCCATCACGCGCGGTGGTGGTGGACGGGGCGATCACCCAGGGGTTGCGGAAAAAACTGTTGCCGACGGCGAAGTCCAGGCGCCGCTCGGGCGAAAGGTTGGCCGAGGGCAGGGAATAGGCATTGCGATCGCTGCGCTGCACCGTCGCCTTGCCACCCGACAGCGCTTCGCCGGGCTCTGCCTGGGTGAAACGCGGGGCGTCGTCACAGGCGGCGAGGGCAAAGGCCAGCAGCAGGGGAGAGAGTCTGAACAGCGACGAGGACATCAAGGATCCTGGGCGTGAGCGAAAAACCGGCGTGCAAGCTTAGCAAAGTGGGGATGTTTGAATAAGAGCAATTTGCAATTGCTGGATGAAATCAGTGTCAGCTACATCTGTTGCCTGTGCCGGCCTCTTCGCGGGTAAACCCGCTCCCACACAGATCTCAGGAATTACGCCGTCCTAGTGGGAGCGGGTTTACCCGCGAAAGGGCCAGAAGCAAAAAAGGCGACCCGAAGGTCGCCTTTATCAGAACCGCTACAGCCGAATCAGAACTCGTGATCCGCAGTGTCCGGGTTCAGGTTGGCAATGCCCAGCTTGCCTGCAGCCTGTTCGATCGCGCCGGTCTGCTTGACCAGCGAGGCGATGGCGTCACGCACGACTTGGTTGCCAGCGGCGTTGTCGGCAGCGATCAGTTGGTCGTAGTGCTCGCCTTTCAGGGCGTGGTCGACGATCACCTGGATCTTCGCTTCGGTGGCTTCCAGGTCGGCCTTCAGGGTGGCGTCGGTAGCCGGGTCAACCTTGGCCACCAGCGACGACAGGCTCGGGCCGGTCAGTTTGGTGCCATCCGGGCGGGTGTACTCGCCCAGGTAGACGTTGCGGATACCCTTGGCGTCGTAGAAGTGCGAGTAGTGGGTGTTGTCGCTGAAGCAGTCTTGCTCGTCTTCAGGCGAGTTGGCTTCCAGCGAGACCTTCATGCGCTCGCCCGCCAGTTCGCCCAGCGACAGGCTGCCCATGCCGAACAGCATCTTGCGCAGGCCGTCGTTGACCGGCTCGGCTTCCAGGGTGGCGCGGTAGTTGTCGGCAACGTTCGGTGCCCAGTTGCCGACCATCTCTTCGAGGTCCTTGACCAGCAGGTCGGTGGCCGCCTTCAGGTAGGCACGACGGCGGTCGTTGTGGCCGCCAGTGGCACCGTTGCCTTCCAGGTAGTCGGAAGCAGGGCGGTTGCCGGCACCTGGGCCGGTGCCGTTCAGGTCCTGGCCCCAGAGCAGGAATTCGATGGCGTGGTAGCCGGTGGCGACGTTGGCTTCGGAACCGCCCAGCTCGTTCAGGCTGGCCAGCTTCTCTGGGGTGATGTCCTTGACGTCGACCTTCTCTTCGCCGACCTGGATCTCGGTGTTGGCGATGATGTTGGCGCTGGCCGCCGGGTTGCCCAGGGCGTGCTCGTAGCTCTTGTCGACGTAGTCGATCAGGCCTTCGTCCAGGGGCCAGGCGTTAACTTGGCCTTCCCAGTCGTCGATGATGGTGTTGCCAAAGCGGAAGGCTTCGCTCTGCAGGTAAGGTACGCGCGAGGCGGCCCAGGCGTCCTTGGCGGCTTTCAGGGTTTCGTCGTTGGGCTTGGCCAGGAACGCGTCGACAGCCGTCTGCAGGGCCTTGGCGGTGCTCAGCGAGTCGCTGTACACGGCGAAGACCATGTCGGCGTAATGCTTGACCACGGCCTTGCCGGCCGCTTCATCGACAGCCCCAGGCGCGGCGGCGGTGGTGCTGGCGGCAGCAGGCGCTTGAGCTTGCGGAGCAGCGGCCTTGTCATCCTTTTCGCCACATCCGGCGAGCGCGATGGCGATGGCCAGCAGACTGGCGGAGGCCAGAGGCATTCGAATCATTGTTGGTTTCCCTGCGTCGTGTGGTTGGACCGTGCGCCATGGCACGCGAAACCGCAACATCATGCGAAAGATTTGCATTTGCTGTAAAGAGGCGAGCGCGCAATTCATGTAAATGCCCGTCACGGCCTGTAACCGGGGCCGCCAGGGCTACAGCATGGACACCTGATTGCGCTGTGCCTGCTTGAGGTAACTGGTCAGCTCGCGGGCCGACAGTGGCTTGCTGTAGTGGTAGCCCTGACCCTCGTGGCAACCCTGGGCGATGATGTAGGTCTCCTGCTCGGCGGTTTCCACGCCTTCAGCGATAACCTGCATGCCCAGGCTTTTGCCCAGCTGGATGATGGCGCGCACGATGGTGGCGTCGTCATCGTCGTCGAGCAGGTCCTGGACGAAGCTCTTGTCGATCTTGATCTTGTCCAGCGGCAACGACTTCAGGTAGCTGAGCGAAGAGTAGCCGGTACCGAAGTCGTCAATGGCGATCAGTGCCCCGGAGCGGCGCAGGCTGAGCAGGTGCTGGGCGGCGGTGCTGATGTCTTCCATCAGGCCGGTCTCGGTCACTTCCAGCTCCAGGCTGCGCGGCGGCAGGCGGTAGGCCTGCAGCAGGTTGTTGACCACGCGTGGCAGTTCGCTGTGGTGCAACTGCACGGTCGACAGGTTGACCGCCATGCGCAGGTCGCTGAAGCCCAGGTCGTGCCATTCGCGCAGCTGCCGGCAGGCCTGGTCGAGTACCCATTCGCCGATGGTGATGATGTTGCCGTTCTGCTCGGCCAGCGGGATGAACTGGTCGGGCGGGACCATGCCCAGCTCCGGGTGTTGCCAGCGCAGCAGGGCCTCGACGCCAACCACGCGGTGGTCGCGGTAGCTGATCTGCGGCTGATACACCAGGTACAGCTGATTGCGCGGCAGGGCTTCGCGCAGATCTTTTTCCAGCTCGCGGCGGCGGCGCATTTCACTGTCGACGCTGGCGATGTAGAACTGATAACGATTGCGTGAGCGGGCCTTGGCCAGGGTCATGGTCTGTTCGGCTTTTTGCAGCAGCTTCTCGGTGCTGTCGCCGTCTTCTGGGAACAGGGTGATGCCGATGGTGGCACGCAGGCGGATCTGCTGATGGTCGAGGTCGAAGGGCACCTCCAGGTCATCGAGGATGCTCTGGGCCAGCTCGGCAGCCTCATACGGCTGCTCGATGTTGGCCTGAACCAGGGCGAACTGGTCGCCACCCAACCGCGCCAGCGCCCCCAGGCGGCCACTGTGGGCGCGCAGGCGGTCGGCCAGGGCCAGCAGCAACTGGTCACCGACCTGGTAGCTGAACTGCTCGTTGATGCCCTTGAAATCGTCCAGGCCTACGCACAGCACTGCGACGCGATGCTGCAGGCGGCCGCCATCGACAAGGATCTTGTCCAGCTGTTGCTGCAGTTGCTGGCGGTTGGGCAGGCCGGTGAGGAAGTCGTATTGGGCCATGCGTTGCAGGCTGTTCTCGGCCTCGTGGCGCAGGTGGGTATTGCGCTCGATGGAGGCGAGCAGCTGGTTGGCCGTGTTCACCCACAGGCCCAGTTCGTTTTTCTCGTGGCCCTTGAGCAGCGGGATCTGGTGCTGGCTGGGGCGATCGGGGTTGATCTGGGTAAGGTGCTCGATGATTTTCGACAGTGGCTTGGTCAGCAGCCAGTGGTAGACCAGGTACAACACCAGGCCCATGGCCAGGGCGCGCAGCACGCCGGAGATGAAGATGATCACAGCGTTGATCAAAAAATCTTCGCCGTACGACGAGGTGTCGAGGGTGATGCTCAGGTCGCCGTAGTATTCGCTGTAGGGGCCGCGGCCGACCAGTTGGGTGGTGTAGGTGCGTTCCTGGCCGAGGATCAGGTCGGTCAGCCAGCGCATGGACATGTCCTGCAGCGGGCGGGACTTTTCGGCCAGCATGGTTTCATTGGGGTGGCCGATGGACGCCATGCGCACCGATTCGTCCTGGAACAGGCCTTCCATCACCTGCATGCCCATCTCCCGGTCAAGGCTGTACACCGCCTGGGTAGAGGGGTCACGGAACATGTCGAGGATGCGCTGGGCATCGTTGTCGACAGCCTGGCGGGTCTTGTAGGTGTCGTAGACGATTTGCGCACAACTGAGCACGACGCCCACTGCGAGCGCCGACAGCAGCACGACCCTGAGCAACTTGACCGACAAGCTGTTCCGCAATTCCAGCTTCAATGGGGTTTCCTTAATCATGCGCATGGCATCATTTTGCCATCAATGAAACCAATACACTATCGGCCGGTGTGCCACGGACACAGCGCGAGAAGCGGGGTTGTCCTGGGCAGTATATCGGTCGCCTGGCCCTGCAACTTGAGTGCGCTGTATCAAGTTTCCAGAGGTTTGATGTTAGCGTGCAATCCGTGCTGAGCAAGAGGCTGTTACAGGCCCATAAAAAAACCCGGCACCAAGGCCGGGTTCTTCGTTCAAGGCTGGATATGCATCAGGCCTTGAAGGTCTTGCCTTCGAACTGTTCGGCAACGAAAGCCCAGTTGACCAGGTTCCAGAACGCCTCGACATACTTCGGACGCACGTTGCGGTAGTCGATGTAGTAGGCGTGTTCCCAGACGTCGCAGGTCAGCAGCGGGGTGTCGCCATTGGTCAGCGGGTTGCCGGCGCCGATGGTGCTGGCCAGGGCCAGGGAACCGTCAGCTTTCTTCACCAGCCAGCCCCAGCCGGAGCCGAAGGTGCCGACGGAAGTCTTGGTGAACTCTTCCTTGAACTTGTCGAAGGAACCGAAAGCGGCGTTGATGGCTTCGGCCAGGGCACCGGTCGGTTGACCACCGGCGTTAGGCGCCAGGCAGTTCCAGTAGAAGGTGTGGTTCCAGACTTGAGCGGCGTTGTTGAAGATACCGCCCGAAGAGGTCTTGACGATCTCTTCCAGGGTCTTGCCTTCGAATTCGGTGCCTGGGACCAGGTTGTTCAGGTTCACGACATAGGTGTTGTGGTGCTTGTCGTGGTGATACTCCAGGGTTTCCTTGGAGATGTGCGGCTGCAGGGCATCGTGGGCGTACGGCAGCGGCGGCAATTCAAAAGCCATGGTGGATCTCCTGATTCAGGTCTATTTGCGGTTTGCGCAAGGCCGATCACGGGCGGCCCGATCAACGTCGGCGAGTTTGTACTCTTTGCGACGCGAGGGCTGGATCATAGCACCGGGCCCGGCGCATAACCACGCAACAAAGATAGGGAATAGAGGTTCCAGAGCGGTTGGCCGGTGCCGACCAGTGGTGTTTGCCGCGGCGTTTGTATCGCCTGTGAGATCGAGCGCCGCCCGCGCGGCGCTTCGCAGCACAAGGCTGCTCCCACATTTGTTTCGGTCCAGTGAGGCCTGTGGCATTTGCGCGCGTTAGCCCCAGGAATAATTGGCCCGAAAAAATGTAGGAGCAGCCTTGTGCTGCGAAGCGCCGCGCGGGCGGCGCTCGATCTCCCAGGCGCTGAAACTGCTGTGCCAAGCACTTGCGCATTCAGCTAAAAATCAGCTGCGCCGCCACCGCGAACATCATCACCGCCACCATCAGGTCGAGCATCCGCCAGGTCGCTGGCCGCGCCAGCCACGGTGCCAGCCAGGCCGCACCGATCGCCAAGGTCGAGAACCACAGCAGCGAAGCACTGGCCGCCCCCGCCACATAGGCCCCGGGCACTGTCTGCTGGGCACCGAGCGAGCCGATCAGCAGCACGGTGTCGAGGTACACATGGGGGTTGAGCAGGGTCACCGCCAGCGCACTGAGCAACACCGCGCGGCGCGAGCGCATGCCCTGGCCTTGCTGGTGCTGCAGGCTCTGCTTGGAGCAGGCGCTGCGCAGCGCCTTGGCGCCGTACCAGAGCAGGAACACCGCGCCGCCCCAACGGGCGATGGCCAGCAGGGTCGGGTTGTGCGCCAGTACCGTGGCCAGGCCGAACACCCCGGCAGCGACCAGCAGGGCGTCGCAGACGATGCACAGGGCCGCCACCGGCAGGTGGTGCTCGCGGCGCAGGCTTTGCGCGAGGACGAAGGCGTTCTGCGCGCCGATGGCCATGATCAGGCCGAAGGCCACCAGCATGCCGTTCAAATAGCTTTGCCACATGGCGGTGTACTCCAGAAAATGAGCCATAAACGATGCTGGCTATTGTGGTGATTGGCGCTGTATAAGAAAAACAAATAAAGCTGATCAGGCATTAGGAATATCGATGTTCGACTACAAGCTGCTGGCCGCCCTTGCGGCGGTGATCGAGCAAGGCGGCTTCGAGCGTGCGGCGCAGGTGCTGGGGCTCTCGCAATCGGCCATTTCCCAGCGCATCAAGCTGCTCGAAGCACGGGTTGGCCAGCCGGTGCTGGTGCGGGCCACGCCACCGAGCCCCACCGAGGTCGGGCGCCAGCTGCTCAACCATGTGCAGCAGGTGCGTCTGCTAGAGCGCGACCTGCAACGCCAGGTGCCTGCGCTGGACGAGGAGGGCATGCCGGAGCGTTTGCGGATTGCCCTTAACGCCGACAGCCTGGCCACCTGGTGGGCGGGCGCGGTCGGCCGGTTCTGTGCCGAACAGAACGTGCTCACCGATCTGGTGGTGGAGGATCAGGAAGTCGGCCTTAAGCGCATGCGTGCCGGTGAAGTGGCGGCCTGCCTGTGTGGCAGCGAGCGGCCAGTGGCTGGCGCGCGCAGCCTGCCGCTGGGCGCGATGCGCTACCGTGCACTGGCCAGCCCGGTGTTCATGGCGCGGCATTTCCCCCGTGGGTTCGAGGTCAAGCGCTTGGCACGCACGCCCGCGATCGTGTACGGCCCGGACGACTTCCTGCAACACCGCTACCTGGCATCGCTGGGCATCGAGGACGGCTTCCTGCACCACTTGTGCCCTTCGTCCGAAGGGTTCCTGCGCATGACCGAGGCGGGGTTGGGCTGGGGGCTGGTGCCTGAATTGCAGGCGCGCGAGCAGCTGTCCAGCGGGCAATTGGTGGAAATATGCGCCGATACTCCCATCGATGTGCCGCTGTACTGGCATCATTGGCGCAATGGCGGGCAACTGCTCGCGCAACTGACCGATCACCTGCGGCACACGGCACGGCAATGGCTGGTGCCCTTGTAGCCACGGCCGGCGTCAGTTGCATCTGAAATCTGGCAAGGCGGAGTCTTACATGCGAATTCTGGTCACCGGCGCGAGCGGCTTCATCGGCGGGCGCTTTGCGCGCGTTGCCCTGGAGCAGGGCTTGGACGTGCGGGTCAGCGGCCGACGTGCCGAAGGTGTCGAGCACCTGGTCAAGCGCGGCGCGCAGTTCATCCCCGGCGACCTGGGCGATGCCGAGCTGGCCCGGCGCCTGTGCCAGGGCGTTGAAGCGGTGGTGCACTGCGCAGGCGCGGTGGGCAACTGGGGGCGCTACCAGGATTTTTACCAGGGCAACGTGGTGGTCACCGAAAACGTGGTCGAGGGTTGCCTGAAGGAGCATGTGCGGCGCCTGGTGCATTTGTCGTCGCCGTCGATCTACTTCAATGGCCGTTCGCGCCTGGACATCCGTGAGGACCAGGTGCCGCGCCGCTTCCACGATCACTATGCGCTGACCAAGCACCTGGCCGAGCAGAAGGTGTTCGGTGCCCAGGAGTTCGGCCTGGAGGTGCTGGCGCTGCGTCCGCGCTTCGTCACTGGGGCTGGCGATGCCAGTATTTTCCCGCGGCTGATGCAGATGCAACGCAAGGGCCGCGTGGCGATCATCGGCAACGGCCTGAACAAGGTCGACTTCACCAGCGTGCACAACCTCAACGAGGCGTTGCTCAGTGCCCTGTTCGCCGACGACCGCGCCCTGGGCCAAGCCTACAACATCAGCAATGGCCACCCGTTGCCACTGTGGGATGTAGTCAACTACGTGATGCGCCAGATGCAATTGCCGCAAGTGACCCGGTACCGCTCCTACGGCCTGGCCTACAGCCTGGCGGCGCTCAACGAAGCGGCGTGCATGCTCTGGCCGGGGCGGCCGCAGCCCACCTTGTCGCGCATGGGCATGCAGGTGATGAGCCGCGATTTCACCTTGGACATCAGCCGCGCACGGCAGTACCTGGACTACCAGCCCAAGGTCAGCCTGTGGACGGCCCTGGATGAATTCTGCGGTTGGTGGAAGCATCAGCCACTTGGCCAGTGAACCTGGCGCAGGGATGATGGTCATCAGTGCGCCGCACGAGCGGCTTATACTCATGTCTCTTTGCTACTACCGCGGTTGAATTAATCCATGCGCAACGATGCCCACGACGATTTCGATGATGTGCCAGCCCTGCGTGCCGGTACCCCTGATGATGACGAGCTGTTGCCAGCGCGCGTTTCGCGCAGCCGCCAGAAGGCCGCAAGGCCGGCCAGCACAGGCCCGCTGTGGGCGCTGCTGGTGGCCTCGTTCATTGCCTTGGCCGGCCTTGGCTGGTGGAGCTTTCAGCAGATCTCGCTGATGGAGCAGCAACTGGTGGCCACCCAGGAAAGCTTTGCGCGCATCAGCGAAGAAGCGGCGGGGCGCCTGCAGGTCATCAGCGGCAAGGTCGATGCCAGCGAGTCGACGACCAGCACCGGCAGTGAGGCGCTGAAGCTGCAGATCCGCCAACTGCAGGCCAGCCTGGCCGAGCAGGGCAAGCAGCAGCAGGGTGTAGCGGGGCAGGCCGGTGACCTGGGCAAGCGCCTGGAGCAGGTGCTGGCCGATACCCGCGAACAGCAGAAAGCCGTGACCGAACTGCAGACCCAGTTGCAGGCGCAATTGAAGGCCGTGAATGGCGAGCTGGCGGCGCTGAAGTCAGGCCAGGTCGATGGCGGCAAGCTCGATGGGCAGCTCAAGAACCTGAGCGACGAGGTGGCGGCGCTGAAAAAGCAGGGTAACCCGAGTGCGGCGATCCAGAGCCTGGAGCAGGACATGCTGGTGTTGAAGAGCCAGGTCGACAATCGCCCGGCGGCGTCGTCGGGCGGTGCCTCGGTGCAGGAGTTCGATGCCTTCCGCGGGCAGACCACCCGCAGCATCAACACGCTGCAGAGCCAGATCCAGAACCTGCAGCAGCAGATCAAAGCGCGCCCCTGAAGACCCCGCGTGCCCTGTAGGAGCAGCCTTGTGCTGCGAAGAGGCCAGTGCAGGCATAACCGTTACGTGCAAGCCTGCACCGGCCTCTTTAAGCACAAGGCCGCGCCTACCCGATCACATCCGTGGGTAGTCGATATACCCCACCGGCCCCTTGCTATAGAAGGTTTCCGGGTGTGCCTGGTTCAAGGGCGCATCCGCTGCCAGGCGCGCTGGCAGGTCCGGGTTGGCAATGAACGGCACACCGAACGCCACGGCATCCGCCTTGCCAGTGGCCAGCGCGGCATTGGCAGTGGCCTTGGTGAAGCGCTCGTTGACGATGTACGGGCCACCAAAGGCCTCTTTGATCAGCGTGCCGATGCTGTCGTCCGCTTCCTTCTCCCGCGAGCAGATGAAGGCAATGCCGCGCTTGCCCAATTCGCGTGCCACGTAGGTAAAGGTTTCGGCACGGTCAGCGTCGCCCATGTCGTGTGAATCGGCACGCGGCGCCAGGTGCACACCTACGCGGTTGGCCCCCCACACTTCAATGGCGGCGTCAGTGACTTCCAGCAGCAAGCGTGCGCGGTTTTCCAGCGAGCCACCGTAGCGGTCGGTGCGCTGGTTGGTGCTGCTTTGCAGGAACTGATCAAGCAGGTAGCCATTGGCACCGTGGATCTCCACACCATCGAAACCTGCGGCCTTGGCGTTTTCGGCGCCGCTGCGGTAGGCCTCGACGATGTCGCCGATCTCTTCGGTTTCCAGCGCACGCGGGGTCGGGTAGTCGCTGAGCGGGCGCACCAGGCTGACATGGCCCTTGGGCTGGATCGCGCTGGGGGCCACCGGCAGTTCGCCGTTCAGGTAGCTGGGGTGAGAAATGCGGCCCACATGCCACAGTTGCAGGAAGATGCGCCCGCCGGCGCCATGCACGGCCTTGGTGACATTGTTCCAGCCACGCACCTGTTCGTCGTTCCAGATGCCTGGGGTGTCTGGGTAGCCGACCCCCATCGCCGAGACCGACGTCGCCTCACTGAGGATCAGCCCGGCGCTGGCCCGTTGCACGTAGTACTCGGCCATCAGTGCGTTGGGCACCCGGCCTTCATCGGCGCGGCAGCGGGTCAGCGGGGCCATGATGATGCGGTTGGGCAGTTGCAGGTCGCCCAGCGTGATCGGGTCGAAGAGCGTAGTCATGCGGTTTCCTTTTCAGAGCGCTTGGCTCAACTGTGCGAGGAAGGCCTGAATGGTCTCCTCATTGCGTTTGAAGAAGTGCCATTGGCCGATCTTCTGGCTGCTGATCAGGCCGGCGCGCTGCAAGATGGCCAGGTGAGCAGAGACGGTCGACTGCGACAGGCCGCAGCGTTGGTCGATCTGCCCGGCACAGACACCGTGTTCGGTGCTGTGGTGCTGGTCAGGAAACTGCGTTGCCGGGTCCTTCAGCCAGTCGAGGATTTCTCGCCGGACCGGGTGGGCCAGGGCTTTTATTATGTCGTCTAGATCGAGGGGCATGGGGTGTGGCTCATGGTGAAGCGGTCGATTGCGATAGGGGGACTGTAAATCGGTATTTCGCGATATACAAATATGAAGAGGTTCTGAGCTGAGCACCAATCGCTATATCGCGTTATGACGATATAGGCGTTGGCGGTGCTAGACTGACGCCATGAACTACCTCGCACACTTGCACCTCGGCGGCCCCGCGCCGCAGCAATTGCTCGGCAGCCTGTATGGCGATTTCGTCAAGGGCTCGCTGGAAGGGCGCTTTCCTCCGGCGCTGGAAGCCGCTATCCGGCTGCACCGGCATATTGACAGCTACACCGACCGTCATCCGCTGGTGCTGGCCGCGCTGGCGCGGTTCCCTGTTCAGCGGCGGCGGTTTGCCGGCATTGTCCTGGATGTGTTTTTCGATCATTGCCTGGCGCGGCATTGGGCTGACTATGCCCAGCAGCCGTTGGCGCAGTTCACCGGTGATTTCTATCGGGTGTTGCTGGCGGAGCCTGAGTTGCCCGGGCGCCTGGCGCGCATTGCACCGTTCATGGCGGCCGATGACTGGCTGGGGGCGTATGGCGATTTTGCGACGCTGGAGCAGGTGTTCAACGGCATTGCGCGGCGGTTGTCGCGGCCGGAGGGGATGGCTGGCGTGATGCCTGAGTTGGAGCGGTTGTATGAGCCGTTGATGGCTGACTTTCGCGAGTTTTATCCGCAGTTGCAGGCGTTTGCGCTGGCCGAGCGGGTGTCTGGCAGCTGATTCTATTCGCCTGTTCCGGCCCTATCGCCGGCAAGCCAGCTCCCACAGGTTGAGCAACAGCTTCAAGGCCTGTGGAGTGCCTGTGGGAGCTGGCTTGCCGGCGATAAGGCCAGTACTGACAGCACATAAAATCTAGGCAGCCCGCGCCTGCCGCCGTGGCACTGCTTCAACTTCTTCAACCCCGAACAGCGCCATGTGAATCGCCTGCTGCGCCTGCAATGCCAGCACCGCACGCTCCTTGCCAACACTGGCAATCGGCTGCAGCAGATGAATGCACACCTCGCCACGCGGCTGGGCAAACAGCCGCATCAGGTGCGACAGCAAATCATCATCGCCAATGAACGGCGCAATCGGGTCAGCCTCGCCATCACGCAAATACTGGATAGCCACCGGCTGCACCGGCACCGCCTGGTCGATGGCACCTGCCAGCAAACGACCGTGGAACGTGCGCACGTGGCGCCCATCGGTGGTGGTGCCTTCGGGGAAGATCAACAGCGGCCGGGCGTCGCTCAGTTGCGCACTGATTTGCTCCCGCAGCCGTTGGCTGTCGCCACCGCCGCGGCGGATGAACAGCGTGCCGGCCTTCTCTGCCAGCCACCCGGCCACAGGCCAGTGGCGCACCTCGGCTTTGGACAGGAACGACAGCGGAAGCAGCATGCCGAGCAGCGGGATGTCGGCCCAGGAGACGTGGTTGCTGACCCACAGCATCGGCTGTTTGGGCAGTTCGCCTAACACCCTGACCTCAAAGGGCAAGGCTGCGACCAGGCGTTTCATGAACCAGCAGCTCCAGCGTTGCCGGCGCTCGATCGAAGCCGTCAAGCCTACGCGTTCGCCAAGGGCGATCACGCTGGCCATCAGCAGGCCGAGCAGCAGCACCAGCATCAGCCGTGTGAGGCGGGCGAGTACCCGCAGCTTCGGCATCAGACCGCCGCCTTGAAGTGGCGGGCGTAACGTGGGCAGAGGTCGTCGCGCTTGAGCAGGATGAACACGTCGGCGACCTGGAAGTCCTCATCCCAGCAGGGTTCGCCGCAAATCTTCGCACCCAGGCGCATGTAGGCCTTGAGCAGCGGTGGCATTTCGGCGATGACATTGTTTGGCAGGGCCAGCTTCGGCAGCGGGTTTTTAGGCTCGGCGCGCAGGTGCTCGTTGCACAGGTAGCGTTCGCGCAGGCGCTGCATGACCGCATGGGCCTGCACGCCACCGTCCTGCATGGGGATGCTGGCGCACCCCATCAGGTAGCTGTAGCGCCCTTCGTTGAGCACTTCGGCCAACTCGCCCCAGAGCACGGCGATGGTGCCGCCGTTGCGGTATTCGGCGGCCACGCAGGTGCGGCCCAGTTCAAGAATCGGCCCTTGCAACTGCAACAGGCCGTGCAGGCTGAACTCTTCTTCGCTGTAGAAACGGCCAAGGCTGCTGGCAGCCTGGTGGTCGAGCAGCCGGGTGGTGGCGACCAGTTCGCCGGTGCTCAGGTCGCGCACGCCGATGTGGCGGCAGTGCGGGTCATAGTCATCCATGTCCAGACCGTGTTCGGCACCCTTGAGCTTGGCCTTGAATTCTGCGCTGAACACTTTGTAGCGCAAGGCCTGGGCTTCCTGCAGGGCCGTGGCGCCGACCAGGCGTTCGGCTTGCAGACGGCGTTCAGTGCTGTTGTCGCCGGTGTGAGCGATCCGAGTCATTACGAGTCTCCATAAGCCAGCCATGAAGGGTTGCGGCCGGTCGGCTTTGTTGTGCAAAGTCAGCCTAGGTAGACGGGGTGTCACCCCTGTGAATCTTTGGTGATGCTTGCGTGACACCCGCCCTCAACCCCTGCAAGGAGCTGCGTCCGATGGCCTGGCTACAACGACTCAACGACCCGCTGCGCCAACCTGTGGCCGGCACCCTGGGCGAAACCTACGCCGCGCTGCTTGAGCGCCTTGGCCAGGTTGCCCCGTTCGAACTGGCGGTGCTCGGCGGGCGCGCGATGGCCACGCCGGGCTTGGCCTTTCTCGTCGGTTACCAGGCCGCCTTGCGCGTGCTCTGGCCCAGCGCGCCGGCCAGCCTCGGCGCCCTGTGCGCCACCGAGCGGCGCAGCGTGCGGCCGGCGGACATGCGCATGCGTATCGACGGGTTGCGCCTGACCGGCAGCAAGGATTTCGTCACCGCCGGGCTTGAGGCGGAATGGTTGCTGGTGGCGGCGCGCAGTGAAGCGGCAGGCGAGGCACCACGCTTGAACCTGGCGGTGGTGTACCCGGGCGAACCGGGGGTGACGTTGGAGGCGTTGCCGACCTTGCCGCTGATGCCCGAAGTCGGCCATGGCCGGTTGCACCTGGAGCAGGCGGCGTGCGAATTGCTGGCCGGAGATGGCTGGGATGCCTACGTCAAACCGTTTCGTTCGCTCGAAGACCTGTACGTCCTTGCCGGTATGACGGCCTGGCTGTATGGCGTCGGCCAGGAGTGTGCGTGGCCGCAGGTGTTGCGCTTGCGCCTGCTGAGCGTGTTGGCCGGGTGTGCAGAAGGCAGCCGTCAGTGTGCGGACAGTGTGGGTTGCCATTTGTTGCTGGCGGGGTTGTTTGCGCAGTTTCAGGCGCTGCGCGCTGATATTGATGAGGCGTTGCTGGCTGGGCCCAAGCAGTGGGCGCAATTGTGGCAGCGTGATCAAGGGGTGATGGCGCTGGCTGCGGCCGCGCGGGAGAAGCGCCTGGCCAAGGCCTGGGCGGCTGCAGGATTGTCATGAAACGCCGGCAGACTCGGGTGAACATTTGAATGTTGGGGTTGCAGCGCAGCCCCCTACTGTGTGAGCTCAAGATGGAAAAGGTCCTGCTGGCCCTGCTGTGGCTTGTCATGTCCTCGGCCCGCGCCGAACACTGGCCAGCCCCCGACTGGCAAACCGACCCTGCCCCCCTCGACTGGCAAGCCGTCGACGCCTACGCCTTCCCCGCTGACCGCAGCATCCACACCAATGCCCTGCTGATCATCCGCGACGGCCGCATTCTCTATGAACGCTACACCCACCCCACAAACGCCCATACCGCGCACCTCACTTGGTCCGTGAGCAAGAGCGTGCTGGCCACGGTGTTGGGTGTTGCCCAAGGCGAAGGCCGCTTCCAACTGCAGGACCCGGTCGCCCGCTTCTATCCACCCATGCAAGCCCACCCGGACGTGCGCCTGGCCGACCTGCTGCACTGGGCCAGCGGCCTGGACTGGCAGGAAGACTACGAGTACGCCCCGTTAAACTCCTCCGTGGTGGCCATGCTCTACACCCGCGGCCGTGGGGACATGGCGGCCTACACAGCGGCGCGGCCAGCGGCCCGCACACCAGGGCAGCATTTTTTGTATTCCAGCGGTGACAGCAACCTGCTGGCTGCAGCCTTACGCGGCATGCTCGATGCCGGGCAGTACCCCGACTACCCCTGGCAGGCGCTGTTCACGCCGCTGGGCATCCACAGCGCGGTGTGGGAGCGCGATGCTGCCGATACCTATGTCGGCTCTTCGTACCTGTACCTCACTGCCCGCGACCTGGCGCGCATTGGCCTGCTGATGCAGCGCGAGGGGCGCTGGGGTGATCGGCAGCTGCTGCCTGAAACCTGGGTGGCCTTCAATCGCACACCCTTTGCACAGGCCGAGCCAGTGCCGGGTGAAGCCAACCCGGGTGGCCACTGGTGGCTCAACGATGCGCAGGCCTGGCCGGATGCCCCCGCGGACACCTACGCCGCGCTGGGCCATTGGGGCCAGGCGCTGTACGTGTTGCCTAAGCAAAAACTGGTGGTTGTCCGCTATGCCGATGACCGCGACGGCACCTACCAGCATGACCAACTGCTCAAGCGTGTGTTGGCGGCGCTGGCCGGGGAGGGCGCATGAGGCGTGCACTGCGGGTGCTTGTGGCGCTGCTTGCCGTGTCGCTGGGCTGGAGCGCGTGGCAGGCGCGCCAGGCGCTGGCGGATTTCCCGGGCATTCTTTCGGCCTATTCGGCCAAGGAGTATTGCTCGTGCCGCTTCGTCATGGGGTTCGACCCGGCCTACTGCCGCGCCTACGTGAAACAGTGGCTGCCGCTGAGCCTGCTTGAAGAAAGCAGCGAGCAACGGCGCGTTACCGCTGAAGGCCTGGGCCGGCGTAACCAGGCTGCATGGCAGGGCGTGCGCGAGGGCTGCCGCTTGCTGCCATGATGGCGGGCGGGTAAGGTTGCGGTCTTGTTTCACGAGATCTGTCATGTTCAAGTTGCCCCGTCTCCTGCCCGTATTATTGCTGGCCCTATGCCTTCCCGCCCATGCCAACTGGCACCTCGATGGCGAGTCATCACGCCTGTCGTTCATTACCGGCAAAAACGGTGATACGGCGGAAGTTCATCGCTTTCTGGTGCTGCATGGCACGGTGGACCGCAAGGGTGCGGCTGGCCTGCGTATCGAAATGGATTCGGTCAGCAGTGGCATCCCGCTGCGCGACGAGCGCATGCGCGACGGCCTGTTCGAGGTCGAGCGGTTCGCCGAGGCCACGGTGAAGGCACAGCTGGACCTGCGGCCGATCAACGACCTGGCCAACGGTGCGCAGATCGAACTGCGCCTACCACTGACAGTGACGCTGCATGGCCAGTCCCACAGCTACAACGCCTTGCTGCTGGCCACACGCCTGGACGAGCGGCGCTTCCAGGTGGTGACCCTGGAGCCCTTGGTACTGCGCGCCGAGGATTTTGGCCTGGTGCCGGGGCTGGAGAGCTTGCGCAAGTTCGCTGGGCTCAAGTCCATCAACCCATCGGTACCGGTTAATGCGGTGCTGATCTTTACCGCCCGCTGACATGCCGGGGCCGGTCTTCCCCTGGCGGGATGGCAACCAGTTCGAACTGCTGATCGACGGCCCCGAGTTCTTTCCACGCATGCTCCAGGCGATCACGCGTGCCGAGTTCCAGGTCGACCTCGAACTGTATCTGGTCGAAGCGGGCGCGTGCGCCGATGCGGTGGTCGACGCGCTGGCACACGCTGCCCGGCGCGGTGTGCGGGTGCGCTGCCTGTTCGATGACTATGGTTCGCTGGCCTTCAACAGCGCCTTGCGCCAACGGCTGCTTGAGGCCGGCGTGTACCTGCGCTGGTACAACCGCCTGCGCTGGAAGCGTGGCCTGCGTAACCTCTACCGCGATCACCGCAAGCTGCTGCTGGTGGACGAGCGCTGGGCGGCGGTGGGCGGCACGGGTGTCACCGATGAATTCTGGACGCCGGGCACCGCTACCAGCGAATGGCATGAGGTGATGGTGCAAATAGAAGGCCCTGTGGTCACCGACTGGCAACTGCTGTTCGACCGCCAATGGCACGCCAACAACCGCCGCACCGCCTGGCGGCCGGCTGAAGGCTTTGGCCTGCCACGCCTGCCCAAGGTGCCGGCACAAGGGCAGGGCATGGGCCGGGTAGCCTATGCCGACGCCCGTCAGCATCAGGACATCCTGCATGCGTTGGTGCGTGCGCTGAACAGCGGCAAGCAGCGGGTATGGCTGGCCACGCCGTATTTTCTGCCGACCTGGAGCGTGCGCCGCTCGTTGCGCCGCGCAGCCAGCAAGGGCCTGGACGTGCGCCTGTTGCTGACCGGGCCGCGTACCGACCACCCGTCGGTGCGCTATGCCGGGCATCGCTATTACCCCCGTCTGTTGCGCGCCGGGGTGAAGATATTCGAGTACCAGCCGTGTTTCCTGCACCTGAAAATGGCCGTGGTGGACGACTGGGTCAGCGTCGGCTCGTGCAACTTTGACCACTGGAACCTGCGCTTCAACCTCGAGGCCAACATCGAGGCCCTCGACCCGCCGCTGACCGCTGCCGTGGTGGCCAGTTTCGAGCGTGATTTCGCCTTGAGCGAAGAAGTCGACCTCGCTCACTGGCATGCCCGGCCACTGTGGCGGCGGGTGAAACAGCGGGTGTGGGGGTGGCTGGACCGGCTGGTGGTCAACGTACTCGACCGCCGTGACTAAGAGCGACTATCGTGCAGTGACTGTTCACAGGCAATGGAAGGAGTGGATGTGATGACGGCGAAGAAGATTCTCATGCTGGTGGGCGATTACGTCGAAGATTACGAGGCGATGGTGCCGTTCCAGGCCCTGAGCATGGTGGGCCATACGGTGCACGCCGTGTGCCCCGAGAAGCTCGCGGGCCAGACCGTGCGCACTGCCATCCATGACTTTGAGGGTGAGCAGACTTACAGCGAGAAGCCGGGGCATAACTTTGCCCTGAACTACGACTTTGTGCGCGTGCGTGCCGAAAGCTATGACGCCCTGCTGATCCCCGGTGGCCGTGCCCCCGAATACCTGCGCTTGGATGACAAAGTGCTGGAGTTGGTCAGGGCGTTCAACGGGGCGAGCAAGCCGATTGCCGCAGTGTGCCACGGGGCTCAGTTGCTGGCAGCGGCTGGCGTATTGGAAGGGCGCGAGTGCAGTGCCTACCCGGCGTGTGCACCCGAGGTACGCTTGGCGGGCGGTACGTTCATTGATATCGCGGTGGACCAGGCGCACGTGGATGGCAACCTGGTGACTGCGCCGGCATGGCCTGCGCACCCGGCCTGGCTGGCGGCATTTTTGAAGGTGCTGGGGACTCGCATTTCCTGAACCGGCCCCTTCGCGGGCAAGCCCGCTCCCACAGGGTAGCTGCTGCCCTTCAGTTCAGTAGAGCACCTGTGGGAGCGGGCTTGCCCGCGAAAGGGCCAGTACAGGGAGCACAGCTCGAACAGCCTTAACCAACCTGCTCAACCCAGTCATTGAGGTTGTAGTAGTTGGTCACCCGGGCAATCTTGCCGCAGTGAATATAGAAGAACGCCCCCGCTGACAGCACATACGTCTGCCCATTGGCCGCAGGTAGCCCTTCGTCATCGGCGAGGTATTCGCCATGCACCGTGAACTCCGCCGCCGCCCGGCTGCCGTCGGCATTCTGCATCACCACGATATCGGCCAGGCGCTCGCGGTAGCAGCGGTTCATCTTGTCCATGAACGCGGCAAACCTGGCCTTGCCCATCTGCCGCTCGCCCTGGTTGATATCGTGGATCACGTCCTCGCTGAGCAGGGCGAGAAAGCCTGGCATGTCACCGGCATTGAAGGCTGCGTAGTATGCATTTACCAGTTCGGTAGCGGTCATGGAACAATACCTGTCGTGTAGGGAAAAGGCGGAGCGTGGGTTCGGATGATAGGGTTTCCCCTCAAGCCCGGCTTAGCCGAGCGCGTCATCCACATCGACAAAACGACCGCCAAGCATGGAAATACGCCTGTTGCACGGCGCCGCTATCGCGCCTTACATCGATGACCTCGCTCGCCTGCGCCTGACCGTGTTCCGCGAGTTTCCCTACCTTTACGACGGCACGCCGGAGTATGAGGCCGACTACCTGTCTACTTACGCCCGCTCCGGGCGCAGCCTGGTGGTGCTGGCGCTGGACGCCGGCAGGGTGGTGGGTGCCGCCACCGGCCTGCCGCTGGTGGACGTTGCCGCCGAGTTCCAGCAACCGTTCCTGGCCCAAGGGCGTGACCCTGCCAGCGTGTACTACTTCGGTGAATCGGTCGTGTTGCCGGAGTACCGGGGCCAAGGCCTGGGCGTGCGCTTCTTTATCGAACGCGAGTCCTATGCCCACAAGCTCGCCGAGTTCGACTATTGCGCCTTCTGTGCTGTCGAGCGCCCAGGCGTGCACCCCCGGCGGCCGGCCGATTACAAACCCTTGCAAGGGTTTTGGCGCAATCGAGGCTTTTTGCACGACCCCTCTTTGCGCACCACCTATGGCTGGCGCGACCTGGATGAGCAGGAAACATCTGAAAAGATCATGTCGTTCTGGCTCAAGGAACTGCCGATATGATCCGTCTGGCAGCCTGCCAGTACGCCATCGAACTGCACAAGACCTGGGATGCTTACGTCGACCACCTGCAGCGCTTGTGCGCCGAAGCTGTGCAAGATGGCGCCCAGTTGCTGCTGTTGCCGGAGTACGCGGGCCTGGTGCTCAGCGGGCTGCTACGCGAGGAGCAGCGGGGTGACCTGAAGGGTTCCATCGCCGGTATCCAGCCGTTGATCGAACCCTGGAAGGCCTTGTGCGAGCGCATTGCCCGGCGCTGGGGTATCTATCTGCAACCCGGCAGCCTGCCAGTGCAGGACAGCGATGGCCGCTATCGCAACCGCGCCTGGCTGTTTGGCCCCGACGGTGTGCTGGGTTATCAGGACAAACTGATCATGACCCGCTTCGAGCGCGAGCAATGGGACATCGCGCCGGGCGAGGGGCTGAAGGTATTCGAGACCAAGCTTGGCAAGCTGGGCATTCTGATCTGCTACGACAACGAGTTTCCGATGCTGGCCCGGCAGTTGGCCGAAGCGGGTGCCGACCTGATTCTGGCCCCCAGTTGCACCGACACCGAAGCCGGTTACAACCGGGTGCGTATCGGCGCCCAGGCAAGGGCGCTGGAAAACCAGATTGCCGTGCTGCAGAGCCCGACGGTAGGGCTGGCGCCGTGGTCACCAGCGCTGGATGAGAACATTGGGCGTGCGGGGTTGTTCGTACCGCCGGACCATGGGATGCCCGCGGATGGCGTGGTGGCGCTAAGTGATCAGCTCAACCCGGTCGGCAGCCAGTGGCTGATGTGTGAGGTAGACCTTGAGGCCGTACGGCGGGTGAGGCAGGCGGGGCAGGTGTTTACCCGGCGCGACTGGCCAGAGCAGTTCGGGCGGATGCTGTAAATGAAAACGCCCGGCGGATGCCGGGCGTTTTCGATCAGGCCAGAGGTGAATTACTTCACTTCAACAGCCAGGCTTTCGGCAATCTTGCTCTGCCACAGCGCAGGGCCGGTGATGTGCACCGATTCACCGTTGCTGTCCACCGCGACGGTGACTGGCATGTCTTTCACGTCGAACTCGTAGATCGCTTCCATGCCCAGCTCGGCGAAGGCCAGGACCTTCGACTTGCGGATCGCCTGGGCGACCAGGTAAGCGGCGCCGCCAACGGCCATCAGGTACACGGCCTTGTTGTCCTTGATCGCTTCGATGGCGGTCGGGCCACGCTCGGACTTGCCGATCATGCCCAGCAGGCCCGTTTGCTCGAGGATCTGGCGGGTGAACTTGTCCATGCGGGTAGCGGTGGTCGGGCCGGCTGGGCCAACCACTTCGTCACCGACCGGGTCGACTGGGCCGACGTAGTAGATGAAGCGGCCTTTGAGGTCCACTGGCAGTTCTTCGCCACGGTTGAGCATCTCGACCATGCGCTTGTGCGCAGCGTCGCGGCCGGTGAGCATCTTGCCGTTGAGCAGGATGGTCTCGCCTGGCTTCCAGCTGGCGACTTCTTCCGGGGTGATGTCGTCGAGGTTGACGCGGCGGGCGCTTGGGCCGGCTTCCCAGACGATTTCTGGGTAGGCGTCCAGCGACGGCGCTTCCAGCTCGGCTGGGCCGGAGCCATCGAGCACGAAGTGCGCGTGACGGGTGGCAGCGCAGTTCGGGATCATGCACACCGGCAGCGAGGCCGCGTGGGTCGGGTAGTCCATGATCTTGACGTCGAGCACAGTGGTCAGGCCGCCCAGGCCCTGGGCACCGATGCCCAGCTGGTTGACCTTCTCGAACAGCTCCAGGCGGATCTCTTCGATGCGGTTTTGCGGGCCGCGGGCTTTCAGTTCATGGATGTCGATGGACTCCATCAACACTTCCTTGGCCATGACCGCAGCTTTTTCGGCGGTACCGCCGATGCCGATGCCGAGCATGCCAGGTGGGCACCAGCCAGCGCCCATGGTCGGAACGGTCTTCAGCACCCAGTCGACGATCGAGTCGGACGGGTTGAGCATGGCCATCTTCGACTTGTTTTCCGAGCCGCCGCCTTTGGCTGCGACATCGACTTCGACCTTGTCGCCAGGGACGATCGAGTAGTGGATGACGGCCGGGGTGTTGTCCTTGGTGTTCTTGCGGGCACCGGCCGGGTCGGCCAGGATCGAGGCGCGCAGGACGTTCTCAGGCAGGTTGTAGGCGCGACGCACACCTTCGTTGATCATGTCGTCGACGCTCAGGGTGGCGCCGTCCCAGCGCACGTCCATACCGACGCGCACGAACACGGTGACGATACCGGTGTCCTGGCAGATCGGGCGGTGGCCGGTGGCGCACATGCGCGAGTTGATCAGGATCTGGGCGATGGAGTCGCGCGCGGCAGGCGACTCTTCACGCAGGTAGGCCTCGTGCATCGCCTGGATGAAATCGACGGGGTGGTAGTACGAGATGAATTGCAGGGCGTCGGCAACGCTCTGAATCAGGTCGTCTTGCTTGATCACGGTCATGCAGCGCGCTCCTCTTAAAGACGGGAACATTCGTAAAGGCCCTTCGACACTGCACACCTGTGTGTCGAAACGCCTGGCAAGGCGTCGGCAGGTCAGGCCGACGTAAAAAGGCGCGGCAGTATAGCGCGCCTCACCGTGCGAAACACCTGCGTGTGGTCTGGACCATGGTCGGCAGGGTGGCGGGCATCCTTTTTGCTGCCAATAGCGGCTTGCCTTAGAGTGACGATGTGTACCCGGAGAATGATGACCATGCCTGAACTCTGTGTGGGCGAGCGCCGCTGGACGGTGCCCACCGGCAGCAACCTGCTCGATGCCTTGAACGCGGCGGGCTTGAATGTGCCCTACAGTTGCCGCGCAGGCAGTTGCCACGCCTGCCTGGTGCATTGCCTGGACGGGCAACCGGCGGATGCCTTGCCCGAGGCCTTGGCGCTGGACAAGCACGCACAGGGCTGGCGCCTGGCGTGCCAGTGCCGGGTGGTGGATGACCTGCGCGTGGCGGTGTTCGACCCGCTGCTCGAAGGCATGCCCGCGACGGTGTGTGCACTGGACTGGTTTGGCGATGTGTTGCGCTTGCGCCTGCGGCCCGAGCGGGCCCTGCGCTACCAGGCCGGCCAGCATCTGGTGCTGTGGAACGGTGCGGTTGCGCGGCCATATTCGTTGGCAAGCCTGCCGGGTGAGGATGATTTTCTCGAGTTTCATATCGACTGCCGGCGGCCAGGGGCGTTTTGTGACAGCATTCGCGGCTTGCGGGTTGGTGATGAGCTGCGCCTGGGCGAGCTCAGGGGCGGGGCGTTGCACTACGACCCGGACTGGCAGGAGCGGCCGCTGTGGATGTTGGCGGCGGGTACCGGGCTTGCGCCATTGTGGGGCATCTTGCGTGAGGCTGTGCGGCAGGGGCATCGCGGCGAGATTCGGGTGCTGCATGTGGCGCGGGACAGTGCCGGGCATTACCTGGCTGAAGCGTTGCAGGGCAGGGTAGGTGTCACCGTCGAGCTGGTGCTTGCGGAGCAGATGGAGGAAGCGCTGGCGGGGTTGCGGATGGTGTCACGACAGACGGTGGCACTCGTATGCGGGGCGCCCGCGAGTGTCGAGCGTTTCGCCCGGCGCCTGTTCATTGCTGGGGTGCCGAGAGGCCAGGTGTATGCCGATGCCTTTGTTGAACACGTTTAAACCTTGAACAAAGCACCTTGGTCAATCGCGGGCAGTTCGCGATTGACCGTTTGCCATGTGCCGGTGCTGATTGTCAGGGCGCTGTGAGGCAACGCAGCAGGAAACCTTTGCGGATCCAGCCTTGCTCCTCTTCCTTTTTCTCATTGTCCTTGCCGGTCACCAATGTGCGGCCGTCTGGTTGCAGTTCGCTGCTTAAAACCCTATCCATGCTCTTACCTAGAGAAAACGACAGCCAGCCATTTTCCTGAAAACCACTGTCCGGTAGGCCGTCGGCCGAGAACCTGCCGACTAAAAGATCAGCTTGACTCCCGCTGGTGTCGCCTACAGTGATGATGGCCTTGTCTTGGAAGACGGCGACCGTTTTCCAGTAACCTCCGGTGCCCAGAGAGGTAGTGATGAAGCCCGCCAACGGTTGGCCCTGATGATCGAAAGCGGCGATCACACTTTTCTGAGGTACTTCGCCGCCGGCACAGACAATGGCGTTAGACGCGAGTTTGGCAATCGAGAAAAAGTTGGCATGAGACGTCAGCTCGGCGAAGGCAAAGCCTTCGTGACCGAATGTCGAGTCATAGTCACCGCTACTGTGCAGGCGGATGACACAGGCTAAGTCGCGATCAGCAGTCATGACCGACCCGCCCAGCAGAATGAATTCACCGTCCAGAAGCATTGCGGTCGTGTAAGTAAGGTATCCCCTGGGCGGTGTAAGCTGCTTGTAACCGGTGCCGTTGAAGCTCGTATCCAAAGCGCCGTCGGCGTTGAACCGCATGATCGTGGAGTGGCTATTGTTGAACTGAAATGTGAGGTAAACCTTGTCGTTCGCCGCGAGTGTCTGCACCTGCGGTGGTCCCTCAGCGACTTCAATAACGCGAGGTGTGGATGAGACGTGTTTTTGCTCCTGCACCATAAGGTCTGTGGGCGTTTTGATCACAATATGGCCACCGTCGCCGAATGACGTGTCTAGCAAGCCGCCGCTGCTGAATCGAGCCAGAGCGGGTTGTAGTCCATTATGCAAACCGCTCATGAGGATTTTGCCGTCTGAGAGCAGGTGAACGCTGCTGCCAGCGGCGGATGACGGGGGAGCGAATTTGCCTTCGGTCAGCCCATTGTTTTTACCAAAGTGTTGATCGAGCTTGCCTGTGTCATCCACCCTAAAAATGACGTAATTGCCGCCCACACTCGTGCCAACGCAAATTCTGCCGTTCCTGTTATCTGGGATTGAAGACGCGATTTTCTCAATCGACCGGTGTGGGCGAGCGACGCCGTAGGCGCCGTAGTCAGGGTCCAGCACGTTCTGTATGCGGGTTGTGCTCATTGCTTTTCACCTTTCGTGTTGAACAGTGTGAAGCCGTTGCGTCACTCAACGATCGCAGGCTGGGCGCCAAGACGAAACTGGCAAAAATGCTAGGTAGCGGACATGAAAAAGCCCCGTGAGTAGGGCTCACGGGGCTTCTTGACTACGGGCGTGTAAGGCAATCAGACCAGCGGATCACCGACATGCAGGATCTTCATGCCGTTGGTGCCACCGATGGTGTGGTAGCTGTCGCCCTTGGTCAGGATCACCCAGTCACCTTGTTGCACCAAACCACGCTTGAGCAGTTCGTCGACCGCCGCCTGGCTCACCTTGTCGGCCGGCAGCGAAGCCGGGTCGAAGGCGATCGGGTAGACACCGCGGAACATCGAGACGCGAGCCTGGGTAGCGCGGTGCGGCGACAGGGCGAAGATCGGCACGTGCGAACGCAGGCGCGACATGATCAGCGGGGTGTAGCCACTCTCGGTGAGGGCGATGATCGCCTTGACGCCCGGGAAGTGGTTGGCGGTGTACATGGCCGCCAGGGCGATGCTTTCGTCGCAACGCTCGAAGGTGGTGTGCAGGCGGTGGCTGGACTTCTGGTTGGTCGGGTGCTTCTCGGCACCCTGGCAGATGCGCGCCATGGCCTGGACGGCTTCGATCGGGTAGGCGCCGGCGGCACTTTCGGCCGACAGCATCACCGCATCGGTGTTGTCCAGCACGGCGTTGGCCACGTCGGACACTTCGGCGCGGGTCGGCATCGGGTTCTGGATCATCGACTCCATCATCTGGGTCGCCACGATCACCGCTTTGTTGTTGCGGCGGGCGTGCTGGATGATCTTCTTCTGGATGCCGATCAGCTCGGCGTCGCCGATTTCCACGCCCAGGTCGCCACGGGCAACCATGACGGCGTCGGAGGCGGCGATCAGCTTGTCGAGGGTTTCGTCGTCGGCAACGGCTTCGGCACGCTCGATCTTGGCCACCAGCCAGGCGCTGCCGCCGGCCTCGTCACGCAGCTTGCGGGCGTATTCCATGTCGCTGGCGTCACGTGGGAACGATACGGCCAGGTAGTCCAGGTCCATTTCCGCGGCCAGCTTGATGTCGGCCTTGTCTTTTTCGGTCAGGGCCGGTGCGGTCAGGCCGCCACCTTTGCGGTTGATGCCTTTGTGGTCCGACAGCGGGCCACCGATGATCACTACGCAGTGCAGTGCATCAGCAGTGGCGGTCTCGACGCGCATGACCACACGGCCGTCGTCGAGCAGCAGTTCGTCACCGACGCCGCAGTCCTTGACCAGGTCGGGATAGTCGATACCGACGATGTCCTGGTTGCCTTCGGTCAGCGGGTGGGCGGTGGAGAAGGTGAACTTGTCACCGATCTTCAGTTCGATGCGCTTGTTGCTGAACTTGGCGATGCGGATCTTCGGACCTTGCAGGTCGCCCAGCAATGCGACGTGGCGGCCGTTCTTGGCCGCGATTTCACGGATCAGGCGAGCGCGCGCCTTGTGCTCGTCCGGCGTGCCGTGGGAGAAGTTCAGACGTGCCACGTCCAGGCCGGCAAGGATCAGTTGTTCGATCACTTCCGGCGAGTTGCTGGCGGGGCCAAGGGTGGCGACGATTTTGGTACGGCGGATGGTCATGCACAGACTCCTATAGTGAAGCGCAGCGAAAGGCTACTCCTGAATCTCGCTGTAGTCATTGTTCCGTTGCACTACCTGCGACCAAGGCAGGGTAGCGTTTGAACGGTCAGGCCATCCTCGCAAAAGGGTGTGAAGATTTATGGGCAAAGGCCGATACACTGGCATCAAAGGAGACCCCTCATGCGAGCCCTGATCGTTTTAGCCTTGGCGGCCAGCGCCGTCGGCTGCACCCGCTGGTCGATGGACCACCACTTGAACAATGCCTACCGTGCCTACGACCGCGGTGATTGCCAGCGGGTGATGCTGGAGCTTTCGCAGGTCGACCGCACCAGCCGCGCGCGACCGTTCGTCCACCCCGAGGTCTCGCTGCTGCGTGGCCAGTGCCTGGAACGCCAGAAGCTGTTCGTGGACGCTGCGCAGACCTACGAGTACATGATCCGGGCCTACCCGGGCAACGAATACGCCTACCGCGCCCAGGCCCGGCTGCAGACCCTCGAGAAGCTTGGCCATTACCGTGGCGCTGAGGCTGCCGTGGCCAACCCGGTGCAGACCCCCCCTTGGCGTTAACACCAAGGTGTGATTTATTTCACGGGATTAACCGCGCGCGCTGCGCTAATCTGTAACTCAGTTGTTACAACAACCGCCAGTACCGCGCATTCCTGGCACCGGGTACGGACTGCACTTGTGATCATCTTCAACAAGCGGCATATCGAACGCCATCAGTTGCCCTGCGTTCTCAAGGTCTTCAACCGTTTTACCGATCAGCCGATCGGCCAGCTGGGTAATGCCTCAGTAGACGGTTTGATGCTCATCAGCCAACTGCCGGTGCTGGTCGGGCCGGATTACGAGCTGCAATTGCGTTTGCCGTTGGCCGGTGGCGGGTATCAGTTCATCAACCTCACCGCCAGTTGCCTGTGGTGCCGCGAAGACCAGACGCCCGGCCATTACGACTCTGGCTTCATGTTGCTGCAGGCGCCCCGCGAGTACGACGAGTTCGTTCGCTCTCTGCACGACTATTTCAGTTTCCGCCCCGCCAACGCTTCCGCTAGAGCCGAGTAGGCTAGAATCGGGTCGACCTCGATACAGGACGACCCCGTGAGCTCCAGCATTTTCTGGCACGACTACGAAACCACTGGTATCAACCCGCGCTGCGACCGGCCGCTGCAGGTGGCCGGTGTGCGCACCGACTTCGACCTCAACGAAATCGAAGAACCGATCAGCCTCTATTGCCGCCCCTCGGACGACATCCTGCCGCACCCGGCTGCTTGCCTGGTCACCGGCATCACCCCGCAACAGCTGGAAACCCAAGGGCTGTGCGAAGCCGAATTCATGACCCGGGTGCACGCGCAACTGGCGCGCCCAGGCACCTGTGGCGCTGGCTACAACACCCTGCGCTTTGACGATGAAGTGACGCGCTATAGCCTTTACCGCAACTTTTTCGACCCTTATGCCCGTGAGTGGCAGGGCGGCAACAGCCGCTGGGACCTGATCGACATCGTGCGCACGGCCTACGCCTTGCGCCCTGAAGGCATCGAGTGGCCGCAGCAGGATGGCCGTACCAGCCTGCGTCTGGAGCTGCTCAGCAAAGCCAATGGCATCGACCATGGCCACGCCCACGAGGCACTTTCCGACGTGCGGGCCACGATTGCCCTGGCGCGCTTGATCCGGCAGAAACAGCCGAAATTGTATGAGTGGCTGTTTCAGCTACGCAGTAAACAAAAAGTGATGGAACAGGTCCGTTTGTTGCAGCCGCTGGTACATATTTCGGGGCGTTTTTCGGCGGCCCGTAATTACCTGGGTGTGGTGCTGCCGCTGGCGTGGCACCCGCGCAATCGCAATGCCCTGATTGTCTGCGACCTGCATCAGGAAACCCTACCGTTATTGCGGGAAAGTCCTGAAGTTCTTCGTCAGCGCTTGTATACCCGCCACGAAGAATTGGCCGAGGGCGAATTACCCGTTCCGCTTAAATTGGTGCAGATCAACCGTTGCCCAGTGCTGGCGCCACTCTCGGTATTGCGCCCGGCCGATCAACAACGGTTGGGCATCGACTTGACGTTGTTACAATCGCGTGGCGAACAGCTGGCCAATCAACAAGCACACTGGCAAGACAAGCTGGAACACATCTACGGCAAGGATGATTTCACGCCGAGTGAAGATCCTGAACAACAGTTGTATGACGGTTTTCTGGGCGACCGTGATCGGCGTTTGTGTGAGCAAGTTCGCACGCTGGAACCCGCGCAATTGGGCCAGGGGCACTGGATGTTCGATGACCCGCGCATGCCTGAACTGTTGTTCCGTTATCGGGCTCGCAACTTCCCTGAGACCTTGAACAGTGAAGAGCGTCAGCGTTGGTATGGCTTCTGTCAGCAACGCCTGAGCGACCCGCAGTGGGGCGCGCCGAATACCCTGGGTGATTTCGAGCAGGCGCGGCAGCGTGCCTGGGAAGGCGCCGACGAGGCGGGCCGGCGGGTACTGGATGCGTGGCAGGAACACGCCCGAAAACTGCAGGCACAATTTGCAATTGCGCAGTGAATGGAAAAACAAAAACGCCGGCATTGAGCCGGCGTTTTTTTTGTTGCGCTAAGCAACGTTGAGCGTGCGGACAATCAGTCCAGCAGGGTCGCCCAGCTTTCAACCACGTCACCACCCCACTTGGCTTTCCATTCTTTCAGGGTTTTGTGGTTGCCGCCTTTGGTTTCGATCACTTCACCATTGTGCGGGTTCTTGTATTGCTTGACCTTGCGCGCACGCTTAGTGGCGGTAGGCTTGACCGCGCCGCGAGGCGCTTTGCTCAGTTTCGACTCTGGGTCGAGCAGGGCAATCACATCACGCAGCGACTTGGAGTACTCGCCCATCAGCGTGCGCAGTTTGCCTTCGAACTCCAGCTCTTGCTTCAGCTTGTCGTCTTGCGAGAGGTTGGCCAGACGGGCTTGAAGTTCCTTGATGGCTTCTTCGGTGGCGCGGTACTCGTTAATCAGGGACATGGAGAGTTCCTTTAATGCGTGTTCAGAAATGTGTGGGCCAATAATAGACAGGCGATACTCGCAAGTAAACATACAAATGGGCCATTAACTGTTAATTAAGCTGTCACAACATTTCTCTGCGTGAACAAAAATTTACATTAGCCCTGCGTTTTGTCATGCCGCTGAACAGGGCCACGTCTTGTGTGCCTGGCGGTGTGCACAACGCACGCGGTGCGATCCATACTGCGTTTTTCCTGGCGGGCCGCTAGAATGAGCGCCTTTGCGAAGTTCTGGAGTCTCATTCATGCGCACCTATCGTCTGGTGATCGCCTGCCCCGACCGTGTTGGCATCGTGGCGAAAGTCAGTAATTTCCTGGCCTTGTACAATGGCTGGATCAACGAAGCTAGCCACCACTCCGATGAACAGAGTGGTTGGTTCTTCATGCGTCATGAAATCCGTGCCGAATCCCTGCCATTCGGTATCGAGGCATTCCGCGAGGCGTTCGCGCCCATCGCCGAAGAGTTCTCCATGACCTGGCGTGTGACCGACTCGGCGCAAAAGAAGCGCGTGGTGTTGATGGCCAGCCGCGAATCCCACTGCCTGGCCGACCTGCTGCACCGCTGGCACACCGATGAGCTGGATTGCGATATCCCCTGCGTTATCTCCAACCACAACGACCTGCGCAGCATGGTCGAGTGGCACGGCATTCCGTTCTTCCATGTACCGGTCGACCCCAAGGACAAGGCGCCAGCCTTCGCCGAAGTGTCGCGCCTGGTCCAGGAACACGCGGCCGACGTGGTAGTGCTGGCTCGCTACATGCAAATCCTGCCGCCGCAGCTGTGCCAGGACTACGCTGAAAAAGTGATCAACATCCACCACAGCTTCCTGCCGTCGTTCGTCGGCGCCAAGCCGTACCATCAAGCGGCCCTGCGCGGCGTGAAGCTGATCGGTGCGACGTGCCACTACGTGACCGAAGAGCTGGATGCCGGCCCGATCATCGAGCAGGACGTGGTACGTGTCAGCCATGCCGACAGTATCGAAGACATGGTCCGCTTCGGCCGTGATGTCGAGAAGATGGTGCTGGCCCGCGGCCTGCGTTATCACCTCGAAGACCGCGTGCTGGTGCACGGCAACAAGACCGTGGTGTTCGACTGATACCGAGCCGGTCTGCTTCGCAGCCCATCGCCGGCAAGCCAGCTCCCACAGGTGTGGCGCTAGCCTTGGAGGCTACACCGTTCGGGTGGGAGCCGGCTTGCCGGCGATGGGGCGCAAAGCGCCCCCTCAATCGCGAGGAAACGCTCATGCCAGACCCACGTGACAAAGCTGGCGCCTCACCACCGCCAACCCTCGGCGAGGGCTGCCTGGCCCGCTATGACCCCGAGGCCCTGAGTGACGCCGACGGCACCGACTTCCCCGGTGCAGCCGAACTCTGGCAGCAACTCAACCCGCCTGACGCCGCCAGCGCTCCAGCAGCGGGCGTGCCAGCAAACAAGCGAACACCGGCCCACCCGCCAGCAGATAAAAGTAGTACGTGACCGCGCGCCAGATAACGATCGCTGCCGCCGCTGTCGAACTGCCCACCAAGGGTGTGAGCAGGCTTGCCGAGGTCAATTCGGCGGCACCTGCGCCACCCGGCAACAGGCTGAACTGGCCGGCGCTGAGCGAGAGCATCTGCACCAGGAAGCTGGGGATCCACGACAGCTCCACACCCAACCCCTTCAGCACTAGGTACAGCACGCTGTAACGCAGGCCCCAATGCGCGCAGGTCAGGGTGAAGACCAGTGCCAGCGTGCGCTTGGGCAGGCGCCAGGTTTGTGCCAGGGCGTCGATGAAGTGCAGCAGCTTGCGCGCCCAGCGGCGTTTACGCCCCGCAGACATCCCCAGGCGCTGTAACAGGCGACCGTTCAAGCGCATCAGCCCACGCCGGTAGCGCAGCAACCCCAGCACTACGACCAATGCCGCACACAGCAACAGTGCGCTGCCCAGCAACATGCTTTGCTGGCTGTGCCCCAGGCGGTGGAACAACGCATAGCCGGCGATCGCCAGCATCGCGCAGAAGAAAAACAGCAAGTCGTTCAACTGGTCCATGGCGAATACCGCGCCGCTGCGCGCCGGGCCAATGCGGTCGCGCGCCAGCAGGGCCATGAGGGTCAGCGGGCCGCCGCTGCCGCCAGGGGTGGTACAGATGGCGAACTCGGTGGCCATGACCACGCCGAGGCTGCGCAGGTAACGCAGTTGTGCGCCTTGCTGGCCGAGTAGCAGGCGCAGGCGAATGGCGTTGATCACCCAGCACAGCACGATCATGCCCAGTAGCATCAGCAACAGGCCGGGGTCGAAGCGTTGCAGCCTGGGCAGCAGTTCGCTGCCGCCCAGCAGCGTCGGTACCAACACCGCGCCCAGCAGGGCCAGGCCTAGCCAGCCCAGGCGATTCATGCGCTGGCCTGGCGGTCCAGCCAGGCGGACTTGGTCAACGGCTCGCGGCCCTCTGCCAGCAGCGTCTGCAGGGTGTGTAGCCAGTAGTCGCGTGATACGCGGTGGCGCATGTCCACCGGGTGCAGGCCGAGGCGCAGGGTCTGCGCGCCACGCCAGCGTTGGCATTGCCAGTCGCAAAGCACCTTCGACACCCTTCGGCGCCAGGCGCTGCGTGCGCTCCACACCAGGCCGGGGGCCTCGATGGCGGTAAACTCAGGCAGGCGGTACAGGTGCTGCGGTGTGCTGGTGTAGCGCAGCGGCAATTGGCGCAGGGCTTGGCGCGTGCCTTCGCTCATCAGCCAGGCGGGGGCGACGAAGCCGGCAACCGGCCAGGCTTGCCGCTCGAACACCGCCAGGCCTTGTTCCAGGCGTGCTAGCGCCTGACGTTGATCCAGCCCGTAGAATTCGCCTTCATGGGTATAGATGCGGCGCATGAAGAATGCGCCGGGGCTGCGCGGTGGCGCGCCGTCGTCGGCGTGGTAGTAGCCATGCAGCGCCAGCTCATCACCCAGTGCCAGGCGCCGGTCGAGTAGGCGGCAGAACGTGGGCGAGCGGTGCAGGGGGTTGCGGTGGTGAAAGTCTGGCACCACCAGCCAGGTCATGGGTACACCGCCAATCTTGTCGACGGCTTCGACGAAGGGTTGGTAGTCGGGCCAGGTCTCGGGCGCGATATCGTGCAGCACCAGCATCAGGCTGCGTGCTGCGCTGCCGGTTTCAGCCATGGGCCCGCGCCCGCGGTTGGTGGCCGAGCACGGCCTGGTAATGCTGCAGCAGGCCGGCGACCACGTTGTCCCATGAGTAGTGTTGCTCGACATGGCGGCGGGCCTGGGTGCCGAGGGTGCGCACACCCTCTTCGAACACCTGGCGCACCGCCTGCGCCATCGCCGCCCCGTCATTGGCCTGGCACAGCCGCCCGCATTGTTCGTTGACGATTTCACCAAAGGCACCGGCACGCACCGCGACCACTGGCGTCGCGCTGGCCATGGCTTCGAGAATGACCAGGCCAAAGGTTTCCTGGTCGCCGGCATGCACCAGCAGGTCGGCACTGGCCATCATCCTGGCGACCTCTTGTGGCGGGCAGAAGTGGTCGATCACGCTGACGTTCTGCGGCACATTCACAGGCATGTTGGAGCCCACCAGCAACAGGTGGTAGGGCCGCCCCAGGCGCTGCATGCAGTCGAGCAGAACCGGCAGGTTCTTTTCCCGCGAGCCACGGCCGGCGTAGATCAACAGGCGGCTGGTGTCGGCAATCCCAAGTTCCGCGCGCAGGTGCGGGTCGCGGTGGTCGGGGTTGAAGGTGGCCAGGTCTACACCCAGGCGCTGCACATGCACATCGCGTATGCCCAGCCGGCGCAGTTTATCGGCCATCACCTGGCTGGGGGCCAGCACCCGGTCGAAGTTGCCGTACAGCTTGCTGACGTAGGCTTCGACATTGGGCGTGAACCAATTGCCCATGCGGTTGCTGACCAGCAGCGGCAGGTCGGAATGGTAGAAGCCAATCACCGGCACATCGAGCTGGCGGCGTGCCTCCAGGGCAGCCCAAGCGGTCAGGTACGGGTCGCCGACTTCGATCAGGTCGGGTTTGAGGCTGCGCAGTACATTGCACCAAGGCGCCAGGCGCACCGGGAAGCGGTAGCCATTGCCAAAGGGCAGGGGAGGGGCCGGCACCTGGTAGATGCCATCGGTGTGTTGCGCGCTGGCGCCGGGAATCAACAAGCTGTGGCGCACGCCTTGGATGGCATCGAGGCGGCGGTGTTTGGCATCAAGATAGGTACGTACGCCACCACTGGCGGGGGCGTAGAACATGGTGATGTCGGCAATGTGCACGATCAGCATCCCTCCGGGATCGTCTTCGGGTCTGTCATCCGGCCGTAATGGGCCGGCGATGACGCGCCTAAAGGTTGACCTACCAGAAGGATAGTTTGTTCGATCGAGGTTGGGCTGGTTGCTGCGGGCTTGTAGGCGCAGCCTTGTGCTGCGAAGAGGTCGGCACGGACGCTACAGCTTTGTGGGCTGAGCTGGCCTCTTCGCAGCGCAAGGCTGCGCCTACAGGGGGCTATTGAACCGTCATTAGATGCGGAAGCTGCCCACCAGGTGTTTCAGGCGCGAAGCCTGTTGCTCCAGGTCCGAACACGCGCGCAGGGTGGCCTGCAGGTTTTCGACACCTTCCTGGTTGAGCATGTTGATCTCGTTGATGTCCATGTTGATCGCCTCGACCACGGCTGTCTGCTCTTCGGTGGCGGTGGCCACCGACTGGTTCATGCCGTCGATCTCGCCGATACGCACCGTCACGCTGTCCAGCCGCTCGCCGGCCTGGTTGGCGATCTGCACGCTGTCCTGGCTGTGGCGCTGGCTCTGGCCCATGGTATCGACCGACTCGCGGGCACCGACCTGCAGCTCTTCGATCATGGTCTGCACCTGTTGTGCCGACTCTTGGGTGCGGTGTGCCAGGTTGCGCACCTCGTCGGCGACCACGGCAAAGCCACGCCCGGCTTCACCGGCGCGGGCGGCTTCGATCGCCGCGTTCAAGGCCAGCAGGTTGGTCTGCTGGGAGATGCTGGTGATGACTTCGAGAATCTGGCCGATGTTGACGGTCTTGCTGTTGAGCGTCTCGATGTGCGCACTGGAGGTGACGATCAAGTCGGACAGGCGGTTCATCGCGGCGATATTGCGCTCGACCACCTGCTGGCCCTCTTCGGCCAGCAGCCGTGCGGAGCTGGCGTGTTGCGAAGCCTGGGCAGCATTGCCGGCGATTTCCTGTGCGGCGGCGCCCAGTTCGTTGATGGCGGCGGCGACGCTGTTGGTGCGGTTGGATTGCTCGTCCGAGTTGGTCATCGACGAGTTCGAGGCGCTGATCACGCGCAGGGCCACTTCATTGACCTGCTCGGTGGCCGAGGACACTTCGCGGATGGAGCCGTGGATACGCTCGACGAAGCGGTTGAAGGCGCTGCCGAGCAGGCCGAATTCGTCGTGGTTGTGGATGCGCAGACGCTTGGTCAGGTCGCCTTCGCCTTCGGCGATGTCTTCCATGGCGCGGGTCATGGTCAGCAACGGTTGCATCAGCACGCGAATCAGCAGGCCGAGCAGGCCGATGATGATGACCACCGCGACCAGCGTGGCGATCACCGCCGAGGTGCGGAAGGTGCTGAGCATGGAGAAGGCTTTGTCCTTGTCCACCGACAGGCCGATGTACCAGTTGGCCGAAGGCAGGCCTTTGATCGGGGTGAAGGTGAGCAGGCGGGTCTCGCCCTGGGCCTGGACTTCCGTCAGCTCACCGGACAGTTTCGGCGTGTGCTGAGGGAACAGGTCTGACAGCGATTTCATCACCAGGCTCTGGTCCGGGTGTACCAGGATTTTGCCTTGGTCGTTGACCAGGAAGGCGTAGCCCATGCCGCCGAAGTTCAGCGAGTTGATGATCTGCACCAAGCCGTCGAGGGCCAGGTCGCCGCCGACCACGCCCACGCTGTTGGAGACCTTGCTGAGAATGCCGATGACCATCTTGTTGGTGGTCATGTCGATGTACGGTTCGGTCAACGTTGCGCCAGAGGCGTTCATGCCGTCCTTGTACCAGGGGCGGGTGCGTGGGTCATAACCCTCGGGCATCTTGGCGTCCGGGCGCACGCTGAAACCGCCATCGACCTTGCCCAGGTACACGGTGAGGAAGCTTGTGATCAGGGCATTCTGCCCCATCAGGGTTTCAGCGTCGTTGGGGGCCTGGGCAATGTTCTGTGCCAGGTTCTCCACCAGCTTTATACGGCCTTCGAACAGGTTGCGGATATTGGTCGAAGTCGACTCGCCCATTTCAGTCAGATAATTCTCCAGATCCTCTCTGATGGCATTACGCTGGAGATAATCGTTATAGAGGGTGAACAGGCTGAAGGCGAGTATCACGATCAGTGAGGCCGCCAAGAGAATCTTGTGGCTGAAACGAAGGCTTTTGCTCATGGAGTAATCGGTTCCGCTAAGGTTTTATCGGGCGTTCGCACGAATACATCTGCAAGACAGTGCAACATCCCGGGAAGTCCTAGTTGGGTTGTTACTGTGTTCTAGGCGAATATCACCCCGAGGTATCGGCCGATACGCGGCAAAGCTTGAGAAGAGGATGAAAGAAGATGTCGGATTCTTCGCAAATAGTTGTAGGGGCGGGCCTTGATGGTCAGCCTGTCAATCAAGCCATGCGCCTCGCCAACCGTCACGGCCTGGTCGCCGGCGCCACGGGCACCGGCAAGACGGTCACCTTGCAGCACCTGGCCGAGGTGTTCAGTGATGCCGGCGTGGCAGTGTTCGCGGCCGATGTAAAAGGCGACCTGTGCGGCCTGGGTGCGGCGGGCGCACCGCAGGGCAAGGTGGCCGAACGCATTGCCGGCATGCCGTGGTTGGGGCATACGCCGCAGGCTTATCCGGTAAGCCTGTGGGATATCGCCGGGCAGTCCGGCCACCCCTTGCGCACGACCCTCAGCGAAATGGGGCCGCTGCTGCTGGGTAACCTGCTGGAACTGACCGACAGCCAGCAGGCAGCCTTGTATGCGGCATTCAAGGTGGCCGACCGTGAAGGCCTGCTGTTGCTCGACCTCAAGGACCTCAAGGCGCTGCTGGCGCACCTGAAGGACAACCCGCAGATGCTGGGTGAAGACAGCGCGCTGATGACCAGTGCCTCCACCCAGGCCTTGCTGCGTCGCCTGGCGACACTGGAGCAGCAAGGTGCCGAGGCGCTGTTCGGTGAGCCCGCGTTGCAACTCGAAGACTTGCTGCGGCCTGGCAGTGACGGCCGTGGGCGCATCCACCTGCTCGATGCCAGCCGGCTGGTGCATGAAGCGCCGAAGGTGTATGCAACCTTCCTGCTGTGGCTGTTGGCGGAGTTGTTCGAACAGTTGCCTGAGCGCGGCGATGCCGACAAGCCAGTACTGGCGCTGTTCTTCGATGAAGCGCACTTGCTGTTCAATGGCACGCCCAAGGCGTTGCAGGACCGCCTGGAGCAGGTGGTTCGGCTGATTCGCTCCAAGGGCGTGGGGGTCTACTTCGTGACCCAGTCGCCAGGTGATCTACCCGATGCGGTGCTGGCCCAATTGGGTTTGCGCATCCAGCATGGTTTGCGTGCGTTTACCGCAAAAGAGCAGAAGTCGCTGCGGGCCGTGGCCGATGGTTTCCGCCCCAACCCCGCATTCGACAGCCTGGCGGTGCTGACCGAGCTGGGTATTGGTGAAGCGTTGGTCGGTACGCTGGAAGAGAAGGGCACCCCCGCCATGGTGCAGCGGGTGCTGATCGCGCCGCCGCAGTCGCGTATCGGGCCATTGAGTGCGGCTGAGCGCACTGCATTGATTACCTCGTCACCGCTGGCCGGGCGTTATGACAAGCCGGTGGACCGTGAATCGGCTTATGAAATGCTCACTCAGCGCAAAGGTGAGCCTGTCGAGCCAGCGCCAGTGCCGAAGGCCGATGAAGAGAGCTTTGCCGACAAGGCTGGCGATTTTTTGCAGAGTGCAGCGGGGCAGGCGATCAAGTCCGCCGTGCGGCAGGCGGCCAATCAGTTGGGGCGGCAATTGGTGCGCGGGCTGATGGGGTCGTTATTGGGGGGCAAGAAGCGCTAGCAGCGCCACGCACTGCAGGAGCAGCCTTGTGCTGCGAAGAGGCCGGTACAGCCTATGAAGCTGTAGTGCCTTTGCCGACGTTTTCGCAGCGCAAGGCTGCTCCTACAGGGGCGCGGTAATATGAAAAAGGCGCCCGAAGGCGCCTTTTTCTACAGCGGTGTCGCTCAGCCAATCGCCTTGGACGCCAGCCAGAACAGGCCAGCTGCCAAGCCCATCGAGGCAGGCAGGGTCAGGATCCAGGCCAGCAGGATGGTCTTCACGGTGCCGCCTTGCAGGCCACTCTTGTTGGCGACCATGGTACCGGCCACGCCGGACGACAACACGTGGGTGGTCGATACCGGCAGGCTGAACACGTTGGCCATGCCGATGGCACAGGCCGCTGTGATCTGCGCCGACATGCCCTGGGCGTAGGTCATGCCCTGCTTGCCGATCTTCTCGCCAACGGTCAGGACCACGCGCTTCCAGCCGACCATGGTACCCAGGCCCAAGGCCAGGGCAACGGCCACGATCACCCAGAACGGTGCGTATTCGGTGGTGGCGGTGAGGTCTTTGCGCAGCTTCTCAAGGTCTGCCTTTTCACGGGCATCCAGGCCTGGCAGCTTGCCGACCTTTTTCGCCGTGTCATCCAGGCAGAGCAGGTAGCGGCGAACTTCCACGCGCTTCTCGGCATCCAGGGTGTGGTAGTCGGTCACGCCCTTGAGCGAGGCCTGCAGTGCGGCGATGGTCGGCTCGGTCTGCTGCGGGTTGCAGCTGAACTGCTCCGGCAGGTCGCTCGCCTTGGCCTTGCCCAATGCCAGGAACTCACCCAGGGTGGCGGCATTGCGCTCGTAGAACTGGCTCATGTGCAGGGTGGCGTCGCGGGTGCGTTCGATCTGATAGGTGGTGCTGTTCAGGTCGAGCACGAACTTGGCCGGTACGATACCGATCAGCACCAGCATGATCAGGCCAATGCCTTTCTGGCCATCGTTGGAGCCGTGCACGAAGCTTACGCCCATGGCCGAAATCACCAGTACCAGGCGGTTCCAGAACGGCGGGTGCTTCTTGTCGTCGAGCTTGCGGCGCTGTTCAGGCGTCTTGTGCATCTTCGACAGCGGGCGCCACCATTTAAGGCCGATCAGCACCAGCGCAGCGACCGCGAAACCGGCCATGGGCGAGACCACCAGCGACATGGCGATGTCGATCGCCTTCTGCCAGTTGACGCCATCGCCCAGCGGGATGTCGTTGATCAGGGCGTTGGCCAGGCCAACACCGAGGATCGAGCCGATCAGCGTGTGCGAGCTGGAAGCCGGGATACCGAAGTACCAGGTGCCCAGGTTCCAGGTGATGGCCGCAGCCAACAGCGAGAAGACCATGGCCAGGCCGTGTCCGGTGTTCACATTGATCAGCAGCTCTACCGGCAGCAGGTGAACGATGGCATAGGCCACCCCGACACCACCGAGCAGAACGCCGAGGAAGTTGAACACGCCGGAGAAGAACACGGCGAGGTGCGGCGGCATGGCTTTGGTATAGATGACGGTAGCTACCGCGTTGGCGGTGTCATGAAAGCCATTGATGAACTCGAAGGCGAGTACGAAGGTCAAGGCGAGCAGGAGGCTCACCAACACCCAGGCATCCAGTCCGCTGAATAAATCGATCATGAAGGTTGTCTGGCGGTCTTAGGGGGGCGGGATTATGCCAGAAAATATTGGCAATCGATGCACCTGCTACAGACCAATAGCACGCACTGTGACGCAGCCTTCACGCGCTTGCCAACGCTTGCATGAACAGTAGTGTCCGCAAAAAAGCGTGAAATATTCAAAAAATCGGCAAATGTCTGGGAAATAATCGACGCTTGACTGATTCAAACGGCCGTATGAAATTTGTGTAATTCCATTTCATCATCGACCTCTGAGTAAAGATCGACCGCGCCCGGGCAGGCCGGGCGACGACGCGGAAGGCGGAACGTTGCGCTTACGGCTTGTCGCTGCGCAGTTCCTTTTCCATTTTTTCCAGTTCCTGGTTGAACGCCTGGTCACGCACGCTGGCGCGCTTGCGCCACGGTTTGCGTTCGGGGTCCGGTTGAGCGGCGTAAGTGGTCACTTCACCACCGTAAACATCCTTGTAACGTTCAGCCTGGCGCTCGAGTTCTGCGCGCAGTTCATCTTTCGTCACAGTAGTACCTGAGTAAGTTGAATTAAGACTGTTGTTTTAGCTGTACAGCATGCCCCTGCGCATACAAAGGATGCCACAGGGAAAGCAGAGGGGGTGCCATACAGAACCTGCACATGCGTGGGTTGCCCGTAAGTGCTGGAGACAGCGGTGTGTTCCATTACCACAGCAACAAGGCGTACAACCCAATCGATTATAGCAACCGATAATTCTTCGAACAGGGATATTTACCAAAGCCTGACATGCCCGTCGAAGTAGTTGGGCTCAATGGGTAACGCGTCACACCGTGCGTATAACTTTGAAAGGAGCGAGCGGCAAAAGTTCGTCGGCCAGCCGTGGCGAACGCAGAAAGTAAAACGGCCTCGCACAAGGCGAGGCCGTTGCCTGGGACTTCTACGGTGGGTACCTGACCAGTCTCTCCAAAGAAGCCACAAAGTGGCATGAGAAAGGTATAAGCAAAAGTGTCAGCGGTCAATTGCGATTATCGGCCGTTCGTTCGATAATCGCACGACCCAGCGTTTTTTTTGAGGTGAGCGATGAGCGACGAAACAGCGGCCAACGAATCTGCCAACCCAGAGTCGGCACGCCCTGCCGCACCCGCCCTGGCGCCGCCGATCGTGGCGTCGCCGGCCAAGCGTATTCAGGCGTTTACTGGCGACCCGGATTTCATGACCTCCCTCGCGCGTGGGCTGGCGGTTATCCAGGCGTTTCAGGAGCGCAAGCGCCACCTGACCATCGCCCAGATCAGCCACCGCACCGAAATCCCTCGCGCAGCCGTGCGCCGTTGCCTGCATACCTTGATCAAGCTGGGCTATGCGACGACTGACGGGCGCACGTATTCACTGTTGCCCAAGGTGCTGACCCTGGGCCATGCCTACCTGTCGTCGACGCCATTGGCGATTTCTGCGCAGCCGTACCTGGACCGCATCAGTGACCAACTGCACGAGGCGGCCAACATGGCCACCCTCGAAGGCGACGACATCCTTTATATAGCCCGATCGGCGACTGTGGAGCGGTTGATCTCGGTCGACCTGTCGGTAGGCGGGCGCTTGCCGGCCTACTGCACGTCGATGGGGCGCATTCTGCTGGCGGCGATGGACGACACCAGCCTGCGCGAGTACCTCGACCGGGCTGACCTCAAGCCGCGCACCAGCCGCACCTTGCACGATGCCGAATCGTTGTTTGCCTGCATTCAGCAGGTGCGTGCCCAGGGCTGGTGCGTGGTGGACCAGGAACTGGAACAAGGGCTGCGTTCGATCGCCGTGCCGATCTATGACGCTTCGGGGCAGGTGTTGGCTGCATTGAACGTCAGCACCCACGTTGGGCGTGTGACGCGCAGCGAACTGGAGCAGCGCTTCTTGCCGATCCTGCTGGCAGCCAGTCGAGACCTTTGCCATCAATTGTTCGGGTGATGCCGCGCAAGGGAGGGCCGCTGAGCGCCCTTCCTGCCCCATTATCGAGCACGGACGCCTTTCCTGTTCGATAAACGCACAATGTCGTGCTCAGTGAATTGCGTCGTCCCGGTAGGCTGATTAATGTCTCTCGCAACGGTCGGCTTTGCCGACCGAACAAGAAAAACATGTGAGGCACATACCATGACTACTGTCCCATCGCTGCCGCGGCCGCACCCGCTCGCAGCACTGTTGTATCCAGGCTGACGCAGGCCGCCATCCTCCTACTATCGAACCCTGTACTTGCGCGCTGAGTGCAGTGGCATGGCTGTGCCCTAATTCTGGATAACAACTATGAACCAACCGCAAACCAACGTCGGCAAATGCCTCGACGTCCAGTCGTTCATCAACGACCAGCCGCTGTCCCGCTATCAATGGCGCGTCGTGCTGCTGTGTTTTCTGATCGTTTTCCTCGATGGCCTGGACACTGCCGCCATGGGCTTCATCGCCCCGGCTTTGTCGCAGGAGTGGGGCATCGACCGCGCCAGCCTCGGCCCGGTCATGAGTGCCGCGTTGATCGGCATGGTGTTCGGCGCACTGGGCTCAGGCCCGCTGGCCGACCGTTTTGGGCGTAAAGGCGTGCTGGTGGCTGCCGTGCTGGTGTTCGGCGGCTTCAGCCTGGCCTCGGCCTACGCGACCAATGTCGATCAGTTGCTGGTTCTGCGCTTCCTCACCGGGCTTGGCCTGGGTGCAGGTATGCCCAATGCGACGACGCTGCTGTCCGAATACACCCCTGAGCGGCTCAAATCGCTGCTGGTGACCAGCATGTTCTGCGGCTTCAACCTGGGCATGGCGGGCGGTGGGTTTATCTCCGCGAAGATGATCCCGGCGTATGGCTGGCATAGCCTGCTGGTGATCGGTGGCGTGCTGCCGCTGCTGCTGGCGGTGGTGTTGCTCATCTGGTTGCCGGAGTCGGCACGCTTCCTGGTAGTGCGTAATCGCGGTACGGATAAAGTCCGCAAAACCCTGGCGCCGATTGCGCCGCAGGTAGTGGCCCAGGCGGCCAGCTTCAGCGTGCCGGAGCAGAAGGCGGTGGCGGCGCGCAACGTATTCGCGGTCATCTTCTCCGGCACCTACGGCCTGGGCACGATGTTGCTGTGGCTGACTTACTTCATGGGCTTGGTGATTGTCTACCTGTTGACCAGCTGGCTGCCGACCCTGATGCGTGACAGCGGGGCCAGCATGGAGCAGGCGGCGTTCATTGGCGCACTGTTCCAGTTTGGCGGCGTGCTGAGCGCAGTCGGGGTGGGCTGGGCCATGGATCGCTTCAACCCGCACAAGGTCATCGGCATTTTCTACCTGCTGGCCGGGGTGTTTGCCTACGCGGTGGGGCAGAGCCTGGGCAACATCACCCTGCTCGCCACCCTGGTACTGGTCGCTGGTATGTGCGTCAACGGGGCGCAGTCGGCCATGCCGTCGCTGGCTGCCCGCTTCTACCCAACCCAAGGGCGTGCCACGGGCGTTTCGTGGATGCTGGGCATCGGCCGCTTTGGTGCGATTCTCGGCGCCTGGAGTGGTGCGACGCTGCTGGGCCTGGGCTGGAATTTCGAACAGGTGCTGACAGCGCTGCTGGTGCCGGCGGCATTGGCGACGGTGGGTGTGGTCGTGAAAGGGCTGGTCAGCCACGCGGACGCGACCTGAGTGCCGAAGGGGGCCGCTTTGCGGCCCATTCGCAGCACAAGGCTGCTCCTACAGTAGAAATACATAAATGGTTCGATAATCGCACATAAGGTCGATTATCGGATTGTAAGGGACCTACCAGTCTCCTTAATCTGAACGCACTGATGAACCCTGACCGGGAGTCTCCAAAGCAAGCCGGCACCCCATGAATTCGCTGTCGCTGCGGTTCATTCGGGGGCCAATCTGCGAGCAGATCGTTGCGGCCATCCGCTGGGCGATCCGCTTTGCCGGCGACGTGCAGACCACCACCGAATCCACCCGAATCGAGATGTCCGCCTTACGCGACCTCGAAGCCCATACCGCCGCGGCCCATGGCCAGATGGCAGGAGAAGCCAAATGCGCGACGTATTCATCTGTGACGCCATCCGCACCCCGATCGGCCGCTTCGGCGGCGCCCTGGCCGGCGTGCGCGCCGATGACCTGGCGGCAGTGCCGCTGAAGGCGCTGATCGAGCGTAACCCTTCGGTGCAGTGGGATCAGGTCGACGAAGTGTTCTTCGGCTGTGCCAACCAGGCCGGTGAAGACAACCGCAACGTAGCGCGCATGGCGCTGCTGCTGGCGGGCCTGCCTGAGAGCATTCCTGGCGTGACCCTGAACCGCCTGTGCGCATCGGGCATGGATGCCATCGGCACGGCGTTCCGCGCGATCGCCAGTGGCGAAATGGAATTGGCCATCGCCGGTGGCGTCGAGTCGATGTCGCGTGCACCCTTCGTCATGGGCAAGGCCGAAAGCGGCTACTCGCGCAACATGAAGCTTGAAGACACCACCATCGGCTGGCGTTTCATCAACCCGCTGATGAAGAGCCAGTACGGCGTCGATTCGATGCCGGAAACCGCTGATAACGTCGCTGACGATTACCAGGTGTCCCGCGCCGATCAAGATGCATTCGCCCTGCGCAGCCAGCAAAAGGCCGCCGCGGCCCAGGCTGCCGGCTTCTTCGCCGAAGAGATCGTGCCAGTGCGCATTGCCCACAAGAAGGGCGAAACTATCGTCGAGCGTGATGAACACCTGCGCCCGGAAACCACCCTGGAAGCATTGACCAAGCTCAAGCCGGTCAATGGCCCGGGCAAGACGGTCACCGCAGGCAACGCATCGGGTGTCAACGACGGTGCTGCGGCACTGATCCTGGCCTCGGCGGAAGCGGTGAAGAAACACGGCCTGACTCCACGTGCTCGGGTACTGGGCATGGCCAGCGGCGGCGTGGCTCCTCGGGTCATGGGCATTGGCCCGGTGCCTGCGGTGCGCAAGCTGACCGAGCGCCTGGGTGTGGCGATGAGCGACTTCGACGTGATCGAGCTGAACGAAGCGTTCGCCAGCCAAGGCCTGGCCGTGCTGCGTGAGCTGGGTGTGGCCGATGATGCGCCGCAGGTGAACCCCAATGGTGGCGCGATTGCCCTGGGCCACCCGTTGGGCATGAGTGGCGCGCGCCTGGTGCTGACCGCGTTGCATCAGTTGGAGAAGAGTGGCGGGCGTAAAGGCCTGGCGACCATGTGTGTGGGGGTAGGCCAAGGTTTGGCGTTGGCCATCGAGCGGGTTTGATCAGGCTCGGCCTCTTCGCGGGTAAACCCGCTCCCACAGGGATCCACGCAATCCTCTGTGGGAGCGGGTTTACCCGCGAAGAGGCCGGATCTATGAGACACAAGGCTAATGGCCAGCCGCGCAGCGGAACGAGTGTGTTACTAGGTATGTCTAGACTTACCTAGGACCCTCCAGGAGTAAAACCTCATGACCTCAACCTATTACACCGGCGAAGAACGCAGCAAGCGTATCTTCGCGATCGTCGGTGCCTCTTCAGGCAACCTGGTGGAATGGTTCGACTTCTACGTCTACGCCTTCTGCGCGATCTACTTCGCCCCGGCCTTCTTCCCCTCCGACGACCCCACTGTGCAGTTGCTCAACACCGCCGGTGTGTTCGCAGCGGGCTTCCTGATGCGCCCCATTGGTGGCTGGATCTTTGGCCGTCTGGCCGACCGCCATGGCCGCAAGAATTCCCTGATGATCTCGGTGCTGATGATGTGCGCCGGGTCCTTGATGATTGCCTGCCTGCCGACCTACGGCAGCATTGGTACCTGGGCGCCGGCGCTGCTATTGCTCGCCCGCTTGATCCAAGGCCTGTCGGTAGGTGGCGAGTACGGCACCACGGCGACCTACATGAGTGAAGTGGCACTGCGCGGCCAGCGCGGTTTCTTCGCCTCGTTTCAATACGTGACCCTGATCGGCGGCCAGTTACTGGCGGTGCTGGTGGTGGTCATCCTGCAGCAGTTGCTGACCGAGGACGAGCTGCGCGCCTGGGGCTGGCGTATTCCGTTCGTGGTCGGTGCCGTGGCCGCGCTGATCTCGCTGATGCTGCGTCGCTCGCTGCACGAAACCAGCAACGCCGAAACCCGCAATGACAAAGACGCCGGCTCGATCAGCGGCTTGTTCCGCAATCACGCCGCGGCGTTCATCACCGTGCTGGGGTACACCGCCGGCGGTTCGCTGATTTTCTACACCTTCACCACCTACATGCAGAAGTACCTGGTCAACACGGCCGGGATGAACGCCAAGAGCGCCAGCTATGTGATGACGGGGGCGCTGTTCCTGTTCATGATCCTGCAGCCGTTCTTCGGCATGCTGTCCGACCGTATCGGCCGGCGTAACTCGATGCTGCTGTTCGGCGCCTTGGGCACGCTGTTCACCGTGCCCCTGTTGATGGCGCTGAAGACCGTGACCAGCCCGTTCCTGGCGTTCGTGCTGATCAGCCTGGCCTTGTGTATCGTCAGTTTCTACACCTCGATCAGCGGCCTGGTAAAAGCGGAGATGTTCCCGCCGCAGGTGCGCGCACTGGGTGTGGGCCTTGCGTATGCGGTGGCCAACGCCATGTTCGGCGGGTCTGCTGAATACGTGGCCTTGGGCCTGAAGACCCTGGGCATGGAAAACACCTTCTACTGGTACGTGACGGCCATGATGGCGGTGGCTTTCTTGTTCAGCCTGCGCCTGCCGAAGCAGGCGGCGTACCTGCACCATGACGATTAAGGACCTGCAATGACGTACCGTGCGGACAACCAGCTGTTCGATGCCTACTTCACCGCGCCGGCCATGCGCGAGATTTTCTCCGACCGTGGCCGCCTGCAGGGCATGCTCGATTTCGAAGCCGCCCTGGCCCGCGCCGAAGCGGCCGCCGGGCTGGTGCCGCACAGTGCGGTGGCGGCCATCGAGGCGGCCTGTAAGGCAGAGCGTTACGACGCTGGCGCCCTGGCCGATGCCATTGCCAGTGCCGGCAACTCGGCGATCCCGTTGGTGAAGGCGCTGGGCAAAGTGATCGCCAGCGGCGTGCCCGAGGCCGAGCGCTACGTGCACCTGGGCGCCACCAGCCAGGACGCCATGGACACCGGGCTGGTACTGCAACTGCGCGATGCCCTCGACCTGATCGAGGCAGACCTCGCTCAACTGGCCGATACCCTGGCGCGCCAGGCCTTGCACCATGCCGACACCCCGATGGTGGGGCGTACCTGGCTGCAACACGCCACGCCGGTCACCTTGGGCATGAAGCTGGCCGGTGTGCTGGGCGCGCTGACCCGTCATCGCCAGCGGCTTCAGGAGCTGCGCCCGCGCCTGCTGTGCCTGCAGTTCGGTGGTGCGTCCGGCAGCCTGGCAGCGTTGGGCAGCAAAGCCATGCCGGTGGCCGAGGGCCTGGCCGAGCAGCTCAAGCTGCACTTGCCCGAGCAACCCTGGCACACCCAGCGCGACCGGCTGGTGGAGTTTGCCTCGGTGCTGGGCCTGATCGCCGGTAGCCTCGGCAAGTTTGGCCGCGATGTCAGCCTGCTGATGCAGACCGAGGCGGGGGAGGTGTTCGAGCCTTCCGCGCCAGGCAAGGGTGGTTCGTCGACCATGCCGCACAAACGCAACCCGGTGGGTGCCGCCGTGCTGATCGGTGCCGCTACCCGCGTGCCGGGCCTGTTGTCGACCTTGTTCGCCGCCATGCCTCAAGAACATGAACGCAGCCTTGGCCTGTGGCATGCCGAGTGGGAAACCCTGCCGGATATCTGCTGCCTGGTTTCCGGCGCCCTGCGCCAGGCCCAGGTGATTGCCGAAGGCATGCAGGTCGATGCCGAACGTATGCGCCGCAACCTCGACCTGACCCAGGGGCTGGTGCTGGCCGAGGCGGTCAGCATTGTCCTGGCTCAGCGCCTGGGCCGTGACCGTGCTCATCATTTGCTCGAGCAGTGCTGCCAGCGCGCCGTCGCCGAACAGCGCCACCTGCGTGCCGTGCTGGGTGACGAGCCGCAGGTCAGTGCCGAGTTGTCGGCAGAAGAACTCGATCGCTTGCTCGACCCTGCCCATTACCTTGGCCAGGCCCGCGTCTGGGTGGCGCGCGCCGTGGCTGAACATCAACGTTTCACTGCCTGAAGGAGACTGCTGTGGCGCATTTGCAACTGGCCGATGGCGTACTGAACTATCAAATCGATGGCCCGGCGGATGCTCCGGTGCTGGTCTTGTCCAACTCCCTCGGCACCGACCTGGGCATGTGGGACACGCAGATCCCCGTGTGGAGCGAGCACTTCCGTGTGCTGCGCTATGACACCCGCGGCCACGGCGATTCGCTGGTGACCGCCGGCCCTTACAGCATCGAGCAACTGGGCCGCGACGTCGTGGCCTTGCTCGACGCCCTGGACATCAACAAGGCGCACTTCGTCGGCCTGTCGATGGGCGGCCTGATCGGCCAGTGGCTGGGCATCAACGCCGGCGAACGCCTGGCCAGCCTGACCCTGTGCAACACCGCCGCCAAGATTGGCAGCGATGAGGTCTGGAACCCGCGTATCGACACCGTGCTCAAAGGCGGCCAACAGGCCATGGTCGAGCTGCGCGACGCGTCCATCGCCCGCTGGTTCACCCCAGCCTTCGCCCAGGCGCAGCCCGAACAGGCCCAGCGTATCTGCCAGATGCTCGCGCAGACCCAGCCTGAGGGCTATGCGGCCAACTGCGCTGCGGTACGCGACGCCGACTACCGCGAGCAGGTTCAGCGTATCCAAGTGCCGACGCTGATCGTTGCCGGTACTGAAGACGTGGTGACCACGCCGGAACATGGCCGCTTCATGCAGGCGGCTATCAAGGGTGCCGAGTATGTCGATTTCCCGGCGGCGCACCTGTCCAACGTCGAGATTGGCGAGCGCTTCAGCCGCCGTGTACTCGACTTCCTGCTGGCCCACTGAGGACAACGCCATGGATGAGAAACAACGCTACGACGCGGGCATGCAAGTGCGCCGCGCGGTGCTGGGCGATGCCCACGTGGACCGCAGCCTGGAGAAGCTCAACGACTTCAATGGCGAGTTCCAGGAAATGATCACTCGCCATGCCTGGGGTGATATCTGGACCCGCCCCGGGCTGCCGCGCCATACCCGCAGCCTGATCACCATCGCCATGCTGATCGGCATGAACCGCAACGACGAGCTCAAACTGCACCTGCGCGCCGCTGCCAACAATGGCGTGACCCGTGACGAGATCAAGGAAGTGCTGATGCAGAGCGCGATCTATTGCGGTATTCCGGCAGCCAATGCCACCTTCCACCTGGCGGAGTCGGTGTGGGATGAGCTGGGGGTTGAGTCGCGCGCTTGATCCTTGCGGCCTTTGTAGGAGCGGCCTAGCGTCGCGATCGGGCCGCAAAGCGGCCCCAACAGTATTTGCGGTATCACTGAAACCTGGGGCCGCTACGCGGCCCGATCGCGACGCAAGGCCGCTCCTACATCGACCTCAGTGTTACCGGCCCGGCGTTGGCTTCCACGGCCCGCTTCAGCGCTGGGCACAACCCCAGCATGAATGCAGCTTCGGCCACCACGAACAGCGGCCCGATGATCAGCCCGCTGATGTCGTCGACGAACGCCGGCTTGCGGCCCTCGTAGTAGTGGCCGACGAACTGGATGATCCAGCCCAGCACAAATGCCCCCAGCCCAGCCCCCAGCCACAGCCCGGTGCTTTGCACTGCCAGTACCTGGCCAAGCCATAGGCACAGCCCCAGCAGCAGGCCCATGACCAGCCCGAAGCGCAGGTCCAGGCGCAGGTAGAACCACACCGAGGCGGCGGCCGCCAGCAGGGCAGGTGACAGCCAGATGCCTGCAATGTCCCAGCCTGGGCGCGACAGCAGGATGGTCACGGCCAGCACGATCAGTGGAATGCCGACGAAATGGGTGGCGATGTTGCGCGGGTCGCGGTGGTAATGGGCGTACTGGCTCAGGTGCTCTTCAAGGTTTTTCATTGTTGTGCCTCCCTGGTTTGCCTGATCGGGTTTACTGCCTGTGCCGGCCTCTTCGCGGGCAACCTATATTGCTCAGGATAGCCTGCAGCCCACCAGCATCATCACTTCAGCGAATGGCAGCACTCCGCAGGGGCGCATCCAGCCCTACCAGCGTCTCGATCATCGCCCGCGCCGCCGGCGACAACCGGTAACCGCTGCGGCTGACCACGCCGCAGCGCACGCTGAGCACCTCCAGTGCGGGCGGCAGGTTGCGCCAGTGCAGGCGCACCAGGCTGCCGGCCGCCAGGTCTTCGGCAACGGCTTCTTCGCTGGCAGTACCGATTGCATTACTGGCCTGCACGACACTGCGCAGCACCGGCAGGTGCTCGGTCTGCAGGTGCGGGGTGAAGTCGTTGCGCCCGCTCAGGTTGGCCAGCCGCTTGCGCACACCGGGCGCGAGCAGGGCGCTGGCCAGCGGGTAGGTGAACAGGTCGTTGGTCGACAAGCTGTCCTTGGCCAGCAGCGGGTGGCCGGGGCGGCAAAAGAACAGGCCGGGGCGTGGCGTAAGCGGTTCGGTATGGAAGTTGGGGTCAGCCTCGAACGGGCGGATGTCGTCGACGAAGAATTCAATCTGCTCACGGCGCAGTGCCTGGCCGAGGCGCTCGGCATTGTCCACCAGCAGCGAAGTACGAATACCCGGGTGGCTGTCGATGAAGTGGCGCAAGGCATCGGGGACCAGGCGAACAGCCAGGGCCGGGCCGCTGCCGAAGTGCAACTCGCCAGCGTCGAGCTTGGTCATCTGCAGCACTTCGTTGCTCAACTGCGCGGCACCTTGCACGAGGCGGCGTGCGTGCTGCAGCACCACCAAGCCTTCGGGGGTGGGTGGCAGTGCCTTGCTGGCGCGGTCTACCAGGGCGCAGCCGAATGTCTGCTCCAGGCCCTGGATGGCCCGGCTGAATGCAGGCTGGGTGATACCCATGGCTTCAGCGGCGCGGACAAAACTGCGGTATTCGTTGAGGGCGATGAAGTAGCGCAGTTGACGGAGGTCCATGTCGCGGCTCTGGGGCGGGGATCAGGGCTCGATTTAAGCTGTTACAGCTTATGTCGTCAACGAAGGTTTGTTTAGGTTGTTATGCGATAAAGTTATTTATGCATCAACTCATCCGGCCTCTTCGCGGGTAAACCCGCTCCCACCCTTTAGGAGCGGGTTTACCCGCGAAGAGGCCTGTGAAATTACAGAAGGTTCAGCGGATAGCTCACGATCAAGCGGTTCTCATCGAACGCATTGGTGCTGAAGTCCCGGCGCATGGTCGAGTTGCGCCACTTCAACGAAAGGTCCTTGAAGCTGCCCGACTGCACCACATAAGCCAGTTCCGTTTCTCGCGCCCACTCCTTGCCGTCGTCAACGCCACCTGCAGTCACGTTGTCACCCTTGATATAGCGGTTCATCAGGGTAAGCCCCGGTACCCCGACAGTGGCGAAGTTGAAGTCATGGCGCACCTGCCACGAGCGTTCCTTGGCGTTGTCGAAGCTTGAGTTGTAGCTGTCGTTGGCCAAGGTGCCGCCGCTGGTGCCGTTGACGCGCATCCAGGCGTCATCGCCGCTGACCTTCTGCAGGCCGACGTAGAAGGTATGGCCCTGGTAGCGAGCCGAGAGCAGCGCCGAGGCGGTGCGGTTGTCCAGGTCGCCGGCGCGCTCGGCACCGTCTTCCTTGCCGGTGAAGTAACCGAGGTTGGCGCCCAGGGTCCAGTCGCCCAGTGGCTGGCTGTGGACCAGGTTGAGGTACTGCTGGCGGTAGATGTCCTTGAGCTGGGCATCCCACAGGGCAATCGTCGTGCGCTTGTCGTTGAAGGTGTACTCACCGCCGCCGAAATTGAAGCGGTCGGACGTGAAAGCACCGCGGCCATTGAGCGACATGTCTTCCATGCTGGCGTCGTTGCGCGGGCTGTTGGCGCGGAACTGGCCGGCGTACAGGGTCAGGCCGTCGATCTCCTTGGAGGTCAGCTGGCCGCCGCGGAAGGTTTGTGGCAGCGAGCGACCATCGTCGGAGCGCAGGATCGGCAGCACCGGCATCCATTCGCCGACCTTCAATTCGGTCTGCGAGAGCTTGGCTTTCAAGGCCACGCCCAGGCGGCCGAAATCATCGGCGGGGCGGCCATCGTCGTGCACCGGCAGCAGGTGCGTGTTGGTGGTGCCTTTACCGCCATCGAGCTTGACCGAGTACAGGCCCAGTACGTCCATGCCGAAACCGACGGTGCCCTGGGTAAAACCGGAGCGGGCGTCGAGGATGAAGCTTTGGGTCCATTCTTCGGCCTTGGCCTGCGGGTGAGCTGGGTCGACGAAATTGCGGTTGATGTAGAAGTTGCGCAGGTTGAGGGTGGCCTTGCCGTCCTCGATGAAACCACCGTCGGCGGCGAACACGGGGAGGGTGCAGGACATGGCCAACAGGCCTGGCAGCAGCTGGCGTGCGGGGTACGAAATGCTCATCTGTCGTGGATCTCTTGTTTTTATTGGCGAACCGTTGCATTGCAGGATGCGGCCTGCAAGCACGGGTCTTTTGATGAACGTGGGCAACGTTGCGTGAGCGGATGGTGCGGGGTAGGGAAGGGGCGAGGCAATTCGTCGCAGACGGTATGGGGCGATTATCGAACGGAATGTTCCAGTTGGTTAATTGTTTTCATGTGCCGGCCTCTTCGCGGGCAACCGAAAACAAAAAGCCCACCGCGAAGGTGGGCTTGATGCTGCTAGCGGATCATTCAGCTTTTCGGTGTTTCCACCGAAGCTTGCTGATTGGCCTGACCGGTCTTCTCGTACCAGCCACCGCCGAGCGCCTTGTACAGGTTGACCTCGCTGGTCAGCTGCGACAGGCGATCACCGATCAGTGCCTGCTGGGCGCTGAATAGGTTGCGTTGGGCGTCGAGGAAGGTCAGGTTGCTGTCGATACCGATACGGTAGCGACGCTCCGCCAGGCGGTAGTAATCCTGGTTGGCCTGCACCAGGTCACGTTGTGCCTGCAACTGCTCTTCGAAGGTCTTGCGCGCCGCCAGGCCATCGGAGACTTCCTGGAAGGCGGTCTGGATGGTCTTTTCGTACTTGGCGACGTTGATGTCCTTCTGGATCTTCGAGTAGTCCAGGCTCGCCTTCAGGCTACCGGCGTTGAAGATCGGCAGGTTGATCTGCGGCTGGAACAGCCAGGTGCCCGACCCCCCCTTGAACAGGCCGCCCATGTCCGGGCTCAGGGTACCGGCATTGGCGGTCAGGCTGATGCTCGGGAAGAACGCTGCGCGGGCCGCGCCGATGTTGGCGTTGGCGGCCTTGAGCAGGTGCTCGGCTTCCTGGATGTCTGGGCGACGCTGGAGGATGTCCGACGGCAGGCCGGCCGGTACTTCGGCCAACTGGTCGGCATTGAGCTCCAGTGGCGCAGGCAGGTCGGCCGGTACGCCGGTACCCAGCAGCACGGTCAGGCTGTTGAGGTCCTGTGCCACCAGGCGCTGGTACTGCGAGTACTTGACCCGCGCGCCTTCCACGGCGGTGCGTGCCTGGCTGAGGTCGAGGGCGGAGGCCACCCCGACTTCATTGCTGCGACGGGTCAGGTTGTAGCTTTCCTGGTAGGTCTTCAGCGTTTCTTCGGTCAGCTTGAACAGCGCCTGATCCGCCTGCCAGGTGTAGTAGGCGTTGGCCACGCTGGCCACCAGGGCGATCTGCGTGGAGCGCCGCGCCTGCTCGCTGGACAGGTAGGTTTCCAGGGCCTGCTCGCTCAGGCTGCGCACCCGGCCGAACAGGTCCAGCTCATAGGCGCTGACGCCAAGGGTGGCCGAGTACTGGCTGGTGATGTCGGCTTGGCCAGTTTGCGACATGTCTGCCGGTACCCGCTGGCGGCTGCCGCTGCCGGTGGCCGAAACGGCCGGGAACAGGTCGGCCCGCTGGATGCGGTACTGCGCACGGTAGGCGTCGATGTTCAACGCCGCGACACGCAGGTCGCGGTTGTTGACCAGCGAGGTCTGGATCAGCTGCTGCAGGGCCGGGTCGTGGAAGAACTGGCGCCAGCCCTGTTCGGCGGCGGCAACGTCTGCCGCTTCGGTCGGCGAGTACGCAGGGCCTTGCGGCCACTGCGCTGCCACCGGCGCTTCCGGGGTCTGGTAGTCAGGGATCAGCGAGCAGCCGCCAAGAATCAAAGCGGTTACCGCCAGGGACAACAAAGACTTGGTCATTGCCCAGCCTCATAACGTGGAGTTTCAGGGGTGACGTCTTTTTCCGGCTGTTTGCTGCCGAACAGCGACGACACTGCGACGAAGAATAGCGGTACCCAGAAGATTGCCAACACGGTGGCGCTGATCATGCCGCCGATCACGCCGGTGCCGATGGCGTGCTGGCTGCCGGCGCCCGCACCGCTGGCGATGGTCAACGGTACCACGCCAAGGATGAACGCCAGCGAGGTCATGATGATCGGGCGCAGACGCATGCGGCACGCCTCGATCGCGGCGTCGTACAGGCTGCGGCCCTGCTCGTGCAGTTCTTTGGCGAACTCGACGATCAGGATCGCGTTCTTCGCCGCCAAGCCGATGGTGGTCAACAGGCCGACCAGGAAGTACACGTCGTTGGACAACCCGCGCAGGCTAGTGGCGATCAGTGCACCGATGATCCCCAGCGGTACGACCAGCACAACGGCGATCGGGATCGACCAGCTTTCGTACAGGGCTGCCAGGCACAGGAACACGAACAGGACCGAGAGGGCGAACAGTGCCGGCATCTGCGAGCCGGAGAGTTTTTCCTCGTAGGACATGCCGGTCCAGGAGAAGCCGATACCGCTTGGCAGTTCGCCAGCGATACGCTCAACCTCGGCCATGGCCTCACCGGTACTGTAGCCAGGCGCTGGCGCACCGAGGATTTCCATCGCCTCGACGCCGTTGTAGCGGGACAGCTTCGGCGAACCGTAGGTCCATTCACCTTTGGCGAAGGAGGAGAACGGCACCATCTCGCCTTTGCCGTTGCGCACGTACCACTTCTGCAGGTCTTCCGGGCTCATCCGGGCGTTCGGTTCGCCTTGGATGTACACCTTCTTGACCCGGCCACGGTCAATGAAGTCGTTGACGTAGCTGGCACCCAGGGCAATCGACAGGGTGTTGTTGATGTCGGCAATGGTCACGCCCAAGGCGCTGGCACGTTCGTCATCGATGGTCAGCTGGTACTGCGGCTCATCGTTCAGGCCGTTCGGGCGCACGGCACTGAGCACCTTGCTCTGCGCGGCTTTTGCCAGGAACTGGTTGCGTGCTTCCATGAGCTTGGCATGGCCGACACCGCCGCGGTCCTGAAGGAACACGTCGAAGCCGGTGGCGTTACCCAGTTCGAGTACGGCAGGCGGGGCGAAGGCGAACACCATCGCATCGCGGAAGGTGAAGAAGTGCTGCTGGGCACGCTGGGCCAGGGCGAACACGCTGTTCTCCTTGGAGCGCTCATCCCACGGCTTGAGCATGATGAAGGCCATGCCCGAGCTTTGACCGCGGCCGGCGAAGTTGAAGCCGTTGACGGTGAACACCGACGACACGGTATCGGCTTCGTCCTTGAGCAGGTACTCACGCATCTGGTCGACCACCGCCTGGGTGCGTTCAGCACTGGAGCCTGCCGGGGTCTGCACCTGGGCAAACAGCACGCCCTGGTCTTCTTCAGGCAGGAATGCCGTCGGGATGCGTGCGAACAGCCAGATCATGCCAACCACGATCAGCGCGTAGGCCAGCAGGAACGGCACCTTGTTGCGCAGGATGGTACCGACGCTGCGCTCGTAGCCGTTTACGCTGCGGTCGAAGTTACGGTTGAACCAGCCGAAGAACCCACCTTTGGCCACATGGTGCTCGCCCTTTTTCAGCGGCTTGAGCATGGTGGCGCACAGTGCCGGGGTGAAGATCAGCGCCACCAGCACCGAAAGGCCCATGGCCGAGACGATGGTGATGGAGAACTGCCGATAGATCACACCGGTGGAGCCGCCGAAGAAGGCCATTGGCAGCAGTACCGCCGACAGCACCAGGGCGATACCCACCAGGGCTCCCTGGATCTGCTCCATGGAGCGCTTGGTCGCTTCCTTGGGTGGCAACCCCTCTTCGGACATTACCCGCTCGACGTTTTCCACCACGACGATGGCGTCGTCCACCAGCAAGCCGATGGCCAGGACCATGGCGAACATGGTCAGGGTGTTGATGCTGAAGCCCGCAGCGGCAAGGATGCCGAAAGTACCCAGCAATACCACCGGTACGGTCATGGTGGTGATGATGGTGGCGCGGAAGTTTTGCAGGAACAGGTACATCACCAGGAACACCAGGACCACGGCTTCGATCAGGGTGTGGATTACCCCGCTGATCGATTCGGTGACCACCGGCGTGGTGTCATACGGGAACACGGCCTTCACGCCAGGCGGGAAGAACGGCTCGAGGTCGCTGATGGTCTGGCGCAGGGCCTTGGCGGTGTCCAGGGCGTTGGCACCGGTGGCCAGCTTGACCGCCAGGCCCGACGCCGGCTTGCCGTTGAACTGGGCGCTGACGGCGTAGTTCTCGCCGCCCAGGCCTACTTCGGCGACATCGCCCAGGCGTACTTGGGAACCGTCGCTGTTGACCTTGAGCAGAATTTTCTCGAACTGCTCGGCGGTTTGCAGGCGGGTCTTGCCGATGATGGTGGCGTTAAGCTGGGTACCCGGCAAGGCCGGCAGGCCGCCGAGTTGGCCGGAGGACACCTGCACGTTCTGCGCGGCAACTGCAGTCTTGACGTCGACTGGGGTCAGCTGGAACTTGTTCAGCTTGGCCGGATCGAGCCAGATACGCATGGCGTACTGTGCACCGAACACCTGGAAGTCACCCACGCCGGCAGTCCGCGAAATCGGGTCCTGCATGTTCGAGACGATGTAGTTGGCCAAGTCGTCCTTGGTCATGCTGCCATCTTCGGACACCAGGCCGATCACCAGCAGGAAGTTTTTAACCGCCTTGGTGACGCGGATACCTTGTTGCTGCACTTCTTGCGGCAACAGCGGCGTAGCCAGGTTCAGCTTGTTCTGAACCTGAACCTGCGCGGTGTCGGCGTTGGTGCCTTGCTCGAAGGTAGCGGTGATGGTCATGCTGCCGTCGGAGTTACTTTCCGAAGACACATAACGCAGGTTGTCGATACCGTTGAGCTGCTGCTCGATGACCTGCACCACGGTGTCCTGCACCGTCTGCGCCGAGGCGCCCGGGTAGGTCACGGCGATGGCGATGGCCGGTGGCGCGATGCTCGGGTACTGGTTGATCGGCAACTTCAGGATCGACAGTGCCCCGACCAGCATGATCACCAAGGCGATCACCCAGGCGAAGATCGGGCGATCGATAAAGAACTTCGACATGGTTTACTCCGCTTTGGCGTCTGCTTTCGCCGCGTTGGCCTGATCAGGGCTGGCCGGCTTGTTGACGTTGGTGGCTTCGCTGACCTTGACCTCGACGCCTGGGCGCACGTATTGCAGGCCTTCGGTGATCAGGCGGTCGCCTGGGTTCAAGCCTTCCTCAATCAGCCAGTCGCTGCCCAGGGTGCGGCTGGCCTTGAGCTGACGCAGTTCGACCTTGTTTTCCTGGTTGACCACCAGTGCGGTCGGCGCGCCCTTGAGGTCGCGGGTCACGCCCTGCTGTGGGGCCAGGATGGCGTTGGCGTTGACCCCGGCGCGCAGGCGGGCATGCACGAACATGCCAGGCAGCAGGGTGTGGTCGGGGTTCGGGAAGATCGCGCGCAGGGTCACCGAGCCGGTGGTCTCGTCGACCGCGACTTCGGAGAATTCCAGGCGCCCCTGCTGCTTGAACAGGCTGCCGTCTTCGAGCACCAGTTGCACTGAGGCGGCGTTGTCGCCGGCCTTTTGCAGCTGGCCGCTTTCCAGGTCACGGCGCAGCTTGAGCAGCTCGGCGGTGGACTGGGTGACGTCGACGTAGACCGGGTCGAGTTGCTGGATGGTCGCCATGGCGTTGGTCTGGCCATTGCTCACCAGTGCACCTTCGGTGAACGTGGAACGGCCGATGCGGCCGCTGATCGGTGCCAGGACCTTGGTGTAGCGCAGGTCGATCTGGGCGCTCTTCAGTGCTGCCTCGGCCTGCAATCGTTTGGCATTGGCGTCGTCGTATTCCTGTTTGGAGACGGCTTGTTCATCGATCAGCTGCTTGTAACGCTCGGCCAGCGAGCGGGTCGCCTGCAGGTTGGCCTGGGCATTGGCCAGGTTGGCTTCATAGACGGCAGGGTCGATCTGGTAGAGCTGCTGGCCTTCCTTGACGTCGCTGCCTTCTTTGAAGAGGCGCTTGAGGATGATGCCATTGACCTGTGGGCGCACTTCGGCGACGCGATAGGACGTGGTACGCCCCGGCAATTCCGAGGTCAGGGTGAAGGCTTGTGGTTGGAGGGTCACGACGCCGACCTGAGGAGCCTGCGCGGCAGGCGCTGCTTCTTCTTTCTTGCAGCCACTGAGCAGTGTTGCCAGGGCGACGGCGGAAACCAGAGCGGTAACGGCTGGCTTGAATTGCATGAGGATCCTCGGGGCGCTGGAGCAGGAGACGCTCAAGAGTAATGGAAGAGTCTTGTCAGAAAAATGCTATCGGGTGGATAAATAGCTTGCTAAGGAATATACTTACATTCATGGTTGTTTGTAAATACCGCTGGGTAGTACTTGGCTACTGCCGCAGCCCTTGATTAGCCCATCCGGGAGACGCCCTGCAGAGGCGACCCCGGCGGTTTCCCCGTGTGCGCCGCGCGCTCGGGCCCAGATGAGGTTGTACTGCCATGGTCCGTAGAACCAAAGAAGAAGCCCAGGAAACCCGCGCCCAGATTATCGAGGCGGCGGAAAAGGCCTTCTACAAGCGCGGGGTTGCGCGAACCACCTTGGCTGACATCGCCGAATTGGCGGGCGTGACCCGAGGTGCGATCTACTGGCACTTCAATAACAAAGCCGAACTGGTACAGGCGTTGCTCGACAGCCTGCACGAAACCCATGACCACCTTGCGCGTGCGAGCGAAAGCGAGGATGAGCTGGACCCGCTTGGTTGCATGCGCAAGCTGCTGTTGCAGGTGTTCAACGAGCTGGTGCTCGATGCCCGAACCCGGCGTATCAATGAGATTCTGCATCACAAGTGCGAGTTCACCGATGACATGTGTGAAATTCGCCAGCAGCGCCAGAGCACGGTGCTGGATTGCCACAAGGGCATTACCCTGGCGCTTGCCAATGCAGTGCGCCGGGGCCAGTTGCCTGCCGAGCTGGATGCCGAGCGCGCGGCGGTGGCCATGTTTGCCTATGTCGATGGCCTGATCGGGCGCTGGTTATTGCTGCCAGACAGTTTCGATCTGCTGCGTGACGTCGAAAAATGGGTCGACACTGGGCTGGATATGCTGCGCTTGAGCCCGGCTCTGCGCAAATGACTCTTTGTTAAGGATTGTGAGGGAGTGTTTCCTCATTGTATTAACGGGGCATTAAAAGCGGGGGCCGCGCTGCGGCCCATCGCAGGCAAGCCAGCTCCCACCCGAATTGTGTAGCCTCCAAGTCTAGCGCCACACCTGTGGGAGCGGGCTTGCCCGCGAAGAGGCCGGAACAAGCACCACAAGACAGTTGCTCCCACACGCGTGGCGCTGTACTTGTAGGAGCGGCCTTGTGTCGCGAAAGGGCCGCAACGCGGCCCCAGCAGGCTCAACGCCCACGCAATTGCCGGTCCGGCAACGCCAACGCCACCACCAGCCCCAGCAGTGCGATCACGCCACTGCCCATCAGCAAATGCCTGAACGTCTCCAGCAACCGCGCTTGCGTCTGCGGGTCTGCCTCGCCAGCCTTCAGGCTCCCCAGCAATGGATTGCCCAGCAACTCGAACCCACCTTGGTGCAGCAACGCCAGCAGCAGGCTGGACATGCACGCCACACCCATGGCTCCCCCGAGTGAGCGGAACAGGTTGGTGGTACTGGTAGCCACGCCGATGTCCTTGATGTCCACGGCGCTCTGCGTGCCCACCAGCGAAGTCGGAAACTGCAGCCCGCAGGCTATGCCGGTCAGCAGCATGAACACGGCACTGAGCAGGGCCGACTGCGGCGGTGTGATCGCCATGGCGAAGATGGCCACCGGCATCAACAGTGCACCGGTGAGAATTTGCGGCTTGTAGCGCCCGGTGAGGCTGGTCATGCGGCCCCCGGTAAAGGCGCCCATCGGCAGGCCCATCGCCAGGGGCAGTAGGTGCAATGCCGCGCTGTCGGCGCCCGCCCCGGTGATGCCTTGGTAGCGCAAGGGCATCAGCATGGTCAGGGAAATCGACTGGAAACTGGCGAAAAAGATCACGCCCCAGCACAGCACCGCGACGCGGTTGCCGAACAGGCCGAGGGGTAGCAGGGGCTCCTGGCAGCGCCGCTCGTGGGCGATGAACAGCATCAGGCCAAGCACCGCGCAGGCGAACAGCGCCAGCACCGGCGGCGCTGTCCAGGCGTGCCCTTGGCCGACCAGGGTAATGCCCAGCAGCAGGCTGCCCAGGCCAAGAATCAGTAGCACCGCGCCCAGGTAGTCCACCTGGGCCTCGCGACGCTTCACCGGCATGTCGCCGAGCGCCCGGTGGATCGCCCACAACGCGACCAGCCCCAACGGCAGGTTGATCCAGAACACCCAGCGCCACGACAGGTACTCGGTCAGCCAGCCACCGAGCACCGGCCCGGCGACGCTGGCCACGGCGTACATACTGCTGAAGTAGCCCTGGTAACGCCCGCGTTCGCGGGGCGGCACGAAGTCACCGATGATCGCCTGGCTGACCGACACCATGCCGCCCGCGCCAACCCCTTGCAGCACGCGCGCCAGCACCAGTTGCTGCATGTCCTGGGCCAGGGCGCAGGCAATCGACGCCAGGGTGAACAGCGAGATGCCGGTCAGGATCATCCGCCGCCGGCCGTACAGGTCGCCCAGCTTGCCGTAGATCGGCACCGCCACGGTCATCGCCACCATGTAGCCAGAGATCACCCAGGCAAGCAGGCCGACATCGTTGAACTGGGCCGAGATGGCCGGCAACGAGACGGCGACAATGGTTTGGTCCAGCGCACCGAGGAAGATGGCCAGCATCAGGGCGGTGAGCACGTTGCGCAGCACGGTCGGGGGCAGGGCGGCAGTCACGGGGTTACCTTGGCAATGGGCTTGAGGCCGATGAATTGTAACCTGACTTAGGTAGCTTCCTATGTACTATCTGCATCCCCTATGCAAGATCGGCATTGGCGCATTCATCCAGTGAGGCATGGCTGCGTGATATCGTGGCTAGACCGCAGGGGCTGTAATCCGTGGCCTGCACCAGCTTGGTGCAGCTATTTGCCGCAGGGTTTTCGTGCCGCTGTATCCCACACCTTTTATTCCTCTGCCTGCATGTCGAGCATGACCGCCCAGATGGCGACGGTTGGAACAGGTCAGGTAGACCCGATTCAGGGGTCGGTAGCAACCGTTCAATTTCACGTTATTGCGGAGTGATCATGCCCAGGGCTTCCCACCAAGATTTGCGTTTTGCCTTCCGCGAGCTGCTCGCTTCAGGTTCCTGCTACCACACAGCGTCGGTGTTCGACCCGATGTCGGCGCGCATTGCCGCCGACCTGGGCTTTGAAGTCGGCATTCTTGGCGGTTCGGTGGCTTCGCTGCAGGTACTGGCTGCGCCGGATTTTGCCCTGATCACCTTGAGCGAGTTCGTCGAGCAGGCCACGCGCATTGGCCGTGTGGCGCAACTGCCGGTGCTCGCCGATGCCGACCACGGCTACGGTAACGCGTTGAATGTCATGCGCACGGTCATTGAACTGGAGCGTGCCGGTGTGGCGGCGCTGACCATCGAAGATACCCTGCTGCCGGCCCAGTTCGGGCGCAAGTCCACCGACTTGATTCCGGTTGAGGAAGGCGTCGGCAAGATTCGCGCTGCGCTTGAAGCACGGGTCGATTCGTCGCTGTCTATCATCGCCCGCACCAACGCCGGTGTACTGACCACCGAAGAAATCATCGTGCGTACCCAGAGCTACCAGAAGGCCGGGGCCGACGGTATCTGCATGGTGGGGGTGAAGGATTTCGAGCAGCTCGAGCAGATCGCCGAGCACTTGACCGTGCCGTTGATGCTGGTGACCTACGCCAACCCCAACCTGCGCGATGACGAGCGCCTGGCGCGCCTGGGCGTGCGCATCGTGGTCGATGGCCACGCCGCGTACTTCGCAGCCATAAAGGCCACTTACGACTGCCTGCGCCTGCAGCGCGGCCAGCAGAACAAGTCCGAGAACCTCAGCGCCACCGAACTCTCGCACACCTACACCCAACCCGAGGATTACATCCGCTGGGCCAAGGAGTACATGAGCGTCGAGGAGTGACCGGCAAGGCGCCGTCAGCTCAACGCACGGCGCTCAAGGTGGCGCTTTGTGGCACGCAGTGTTCGTGCTGACAATGGGCGGCCGAGCTGGGTTGGTTGCGTAGCAGCTCGACCCGCCAGCAGGCCGACCCGTACAGCCCGGCGATGGCAAACAGTGCCATGACCAGCGCGAACCTTCTTGTTTTGATGCCCATGGTGCTCACCTCCTGTTACAACGCCAGGTGATACCTCTAAGCGTAGGCCAATCCCCGGCGCTGTGGGGTTACACCAGGTCCTGATCCCATTCCGGCTCGTCCTTGAACCGCTGCGCGAGAAAATCCAGCATGCTGCGCAAGGTCGCCGGCATGTGCTTGCGCGAGGTATAGACCGCATTCAGGTTGAGTTCGCGTGGCCGTGCTTCGGGCAGCAGGCGCACCAGTTCGCCCGTGCGCAGGGCGGCGGCAGCCTGGTAGGTCGGCAACATGGCGATGCCGGCACCGGCCAGTGCCGCCTTTTGCAGGGTCATCGCCTCATTCGCACTGATGTTGCCCTCGACCGGGACGGCAACGGCTTGGCCCTGCACCTCGAAATGCCAGAGGTGATGGCCGAAGTAGGCATGGGTCAGGCAGTTGTGCCCGCTTAATTCCTCGATCCGCTGCGGCGTGCCGTGCTCACGCAGGTAGGCCGGTGCCGCGCACACCACCGAACGGCACACGGTCAGACGCCGGGCGATCAGGTTCGGGTCCAGGTCGTTGCTGGTGCGGATGGCCAGGTCGATGCGCTCGTCCACCAGGTTGACCGTGCGATCGAGCATCTGCAACTCGACCTTCACCCCGGGGTAGCGCCGTACATACGCGGCCACGGCATCCACCAGTTGAGCCTGCCCGAATGACGTACTGACGCTGATGCGCAGCGCGCCGCGAGGGGCGTCGTCTGGTTGGCGCACGGCCACCTGCAGGTCACCGGCGAGTTCCAGCAGTTGGCGGCAGCGTGGCAGTGTTTCCTGGCCGGCGGCGGTCAGGCTCAACTTGCGCGTGGTGCGCTGCATCAGCCGCGCACCAACCCAATCCTCCAGTTCCGCCAGGTAGCGTGAAACCACTGGCCTGGACAGTTGCAGGTGGTCCGCTGCCGCCGATTGGCTGCCCAGGTCGATGACAGTGACAAAAACGCGCATCGCGTTGAGACGGTCCATGATTTGCCCGATTTTAGAAACAAACTATGTTTGAGCATCGCATTTTTTGTCATGGATCGGGCAACTAAGCTGTTGAGCATTCTTCTTCAAGACGGACCGTTGCGATGTCGCTATTCACTCCCTTGCGTGGCCTGATGCTGGCCTGTGTTGCTCTGACCGGCCAGGCGCTGGCTGCCGAACCTTTGCAGTTGGACGTCTACAACCCTGGCCACGAGGCGATTTTCCCGGTCAGTTCGGTGATTGTCAGTGGCGAAAAGGACGCCGTGCTGGTCGATGCCCAGTTCGGCAAGGCCCAGGCCGAACAGGTGGTCGAGCGCCTGCGCGCCGGTGGCAAGCGGCTGACAACCATCTACATCAGCCATGGCGACCCGGACTACTACTTTGGCCTCGACACACTGACCCAAGCTTTCCCAAAGGCCAAGGTCGTCGCCTCTGCAGCTACCGTCGCGCATATTCGCCAGACCATGGACGCGAAGCTGGCCTACTGGGGCCCGCAAATGGGCGCGGACAAACCGGCTCGCCTGGTCGTGCCTGAGGTGCTCGAAGGCCATCGCCTGACCCTGGAGGGCCAGGCGCTCGACGTGGTCGGCCTGGACGGCCCACAGCCTGATCGCAGCTTTGTCTGGATTCCGTCGATCAAGGCGGTGGTCGGTGGGGTGGTGGTTTCGGAACACATCCATGTGTGGATGGCCGATACCCAGTCGGCCAAGTCGCATGCCGACTGGCTGGGCACGCTCAAACGGATCGAGCAGCTGGCACCGCGCACCGTGATCCCCGGCCATTATCTCGGCCAAAGCAGCCGTTCGCTCGCCGCCGTGCGCTTCACGGCAGACTACATTCAGGCATTCGATGCCGAAACCGCCAAGGCAAAAGACGCCGCTGCGTTGGTGGCTGCGATGAAAAAACGCTACCCGGACCTGGCCGACGAGAGCTCGCTGGAGCTCGGCGCCAAGGTCGCCAAGGGTGAGATGAAGTGGTAATTCCGTTCAACTGATGGAGTGTTTCCCATGAGCAAGATCGCAATCATTGGCGCCACCGGCCGTGCCGGCAGCCAGTTGCTGGAAGAAGCCCTGCGCCGTGGCCACAGTGTGGTGGCCATTGCCCGCGACCCGTCGCAGCTGCAGGGACGTGAGGGGGTGACCGTCAAGGCACTCGATGCCAAGGACAGCGCAGCGCTGCAAGCGGCTGTCGCCGGTGTGGACGCGGTGTTGAGCGCTGCGCATTTCTCGACGATCGAAGCGCACGCGATCATCGAGCCGGTCAAGCGTGCCGGGGTCAAGCGACTGCTGGTGGTGGGCGGGGCGGGTAGCCTGCTGTTGCCTTCGGGGCACCGGGTGATCGACAGCCCGGACTTTCCCGAGGCCTACAAGGCCGAAGCGAGCGCGGGTGTGCGTTTTCTTGAGGTATTGCGCCAAGAGCCGAACCTGGACTGGACCTTCCTGTCGCCGTCGGCGGAGTTCGTCGAAGGCGAACGCAGCGGGCACTACACGCTAGGCAAGGATCATCTGCTGATCGGTGCCGATGGCAAAAGCTGGATCACCTTTGCCGACTACGCGATTGCCATGCTCGATGAGCTGGAGAAACCCGCGCATTCGCGGGCGCGGTTCACCGTCGGTTATTGAGCCACTGCCTGCAGCCAGTCCAGCAACTCGACCAGCCCGGCTGGCTGTTGCCTGGCCTGGCTGACCAGGTAATAGCCTTTTCCGGTCGTCACCTTCAGGGCAAACGGCATGCACAGCCGCTTGCTGCGCAGGTCATCGCCGATCAGCGACCAATCGCCGATGGCCACTCCAGTGCCCTGGGATGCCATGGCCATCGCCATGTCCAGCGTTTCGAAATGCTGCTTTGGCCCCTGTACATCGAACGTGGCACCGGCCGCCTGCAGCCATAAACGCCAGTCATGCTCGTCACGCGAGGGGTGCAGGAGCATATGGCGCATCAGGTCGTCGATGTTGGCCAACGGCAACGGGCCTTGCAGCAGCGAAGGGGCGCACACTGGCGTCAGTTGCTCGTCGAACAGTTTGCGCACCTGCAAGCCCTGGTTCGGCGCGCTGCCATACACCACCGCCGCATCAAAGCCTTCGCGAGCAAAATCCACCCCATGCTGCACCGTGGTGGTCAGCTCTACCGGCACGTCCGGGCGCAGCGCCTGCCATTCCATCAGGCGCGGCAGCAGCCAGCGCATCACGCAGGTTGGCGCCTTGAGTTGCAATGTGGCGCTATGCCCGCCGACTTCACGCACGCCTTGTTCGATCAGGGAAAACACCTGTTGCACTCTGGGCAGCCAGTCCTGGCCTTCACGGGTCAGGCTCAGGCCACGGGCCTGGCGCTGGAACAGGGCGTAACCGAGGTGCGCTTCAAGCGCGGCGATCTGCCGGCTCACGGCACCTTGGGTGATGTGCAACTGCTGCCCCGCACGGGTGAAATTGCAGTGCTGGGCGGTCACCAGGAAGGTGTGCAAGGCGGGCAGGGGAGGAAGGCGTTTCATTGCACTGAGCCATGATTTGAAGACATGGCTAGTATGTGTTTTTTTGCATTGTGGCGATAGCGCTGCCTTGGGTCCAATAAGCGCAGTTTTCAACAAGACTCAAGGTAAACACACATGGCAACCTGCGGCGAAGTACTGGTCAAACTCCTTGAAGGCTATGGTGTGGACCATGTCTTCGGCATTCCAGGCGTGCATACCGTTGAGCTCTATCGCGGCCTGGCAACGTCCTCCATTCGTCATATCACCCCGCGCCACGAGCAAGGTGCCGGCTTCATGGCCGACGGCTACGCACGCACACGTGGCAAACCCGGTGTGTGCTTCATCATCACCGGCCCAGGGATGACCAATATCACCACCGCCATGGGCCAAGCCTATGCCGATTCGATCCCGATGCTGGTGATTTCCAGCGTGCAATCGCGCGATCAGCTGGGCGGCGGCCGCGGCAAGCTGCACGAACTGCCCAACCAATCTGCACTGGTGTCGGGTGTGGCAGCCTTCTCCCAAACCCTGATGAGCGCAGACGACCTGCCCCAGGTACTGGCCCGGGCCTTTGCCGTGTTCGACGGTGCTCGACCGCGCCCGGTGCATATCGAGATTCCGCTGGACGTACTGGTCGAGCCGGCCGATCACCTGTTGCCGGCCCGCCCGGTCCGCAGCAGCCGGGCAGGTGCCGCGCCGCAGGCCGTGGCGCAGATGGCCGAGCGCCTGGCCCAGGCGAAGCGCCCGTTGATCCTGGCCGGCGGCGGTGCATTGAACGCTGGCGCTTCGCTGGCACGCTTGGCAGAGCAGCTTCAGGCACCGGTGGCATTGACCATCAACGCCAAGGGCCTGCTGGCTTCCAATCATCCTTTGCAAATCGGCTCGACTCAGTCGCTGCCGGCTACCCGTGCGCTGGTGGCCGAAGCGGATGTGGTGTTGGCCATCGGTACCGAGCTGGCCGAAACCGACTATGACGTGACCTTCAAGGGCGGCTTCGAGATCCCGGGCAGCTTGCTGCGGATCGACATCGACCCGGACCAGACGGTGCGCAACTATCTGCCTGAGCTGGCGCTGGTCGCTGACGCCGACCTGGCCGCCGAGGCACTGTGCGTTGCCTTGCAACAGCAGCCGCTGCCGGCGCGTGACAGTACCTGGGGGCCAGCACGCGTCACGCAGCTGCGCCAATCGCTGGCGGGCGGCTGGGACCAGCCGACCCTGAGCCAGACCCGCCTGCTGACCAGTATCCTCCAGACACTGCCCAACGCCATTCTGGTCGGGGATTCGACCCAGCCGGTGTACTCCGGCAACCTCACGCTGGACATGGATGAGCCTCGCCGCTGGTTCAATGCCTCGACCGGCTACGGCACCTTGGGTTATGCACTGCCGGCGGCGATGGGCGCCTGGCTGGGCAGCGCCGCGCAGATCGCCGAGCGCGCGCCGTCGGTTTGCCTGATTGGCGATGGTGGCATGCAGTTCACCCTGCCGGAGCTGGCCAGTGCAGTCGAGGCGCAGGTGCCGCTGATCGTGCTGCTGTGGAACAACCAGGGTTACGAAGAAATCAAGAAGTACATGGTCAACCGCGCCATCGAGCCGGTCGGGGTGGATATCCATACCCCTGACTTCATCGGCGTGGCTCGGGCGTTGGGCGCTGACGCGGAGCATGTGAGTGATGTCGCGCAGTTGCAGGCGGCACTGGGGCGTGCGGTGGAGCGCAAAGGGCCGACGTTGATTCAGGTTGATCAGAATCAGTGGCAGGCGGCCGTTGCAGGTTAACTGAAACGGCCGGTAACCCTTACCCCGCTGTGGCGCGCAACCGCGCCACATCGCGGATCGGTGGTGCGCCATACAGCCGGCTGTACTCGCGGCTGAATTGCGAAGGGCTTTCATACCCCACGCGATAGCCCGCCACCGCTGCCTCAAGCCCGTCATTGAGCATCAGCCGCCGGGCCTCCTGCAGGCGCAATTGCTTCTGGTACTGCAGCGGGCTCATCGACGTCACGGCCTTGAACCGATGGTGCAAGGTCGAGGTGCTAAGGTTGACCTCACGGGCCAGGTCCTCGATGCGCAACGGCTGCTGGAAGTTCTGGTTGAGCCAGGTGATGGCCTGGCATACCCGATGGGTCTGGCTGTTGGCCAAGGCGATTTCATACAGCCGATAACCCTGCGGCCCACGCAGCAGGCGGTAAAGGATTTCGCGGCGGATCAGCGGCGCCAGCATGGCAATGTCCCGCGGCGAATCCAGCAGGCGGATCAGGCGCAGCAGCGCATCCAGCAGCGCTGCATCGGTCTTCTCCACATACAAGCCACGGCCGGAAGGCAGGCTGGGCACCAACATCGGCCCGCTTTCGGCAATCAGCTGGCTGATCTCGGCCGGGTCCAGGTCCAGCCGCAGGCCCAGGCTTGGGTTTTCCGGGCTGGCATCAAGCTTCACGCCGCTCAGTGGCAAGGTCACCGACACCACCATGTAGTGCAGCGGGTCGTAGACGTACTGTTCGTCACCCAGAAACAGGCTCTTGCTGCCATGGGCAAGGACGCACAAGGCCGGCTGCGCCAAGGTGGGCACCGAGCGGACACTCTCCCGATAGCTGACCAGGTACAGGTCGTCGATGGCCGAGGCGCTGCCGGGTGGGTCGCCGGCATGCCGGCGGATCAGCTCGGCCAGCTCCTGGCGTTGCACTTCCAGGGTCGGTTCGATGGACGTGGGGGTGGTCATGGTGGCTTCCTCTACTGACTGACGCAGCATAGGTTTGGGCAATGGCGGGCGCTAGTCGAAAGCTGCACGGCGATTGCCTGATCCTGCCGCGGTGCAGGATCAGGCAATCGCCCGGCAGTAATAGCCTAACGCGTCGCGCGGGCCAGCCTCTAACCTTGGCAGCCTGGTTTTTCGTCCGCCTGCTCAAGGAGATCGTGCAATGACCCTACGACAACCGGTCACCCACTTGGCTTTCATCCGTGCCAGCAGCGGTCGTTCGGCGGAGCTAGGCGCGCGCCTGCGCGATCTGCTCGAACCCTCGTTGCGTACACCGGGGTGCCTGAGCTTCACTGTCCAGCGCTCGCAGGCCGACGCCGACCTTTGGCTGCTCAGCGGCAGTTGGCGTGATCAGCAGGCGATGAGCGGCTACTTCGCTTCGCCAACCCTGGAGGTATTCGGTGAGCTGGTGCAGGCGCAAGTGGTCAGCAGCCTGGACCTGCATACCTTCGATTGATTGCTGATGGGCACAGGTTAAAATGTCGCCCTTCGATCAACTACCCAGAGCGCAGCATGGCACGTAGAGAATTCCCGCAGTTCGAAGCCGTTTCGGCGATGGTCCCGGTGGAAGGTGGTGGCTACAACGCCGCCATCGCGGTGAAGGCGCTGGGCATGGGCGGGGCGCCGCGCTTTCACAAGGTACTGGACGGCCAGGTGTTCAAGGGCGCCATGGCGGCCGATGAGGCCGCCTGCGCCGAGCTGGAACGCCTGCAGGGCGTCACTGAAGAGGGCGAGCTGATCTGGTGATCAGTTGCCCACTTGCGGCCTGGCCATCTTGAACAGGTTGCCCAGTTCGAAATAGTCCGCCGGGCCGCCGCCACGCAGGATCGGTTCGGCGGCGGCGGTGTCGTAGATACCGTTTTTCAGCAGGTGCTCGGCAATGTGCACCGCCACCACTTCGCCGAGGATCAGCCAGCTGGGCACCGACTCCTGGTCTGCCCGTTTCAGCTGGACGATCTGGCTCACCTTGCACTCGAACGCCACCGGGGTTTCGCCCACCCGTGGCACCTTGACGACGCGTGACGGCGCTGCTGTCAAACCGCTGAGTTCGAATTCATTGACGTCTGCCGCTACCGCCGCGCAGCTCTGGTTCATCGCCTCGGCCAACGGCCGGGTCGCCAGGTTCCAGACGAACTCGCCGGTCTGCTCGATGTTGTTCAGGCTGTCTTTGCGCCCGACGCTGCAGAAACCGATGATCGGTGGGATGTAGTTGAAGGCGTTGAAGAAGCTGTAGGGCGCCAGGTTCAGGCGGCCTTCGCGGTCGTGGGACGAGATCCAGCCGATTGGGCGGGGGCCGACGATGGCGTTGAAGGGGTCGTGGGGCAGGCCGTGGCCTTTGGCGGGTTCGTAGTAATACATCGGTGCTGGGCTTGCTGGCCCTACCTCTTGGGGGACGAGGCGCTAGTGTGCCAAGCCTTTGCCCGGCTGGAAATGATCAAGCCCGGCCGAAGCCGGGCTGGTTGCACGCATCAGGGGTTAGCTGATGCGGTGGGCGTTGGTGCGGTCAAAGCCGTCTTCTGCAAAACGCTGGCCGCCGGTGCGGTCGAAGCCATCTTCTGCAAAACGTTGAGCGCCAGTGCGGTCGTAGCCGTCTTCGGCGAAGCGCTGTGCACCGGTGCGGTCGTAACCATCTTCAGCGAAGCGTTGGCCGCCTGTGCGGTCGAAACCGTCTTCAGCGTACGCGGCGGTTTGGCTCTGCACCGCTGCGAAAGTGTGGGCGCTGGTGCGGTCAAAGCCGTCTTCGGCGAAGGCGCCAGTGGCGATTACCGAGAGGGCCAGGGTGAGGATCAGTTTGTTTTTCATGGTCGTTGCTCCAGGGGGGGGCGAGTGGTTGTTTGTTTCTATGGGTTTAATCCTACGCCGATAAAATTGATAAAAAAGCGCAAAAAATAGCGTCTAGTTATCGATTGTATCGATGTGTATGTCCGTGTCAGCGATGAGCCCTCCAGTGGGCTGAGGGGAACGTTGCAGGGTATGGATCAGCGTTTCGCCAGCCATTGCAGGATGACGACGTCGAATTAATGCGGCGTTAAGGACGAAAATAAGCCTGCAGGCGGTAATGAACGCTTTTTTCATACGCCATAAACCGATTTTTCAGGCTTTGCTCAGCACCATCGCCGCACTTAAAACCGGAGCGGCAAACAATGAATAAACTCCCGCAAATCACCTTGGCCTTCTGGGTCATGAAGATCTGCGCAACGACCCTGGGCGAGACGGCGGGCGATTTGCTGTCGATGACTCTGAATATCGGCTACGCGCTGAGCTCGCTGATGTTGATCAGCGTGTTTCTGCTGACCCTGCTCGGCCAGCTCTACTCACGGCGCTACCACCCGATGCTCTATTGGCTGGTGATTCTTTCCACCAGTACGGCCGGCACCACCATGTCCGACTTCATGGACCGCACGCTTGGCTTGGGCTACGCCGCAGGCTCGTCGATTCTGATCGGCATCTTGCTGCTGACCTTCCTGGTGTGGCGCCTGAGTGGTAACCCCTTGGACGTCACCCGTATCAAGAACCGCGCGGGCGAGTTGTTCTATTGGGTGGCGATTCTGTTCTCGAACACCTTGGGCACCGCCTTGGGCGATTACCTGGCAGATGATTCGGGGCTTGGTTTTGCCGGTGGTGCCTTGCTGGTGGGCAGTGCCATCGCGCTGGTGGTTGTGGCGCGTTACTGGACACGCATCCCTGGCGTGGTGCTGTTCTGGGTCGCGTTCGTCCTGACCCGCCCGTTCGGCGCCACCCTGGGCGACGTCCTGACCAAGCCACACGAGAAGGGTGGGCTGGACTTCGGCACGGTCGGCTCATCGGCAGTGCTGGCCGGTGTGCTGCTGGTACTGGTGCTGATGGCGACCTATTACCAACGGCGCGAGCCGCGTCAGGTGCTGGAGATGTCCTGAGTATTGATGCGATAACGGGTACTGCGGCCCCCGTCGAGCAGCCGGTTGAGCACCTTGACCTGTTCGGTTAAAAAGGCCGTTCGCCCCAACTTATCAAAGCGCCGAATAATACTGCTAATCGGCTCACGCCATAAAAAGGTTCTTCAGGTAATGTTGGGGAAGTGTGGTTGCGATTTGCTTGCTGAGAGATAGGGTGAAAGCTGCCAAGTGCTTGTCTTGGGTTTTGAGGTGGTGCGCAAATCGAGCGCCGCCCGCGCGGCGCTTCGCAGCACAAGGCTGCTCCTACATCTGTTTCGGGCCAGTTACGCCTGTACCTGCGCGCGCGACCGCCTTGTTTGTTCCGCACGATATCGAGGTGGCCGCCAAAGGGCCGCGCGCCTTTGTCTCAGGGCTCATTGGCCCGAACCGATGTAGGAGCAGCCTTGTGCTGCGAAGCGCCGCGCGGGCGGCGCTCGATCTCAAAGGCGCATAAGATCCAGCGACAAGCACCCCCAAAAAAAAGGGCGCCCCGTGCAACGAAGCGCCCCTTTTTCATATCTGCGGGATCAGTATCAGTCGGTGGTGATGCGCGAATGATGCTTGGTGTCTTTCATGGTCGCGTACACCAGCAGCGAGCAGGCGATGCAGCCGGTGACGTACCAGTAGAAGCCGGTTTCCATGCCATTGCTCTTGAACCACAGGGCGACGTACTCGGCGGTGCCGCCGAAGATGGACACGGTCAGGGCGTATGGCAGGCCAACGCCCAGGGCGCGGATTTCAGTCGGGAACAGTTCGGCTTTGACCACTGCGTTGATCGAGGTGTAGCCACTGACGATGATCAGCGCCGCCATGATCAGGAAGAACGCGCCCCACCAGGTTTGCACGGTGTGCAAGGTGCTCAGGATCGGCACAGTGAACAGCGTGCCGAGTACACCGAAGGCGATCAGAATCGGGCGCCGGCCGATCTTGTCGGACAGGCCGCCGATCACCGGCTGCAGGCACATGAACAGGAACAGCGTGGCGGCCGAGATGGTGGTCGAGTCGCTGATGCTCATGCCCACGGTGTTGACCAGGTACTTTTGCATGTAGGTGGTGTAGGTGTAGAAGGCCAGGGTGCCGCCCATGGTCAGGCCGACTACGGTCATCAGCTCTTTGGGATGACGCATCAGGGTGCGCATCAGGCTTTCTTTGGACTTTTCCTTCTTGGTGAAGGAAGCGGTCTCTTCCATGCCGCGACGCAGGTACAGCGCAACCACCGCGCACAGCGCGCCGATCACGAAGGGAACACGCCAGCCCCAGGCATACAGCTGCTCGGTGGTGAGCGTCTGTTGCAGGATGATCAGCACCGCCAAGGCGATGAGCTGGCCAGAAATCAGGGTCACGTACTGGAAGCTGGAGAAGAACCCACGGCGCTCCTTGCTGGCCATCTCGCTGAGGTAGGTGGCCGAGGTGCCGTATTCACCGCCCACCGACAGGCCCTGCAGCAAGCGTGCGAAGACCAGCAGGATCGGCGCGGCAACACCGATGGTTTCATAGCCGGGCGTCAGGGCGATGAGCAGCGAGCCCCCGCACATCAGCAGGACCGAGGCCATCAACGCGGCCTTGCGGCCTTTGCGGTCGGCATACAGGCCCATCAGCCAGCCACCGATCGGGCGCATGAGGAAGCCCACGGCGAAGATCGCGGCGGTGTTGAGCAGTTGTGCAGTGGTGTCGCCAGCGGGGAAGAAGGCTTTGGCGAAGTACAGCGAGAATGCGGCGTAGACGTACCAGTCGTACCATTCGACCATGTTGCCGATGGACCCGCTGAAGATCGACTTCAGGCGGCTGGCGGTGGTTTTTTCTGCGGCCGGCGCGATGGCCGCCCCGGTTGGCAGGGAGGTGGCGTTATCCATCAGGGATACCTTCTCGTTGTTTTTGTGGAGCGCGCCGGAGCGCTGCTTACCACGGTGATTGCAGAAGGTGTGCCAAATGGGTGCGAGGTGATTCATTTGAGGGCGCTGCACCCCGTTCGCAGGCAAGCCCGCCTGCACCAAGCCCAGTGCGCATGCGGGCTTGGTGGGCGCGGGCTTGCCCGCGAAAGGCTGCAAGGCAACCCCTTGCAGGTAAAGCGTTGGCATCACGGATGAGCGGATTTCCGCTCATCTAGTGCGGGTGGTAAGCAGAAATTCGCCTATTACAGGAAGTCTTCGCGCACCAACCCGTGCCGCTGCATTTTCTCGTTCAGCGTACGCCGCGGCAGCTGCAAGGCCTCCATCACCCCCTTGATCTCCCCTTTGCTCTGACGCAACGCCGCCCGCAAGCACTGCGCTTCAAACGCCTCCATCTGCTCGCCCAGCGACTGCCCGGCCGGTGCCACTTCTATGTTCGGCGAACCCAGCCCCAGCGCATGCCGCTCCGCCGCGTTGGCCAACTCGCGCACGTTGCCCGGCCAGTCGTGGGAGAGCAGCTGCGCCAACTGGCTACCGCTGAGCGGCGGCGCTGTTCTGCCCAGTTTTTCAGCGCCAGCACGGGCAAAGTGTTCGAACAGCAACGGAATGTCCTCACGTCGCTCTCGCAAGGGGGCCAAGCGCAGCTCGGCAACGTTCAAGCGATAGGCGAGGTCTTCGCGAAAGCGCCCGGCGCGGGCTTCTTCCAGCAGGTCCGGTTTGGTCGCGGCGATGATGCGCAAGTCGACGCTGATGCTCTGGTTGGCGCCCAGGCGTTCGAGCTTCTGTTCCTGGATCACCCGCAGCAGTTTTGCCTGCTGGGCCAGGGGCATGCTCTCGATCTCGTCAAGAAACACCGTGCCCCCGTTGGCATACTCAAGCTTGCCGATCCGCTTGCCCTGGGCGCCGGTGAAGGCACCGCTCTCATGGCCAAACAGCTCGGCTTCGAACAGTGTTTCAGGGATTGCAGCGCAGTTGAGGGCCACGAAGGGTTTGCCCGCACGCGGGCCGAAGTCGTGCAGGCAGCGGGCCACGCGCTCCTTGCCACTGCCGGTTTCGCCGCGGATCAGCACATTGACCGGCAGGCCGGCCAGCTCCAGCACCTGCCGGCGCAGCTGTTGCAGGCCCTGGGACATGCCCAGCAGGGTGTTTTCGAGGCGTGACTTGAGGTCGGCCTGCTCGTGCAGCCGGCGGTTCTCCAGCACCAGTTGGCGCTTTTCCAGGGCGCGTCGCAGGCTGCCCAGCAGGTGCTGCGGGGTGAAGGGTTTTTCGAGGAAGTCGTAGGCCCCCTTGCGCATGGCGTCCACCGCCATCGGTACATCGCCATGGCCAGTCAGCAGGATTACCGGCAGGTCGGGGTCCTCTGCCTGCAAGCGCTCGAGCAGTTGCAGGCCATCCATGCCCGGCATGCGTACATCGCTGATGATCACGCCGGCAAAGTGCTGTGGCAATTGCGCCAGGCAATCCTCGGCGCGGGCGAACAGTTGCACGCTGAAGCCGGACAGGCTCAGCCATTGCTCGACCGCCGTGCGGATACTGGCTTCATCATCGACGACGATCACTGAATTCAACATACAGGCTCCAGGTCGCGGGGCAGGGTGAGGCTCAGGCGGGCGCCGCCCGGCAGGTTCTCGGCCTGCAGTTGGCCGCCGGCTTCGTGGACGATGCCATAGGAAATGGCCAAACCAAGGCCCAGCCCTTCGCCCACGGGTTTAGTGGTGAAGAAGGGGTCGAAGACCTTGGCCAGGTGTTCATCGGCAATACCGCCCCCCGAATCGAGCACGCTCAGCCGCCATTGGTCGTGATCCAGCTCGATGCGAATCTCCAGGCGTTTGTAGCGCTTGTCGGCCATGGCGTCGAGGGCATTGCGCAGCAGGTTGATCAGCACTTGCTCCAGGCGGATGGCGTCCCCGCGCACCCAGGCTGGGCGTGCCAGGTACAGCGCGACCTCGACGCCCTCGCTGCGAATACGGGTATCCAGCAGGTGCAGGGCCTGGTCGACCACGCCGGCCAGGTCCAGGCGCTCGCGCAGCCCGACCGGGCTGTTGCGGGCAAAGGTCTTCAGGTGGCTGGTGAGCGCGGCCATGCGCGTGAGCATCTGTTCCAGGGGTTCAAGGGCCTTGCGCGCTTCGTCGTAGCGGCCATGGTCGAGCAGCAGGCGCAGGGTTTCCAACTGCATGCGCTGGGTGGTCAGCGGCTGGTTGATCTCGTGGGCCATGGCCGCCGACATCTGCCCGAGGGCGGCCAGCTTGGCCGATTGCACCAGGCCTTCTTGCGCTGTGCGCAGTTCACGGGTGCGTTCTTCGACCTGGCGCTTGAGTGCTTCGCGGCTGCGCTGGCGCAAGCGTGCCAGGCGCAGGCGCTGGCTGACGAACAGCGCCGCGAAGACCAGGCTCAGCCACACGGCCGCAGCGCCAAGGGCGGCGTTGCGGCCGTCGGCGGCGACCTGCGGTTTGCGCAACAGGTGCAAGGTCCAGTCTTCACCTTGCAGCGGCAGGCGTTCCCACAGGTATTCGGCGACGCCCTCCGGGCCTTGCACGCGGGCCAGGTGGCTATTGTCGGCAAAACGGGTCAGTACCTGATGCTGCAGGGGCACCAGGGGTTGTTTGTCGTACTGGCGGGTTTCAGCCAGTTCTGCACGGTCAGCGCCGCTCAGCGGCTGCAGCTCGCGGTAGCGCCAGCCGTCCTGGTTGGCGATGAAGGTGATGCCACGCGCATCGCTGACCAGCAGGATATCGTTGCCTTGGCGCCATTCACGTTCCAGCTCGGGGAATTCGAGCTTGACCACCATGGCACCGAGGAAGCGGCCATGCTCATCATTCACCGCGCTGGCCAGGAAGTAGCCTGGCACGCCACTGGTCACACCCACCGCGTAGAAGCGGCCGCTGCCTTGGCTGCGGGTCTGTTTGAAATAGGGGCGAAAGCCGTAATTGGAGCCCACGTAGCTACTCGGCAGCCGCCAGTTACTGGCCGCGATGGCCAGCCCGGTGCGGTCGAGCAGTTCGAGGGTAGACGAGTTGGCGGCACCGTTGATGCGTTCGAGCTTGCGGTTCAGGGCGTCTTGTACCGGCTCGCTGACCGGGCCGCGCAGGGCTGCGATCAGTTCCGGGTCGAGTGCCAGCACGGCGGGCAGGGCGCGGTAGCGTTCGATCAGGGTATGCAGGGCGTTGGCGTACAGGCCCAGTTGCTGGCTGGCGCGCTGGGCGTCGTCTGCCATGGCCTGGCGCTTAGCCTGGTGCATGGCCCAGCCGGCGCTGAGCGCGGTGCCGAGCAGGATGAACAGGACGATCAGCCCCAGACGCAGGGCGCGAAAGGAAAACGGCATGGGGCGGATCCGAAAGATAAGGGGGATCAGGGCCGGCCCATTCGCGGGTAAACCCGCTCCCACAGCGATGGCATGTAGCCTGGGGAGCGGGTTTATCCAGCAAAAGGCGGGTACTGCTACAACAACTCGAAACTTTTCTGCTGCACCGCCTCGGAATCCAGCCCTACCTGGACATTGAACTCCCCAGGCTCTGCAACCCGCTGCAGTTGGCCATTGTAGAACTTCAGGTCTTCCTCACTGATGCTGAAGGTCAAGGTTCGCGACTCGCCAGCCTTGAGCATCAGTTTCTGGAAATTCTTCAGCTCTTTGACCGGGCGGCTCATGGAGGCCGAGACATCCTGCAGATACAGCTGCACCACGGTCTCGCCGTCTCGCTTGCCGGTGTTCTTCACTGTTACCTTGGCTTCCAGCGTAGCGCCACGCTTGAGGTCCTTGCTCGACAGGGCCAGGCCCGACAATTCGAAGCTGCTGTAGCTCAAGCCATAACCAAACGGATACAGCGGCCCGTTGGGCTCTTCGAAGTACTGCGAGGTGTAGTTGCCGGGCTTGCCGGGTGTGAACGGCCGGCCAATACGCGTGTGGTTGTAGTACATCGGAATCTGCCCGACCGAACGCGGGAAGGTGATGGCCAGCTTGCCGGACGGGTTGTAGTCGCCGAACAGCACGTCAGCGATGGCATTGCCGCCTTCGGTGCCGCTGAACCAGGTTTCCAGCAGGGCGTCGGCCTGCTCGCGTTCCCAGGCGATCGACAGCGGGCGGCCATTCATCAGCACCAGTACCAGCGGCTTGCCGGTGGCTTTCAGGGCCTTGATCAGTTCGCGCTGGCTGGCCGGAATTTCCAGGGTGGTACGGCTCGACGACTCGTGAGACATGCCACGCGACTCGCCGACCACCGCGACCACCACGTCGGACTGCTGCGCGGCCTTGACCGCTTCATCGATCAATACCGCGGCAGGGCGCAGGTCGTTGACGATTTCCGGGGCGTCGAAGTTGAGGAAGTTCAGGTAGTCGAACATCGCCTTGTCGCCGGTGACGTTGGAACCCTTGGCGTAGACCAGCTTGGCCTTGCCTTCCACGGCGCGGCGCAGGCCTTCGCGAACGGTCACCGAATGCACCGGTTTGCCGTCGGCCGCCCAGCTGCCCATCATGTCGATGGGCGCATCGGCCAATGGGCCGACCAGGGCAATGGTGCCGGCCTTCTTCAGTGGCAGGGTCTGGTTGCGGTTTTCCAGCAGGACCAGGCTGCGGCGTGCCACGTCACGCGCGGCATCGCGGTGCAGGCGGTCGTTGCCGTAGTAGTCCTTGAGGTCGGTTTCGGCTTTGCCGATCCGCACGTACGGGTCTTTGAACAGGCCCATGTCGTACTTGGCGCCAAGCACTTCGCGCACCGCCTGGTCCAGTTCGCCCTGGGTCACTTCACCGTCCTTGAGCAGCCCTGGCAGCTCTTCGCCATACAGGGTGTCGTTCATGCTCATGTCGATACCGGCCTTGATCGCCAGTTTGGCCGCTTCACGGCCGTCACGGGCAACTCCGTGGCGGATCAGTTCCTGGATGGCGCCGTGGTCACTGATGGTCACACCTTTGAAGCCCCACTCCTTGCGCAGCAGGTCGTTCATCAACCAGGTGTTGGAGGTGGCCGGCACGCCGTTGATCGAGTTCAACGCCACCATGACCCCGCCAGCACCGGCATCGAGCGCGGCGCGGTAGGGCGGCAGGTAGTCGTTGTACATTTTCGTCAGGCTCATATCGACCGTGTTGTAGTCGCGGCCGCCCTCCACCGCGCCATACAGGGCAAAGTGCTTGACGATGGCCATGATGCTGTCGGGGTTGGCCGGGCTGCTGCCCTGGAACGAGCGGACCATCACCTGGCCGATTCGCGAGGTCAGGTAGGTGTCTTCACCAAAGCCTTCACTGGTGCGGCCCCAGCGCGGGTCGCGGGCGATGTCGACCATCGGCGCGAAGGTCATGTCCAGGGCGTCGGCAGCGGCCTCGATGGCGGCAGTGCGGCCGACCTTGGCAATCGCGTCCATGTCCCAGGTCGCGGCCATGCCCAGGCCGATCGGGAAAATGGTGCGCTCGCCGTGAATGGTGTCGTAGGCGAAGAACATCGGAATCTTCAGGCGGCTGCGCATGGCGGCGTCCTGCATCGGCCGGTTCTCGGGCGCGGTGCGCGAGTTGAAAGTGCCACCGATGCGGCCGGCGGCGATTTCTTCGCGGATTTGCTCGTGGGTCATCTCCGGGCCGATGCTGATCAGGCGCAGCTGGCCGATTTTTTCGGCCTCGGTCATCTGGCTGATCAGGTGATCGATGAACGCCTGCTTGTCCTGCAGGGGCGGAGCGGTAGGGGCGGCGAGGGCCGCCTGACTGACAAGGCCCATGGCCAGGCCCAGCAAAGACAGTTTCATCATCAATTCCGTTGTGGGGCCTTTGCCGTATCCACCGTGATACGCGCGCGGCCGAAGTTTTCAGGCGGCTATTGTTGTACAGTTCGGGGGCGATTCTTCCAGCGGCGGATTATGCCTGAATATGTCGGCGGCCGATGGCACCCTGAATGCCTGGACAACAACAATAAGAACGATCGAGAGACCGCTGGCATGACCCCCCTCAACGAATACGATCAACGTCAGATCGCCGAAGCCATTGCCCGTGCCGAACGGCGTACCGATGCCGAACTGGTAACGGTGCTGGCCCGCCGTGCCGACGATTATGCCTACCTGCCACTGTTCTGGGCCGCGGTGCTGGCGCTGGCCGTGCCGGGCTTGCTGCAGATGCTGCTGGGCTGGCCCGGTATCCGTGGCTTGCTGGTGGCCAACGTCGTGCTGTTCATCGGCTTGTGCCTGCTGCTGCGCCACCCGCGCCTGGCCGGCTGGCTGATCCCGCGTGCCTGGCGCCGCTGGCGGGCGTCGAGCCTGGCCCGCCAGCAGTTTCGCGAGCAGAACCTGCAGCGCACCCGCGGTGCCACGGGGGTGCTGATTTTCGTCAGCGAAGCGGAGCGGCATGTGGAAATCCTGGTCGACCAAGGGGTCGAGCAATACCTCGATGCTAGCGCCCGCTCGGCCATCGTAGGGCGCTTTGCCGAACAGGTGCGTCAGGGCCGGACCTTGCAAGGCTTTGTCGATTGCATCGACGCCTGCGGTGAGTTGCTCAGTGAGCACGTGCCGCGCACCCATGCCCGCAACGAACTGCCCAACCGTTTGGTGATTCTGGACTGACAAAAGCGGGCGTATGGATTGGGGGGCCAGCCTCACACCTGTAGAATGCGTGGCATTGCGCAACGCGCTCCCCGCAACTCGAGGCACCGTTTTTCATGTCCGCCAGTCCTTCCGCTTCCACCGCGCCAGAGGCGCGCGCCCAGTTCCTTGAGCTGCTGAGCGCTGCCCTGCACGGCAATACCTTGGTCAAACTGGTGCTGGCGCGCCATGTGGGTGCCGATCAGACCCTGCAGCGGATCATCGCCAAGCCACTGCAGGTCAAGGGCCAGCCCTGCCTGTCACTGGTGTATCGCCACCAGACCCGTGACATCACCCGCAACCTGCCACTGGAGCAGGCCGAAGCGCTGGTTGCCGAGCTGCTGCCTGACAGCTTTCGCAATGCTCACCTGTTCGATGCGGACGGCGAAGTGCAGCTGACCTTCAGCAAGAAAGGCAAGCCCATGCTCCAGCGCCACGGCGCTCAGGCGCCGCGTGATGCGGCTGCGAGCAGTGGCCATGACCGGGAGAAAAAGCGTTACCTGGAGCTGTCGCGGCCCTTTTTGCGTGACCTGGGCGTGACCGATGCGCAAGGTGCGCTGATCCCGTCGATGTCGCGCAAGTGGAAGCAGATCAACAAGTTCATCGAGGTGTTCGAGCACGCCCTGGCCAGCGCGCCGCTGCCGGCCGAACAGGCCCTGCGCGTAGCCGACTTTGGCTCGGGCAAGGGTTACCTGACCTTCGCCATGCACGACTACCTGCGCAACACGCTGGGCCGCGACGCCCAGGTGACCGGCGTGGAGCTGCGCCAGGAAATGGTCGACCTGTGCAACGCCGCGGCCTCGCGCCTGGACCACCCGGGCCTAGAATTCCAGTGCGGCGATGTACGCAGCGTGGTGCCCGAAGCCATCGAGGTGATGATCGCCCTGCACGCGTGCGACATCGCCACCGACTACGCCATCCACACCGGCATCCGCTGCAACGCCGCGATCATCATGTGCTCGCCGTGCTGCCACAAACAGATCCGCCCGCAACTGCACAGCCCAGGCTTGCTACAGCCGATGCTGCAGTATGGGTTGCACCTGGGGCAGCAGGCCGAGATGCTCACTGACAGCCTGCGCGCGCTGTACCTGGAAGCCTGTGGTTATGAAACCAAGGTGTTCGAGTTCATTTCGTTGGAACACACCAACAAGAACAAGATGATTCTTGCGGTGAAGCGCAAACAGCCGGTGGATAACGCGGCGCTGCTGGAGAAGATTGCGCAACTCAAGGGGTTTTATGGGGTGCAGGAGCATTGCCTGGAGACGTTGTTGCGGGGGGATGGGTTGATCTGAATGCTCGTTGAGCGCTGATCCTGAACGTGGGTAGGAAATTTCTCCAGAGCACCTCGCGACGGTGTTTGACGTGAAGAAGTCTGTAGTGTGGCGTGCACCTGCAAGGTATTCATGGTTGTCGTTTGACAACCTTGTCATTGCGAGCCCACACTGGAGACAAGCTGATGTCACGCCCCAGTCATGCCAAGAAGGAGGTCCAAAGAGCCCAGGCAACTTTGCACGCCAGCTACGGCGTGTGGTGGAAAACTGTTCTGGCGGCAGGATGACGAAGGGCGCAGCACATGCTGCCGAGGAGCAGTAGCGATGGAATATGAGTTCACCCTGAAGTATCAACTGAACGAAAACGAAGATACCGATGCGCTGTTGGAGCGTCTGGCCAAGGCGGGTTGTGACGACGCTTTGGTTGGGGTAGGGCAGCCCGGTCGTTTGGCGCTGGCGTTTGTGCGCGAGGCTTCAACGGCCAGAGAAGCCATACATAGCGCCCTTGACGGTGTTCGTGAAGCAGTGCCTGCCGCGCGCCTGATCGAGGCAACCCCAGACCTCGTCGGGCTTACCGATGTAGCCGAAATGGTAGGCGTATCGCGCCAGAACATGCGTAAATTAATGCTCGCGCACAGCCATAGTTTTCCGGCACCTATTCACGAGGGCAGTACTTCGCTTTGGCACCTGGCTGAGGTTCTGGTCTGGTTACAGGCACGCGGAAGCTATGCTATCGGCCAGCAAACCCTTGAGCTGGCTCGCGTAGCGATGACGATCAATGTATCGAGTGCCTATGAGCGGGTTTTTGGCCATTCAACGAACTTGGCCTGTTGAACCTAAGCCCGAGCTCACCTCAACGCCGAGCAGCCGGCACGTCGATCGCCAAGTCAGCCAACCCCAGCGGGTGCGTACTCGCATCGAAAAAGTGCAGCGCAGTCGCCGGTAAATCCCCGAACCGGTCGATGAAGTGCTGCTTCTGATTGATCACCGACGCCTCCCCCAACGGCCGAATGGCAATCGACAAATGGCGAGGTTGTGCCTGTCGAACCGCCTCGACCAGGTGCTGGTCACTGCTGTCCAGATGCTGCCCGAACAGGCATAGCCCCTGGCGTTCCTGGGCCAATTGCGCCAAGCACCAGCTGAGGTAGTCCGAGTGACGAATGGCGCGCAGCTTTTCGTCGCTGCGGTCTTCATTGATGAACAAGGGCACTTCACCCGGAATGTTCACGGCAAAGCCATCGAGCAACTCGGCGCTCTCTGCGCTGCGTTGGCGGGTGGTGCCATCCGGCAGTTTCAACAGGTGCAGGCCGCCATGCAGGTGCAGCACGCGGGTGCCTTCACTGCGGGTGCGGCGTACGTCGAAAAAGCCTTGCTCGTCGAACAACTCGGCAAAACCTTGGGGGGCGTGCTGCACGGCCCAAGGCACGATCAGGTCGTAGTTGCTGGTGTAGACGTTGCGATAGCCGCGCAAGGCCTGGTTCAACATGGCCAGCGTGGCGGCTGGCATCAAAGGCCATGGCAGGTGCACCGTGCGCACGGCATGAATCAGCGCTTCCTTGATCGAGTAGTAGCGGTTCAGCGGTGCCGTGGAGTTGATGGCCAGGGCCGCGTTGACCCGCACCGTGCTGTTGAGGACGCTGAGCACGGGCTCGAACAATTCGGTGGCGAGTGACTTGAACAAGGCTTGGTCGCTGATCGCCAGGCCTTTTTTGCGGCCCGCGCGCTGCGCTTCCTCGAACAGCGAGAAATAGCCAAACGGCTTCCACAGTGCACGGCTGGCGCCGTTGCCCAGCAGCAGGGCGTCGCAAGGGTGGCGTTGGTCGAGTTCTGGCCAGGGGGTGAGGTAAGCGTCAAGTGCGGGCATGCGGGGTCCGTTGGGCGGAGCGGAAAACGGGGCGACTGTAGCATGTCATTCAAGCGCTAGGTGATTGAGGCTGGCGAGGACAAGAAGTCATGTGTGAGAATGATACGGATTCCTATTAGCGACGCTCACCTTCAATGACATCCTTTTCCACACCCTGGAGCGGCCCTGCGCCGGCCTTGCAGGCGGTCGTCGATGATCTGCTGGCCAACTACAGTGACCTGCGTCGCTACCTCAGCGGGCGCCTGCGCAACCCCGACGACGCCGCTGACATCGCTCAGTCCAGCTTTGCCCAGGCCTATGCCCACGCGCTGAATGCGCCGGTGCTCAATGCGCGCGCGTTGTTGTTCCAGGCGGCGCGTAACTTGTGCATCGATCAGTACCGGCGGCGCAGCACCGAGTTGGCGGCGCTGGAGGATTGGCTGGTGCGCGTCGACGGCTTGAGCCCCAGCGTCGAGGACATCCTGATCGCGCGCGAGCAGTTGCAGCAACTGATTGCACTGATCGAGCGCATGCCGCGCCTGCGCCGCGAAGTGTTCGTGCGGGTGCGGCTGTATGGCCAGCGCCATCGCGAGGTGTGTGAGGCGCTGGCGCTGTCGGCCAAGTCGGTGGAACTGCACATCGCCCGCGCGGTATTCGACCTCTCCGAACTGCGCCTGGCCAGCCGCCATGGCTGACCCGGTTGCCGCACGCAAGGTGCAACAGGCCTTGGTCTACCTCGCGGCGATGCATGGCGACGACCCCACGCGTGTGCGCGAAGCCAGCGGCCAGGCGCTGCGCTGGCGGCGTAAGAGCGACGAACATGAGCGCGCCTGGCATGAGGCCGAGCAGCGCTGGCAACTGGTGCATCGCCTGGCGCCGCAATTGCGCGGCGCCCTGCAGCCGCAGCCGCATGACCCGGGCCGTCGGCGCCTGTTGCGCCAGGGCGGCGCGTTGGCGGTACTGCTGGCGGCAGGTGGCTGGCTGGGCTGGATGTGGCAGCGCACCGCTGCATTACACCAAGACCTGCAGACCGCGCACGGCGAACAGCCCCGCAGCCTGGCCTTGCCCGATGGCAGCCAACTGCTGGTGGCGGCCGAGAGCAACCTGCGTATCCGCTTCGACCATGGCCAGCGCCAGGTGATGCTGTTGCACGGCAATGTCTTCTTCGACGTCGCCCATGAGCACTGGCGGCCCTTCCATATCAGCACCCGTGTGGGCAGTGTGCAGGTGCTGGGCACCGCCTTCACGGTCAGCGACCGGGGTGACCGGGTGTTCGTGGCGGTGGCCCGCGGCCGTGTGCAGGTGCGTGACCTGCACGGTGGCGAGCGCACCCTTGGCGCTGGCGAACGCGTCTGCATTGATGGTCAGGGGCGCCTGAGCAGCCTGCATGCGCAGGGGCAGCTCGGCCCGGACGTCGACCATTGGCAACGCGGTTGGTGGTCTTACACCGACCAGTCGCTGCGTGAAGTGATCGGCGAGCTCAATGCCTATCTGCCGCGGCCCGTGCTGCTGGCGCCGGAAGTCGCCGAACTGAAGCTGACCGGCAGCTTCCCCATCGACCAGCCGCAGAAACTGCTGGATGCGTTGCCACGCATTCTGCCGGTGCGCCTGAGCGAACGGCAGGGCAGGGTGGAACTGTTGGCGCGCTGAAAAAAGTTTTGAGGGGTAAGCCGCAGGAGCGGCGTCATCAACGGTGAACCCCTCCAAGAGCAAGGACCCTTCATGTCGTTCGCCTCCACCCGTTTATCCGTGCCACTGCGCCACCTGGCCCTGGCCTGTGCCTTGGGCAGCCTGTTGTCGCCGGGCATGGCCCTGGCTGACAGCCAGCCACTGGCCCTGGATTTTCCGAGCCAATCGCTGGAAACCACGGTGCACGCGCTTGCCCGCCAGTCCGGTGTGGCCATTGCCGCTGACAGCCGGGTACTCGCGGGCCGCAATGCGCCTGCCCTGCACGGGCGCTTCAGCGTGCTGCAAGCCTTGCAGCAGTTGCTGATCGGCACCGACCTGGTGGCCGAGGAGCACAACGGCGTGGTGACCCTGCGCAGCACCGCCGAGGACGGCGCCTTGACCCTCGGCGCCACCAACGTCAACGCCGCCGGTTTCAACAGTGAACTGCCCGAGGCCTACAGCGGCGGCCAGGTGGCGCGCGGTGCACGGCTTGGCATGCTGGGCAATCGCGACATCATGGACACGCCATTCAACATCACCGCCTACACCGCCAAGACCATCGCCGACCAGCAGAGCGGCACGGTTGGCGCCGTGTTGCGCAATGACCCGTCGATCCGCTTCAGCACCGGCGAAGGCCATGCCTACGAGAACTTCATGATCCGTGGCTATGGCCTGGAATCCTCGGAGCTGGCGGTAAATGGCCTGTACGGCCTGGCGCCGGATGGCCATGTGCCGACCGAATTCCTCGAACGGGTCGAAGTGCTTAAAGGCCCAAGCGCATTGCTCAGCGGCATGGCGCCCAATGGCGGGGTGGGCGGCAATGTCAACCTGGTACCCAAGCGTGCCGGCGATGCTCCACTGACCCGGCTGACCACAAGCTACGTTTCCGACGGCTACTTTGCCCAGCACATCGACGTGGCCCGACGCTTTGCGGATGGGCGCTTTGGTGTCCGCTTCAATGGGGTGTATGGCAGTGGCGACATGGGCGTCGACGAACAATCCAAGGACCGCACGCTGGCCGCCCTGGCGCTGGATTACCGAGGTGACGACTTCAAGCTCGAATTGGATGCCTACGAGACCCATGAGAAACTCGACAACGGCAGCCCGATGATGGCGGGCTTCAGCGAGTTGGGCTACGTGACCAAGGCGCCCAAGCCCGATACCAACGTGCTGGAAGGCATCTATGCCAAACAAGTCAGCAAGGCAGTGGTGCTGCGTGGCGAGTACCAGCTCAACGACGACTGGACGGCATTTGCCAGTGTGGGTGGGGCGCGCACGTACTACGACGGCTTCCTGAACGGCACCCGCATCCGAGTACAGGCGGCCGATGGCAGCGCCAAGGGGCAGACATACAACCAGGCCGGCTACACCCACAGCCTGGCCAGCGAGGCCGGCCTGCGTGGCAACTTCATGACGGGGCCGGTCACCCACCAGCTGGTGTTGACGACGTCGCTGCTGCACCAGGACATCGGCCGAGCGCCCACGGTCACCGGCGCCACCTACGACACCAACCTCTATCGCCCGGTCAAAGGGGTGATTGCCGGTGATCACGGCTCGAACGACAAGACCGGCGACAATACCTTGTCCAGCTTCGCCCTGGCCGACACCCTCGGTTTCTTCGACGAGCGTGTGTTGCTGACCCTGGGTGCGCGTGCCCAGCGGGTTCGGCAGAAGATGAGCAAACCAACGGCCTATGACGAACGCAAACTGACCCCGGCCTTTGGCATCGTGGTCAAGCCTTGGGATGCGCCGGTGTCGCTGTACGCCAACTACATCGAAGGCCTGACCCAAGGTGGCACGGTGACCGAGGTAGGGGCCCTGAACAAGGACGAGCAATTTGCGCCGTACGTGGCCAAGCAGATGGAAGCGGGCGTGAAGTGGGACCTGGGCACGTTCAGCCATACCCTGGCAGTGTTCCAGATCGAGAAACCCAGCATGGTCAAGAACACCCGCGGCGACACCTTCTGGTACACCGATGATGGCGAGCAGCGCAACCGTGGCGTGGAATGGAACATGTTCGGTGAAGCCGCCCCTGGCGTACGCCTGCTGGGCGGGGTGACCTACACCCGCGCCGAACTGAGCAAGACGGCCAACGGTACCCTGGATGGCAACACCGCCCGCGGTGTACCGGCCTGGTCGGCCAACCTCGGCGCCGAGTGGGACCTGCCCTGGGTCGATGGCCTGACCCTGACGGCACTGGGCATTCACAGCAGCTCGCAGTACCTGGACGACGAGAACACGCTGAAAATCCCACAATGGACGCGCTACGACCTGGGCGCGCGCTACGCCACCCGCGTGCTGAGCAAGGACGTGACCCTGCGCGCCAGCCTGGAGAACGTCGAGAATCGTGCCTACTGGGCGGGGGTGTTCAACCCGGGGTATGCCACCGTCAGCGAACCGCGCACCTTGAAGCTGTCCGCCAGCATCGACTTCTGAGGTGCGCATGAACCGCATTCCTCTCATCCGTTGCGCCTTGCTGCTGGCGTTGACCAGCGCCGTGGCGCAGGCTGCAAGCGAAGCCACGCTGCAGCCCGGTCAGGCTGTCAACGGCCAGGCCGTGGCGGCAGGCAGCACGGTCTGGCACGTTGGGCTCAAGGCGGGCGACCTGGTGCGCGGCCGGGTCGACGGCGACGTCAGCCTGCGCCTGCTGGACCCGCAGGGCAGGCCCTTGCGCCTGTTGATCGACGGCCAGGACCAGCCGCGCGCGTTCATCTTTGTCGCCGACAGCCCGGGTGCATATGGCTTGCGTGCAGAGCCACTGGACGGGCGCCCGGGCGCCCCTTTCAGCCTGCGCCTGGAGCAGGTACTGGCGCGTGCCGAGCAGCAGCAGAGCCCACCACGGTTGGCCAGCCCGGCCCTGGCCGAGTTGGCCGGGCAGCTTGCCCAGGGCGGTGATACCGAGGCGTTCTGGAACGCGCGAAAGGCCCAGGGCACGCCACTGGTCGAGCGGCTACCGGGCCAGCCGCAGCAGCGCCTGGTAACGTTTCTGTGGCGCGGCGCCCAGCACAATGTGCGGATGTTCGGCGCGCCTTCGGGCCGTCACGAAGCGCTGCAACGGCTTGGCACCAGCGATGTCTGGTACGCCAGTTTCGAGGTCCCGGCCAGCACCCGGCTCAGCTACCAAATGGCGCCTGATGTGCCACCGTCGGATGACCGCCGGGTGATTCTTGCCACCACGCGCCGCGACCCGCTCAACCCTGCCACCTTCGCCGACAGCAGCGGTGATGCCTGGCTGTCGCGTTCACGCCTGGAATTGCCGGATGCGCCGCCGCAACCCTGGGTAGCCGAGCGGCCGGGTATCGCCCGTGGCACGCTCGAACGCAAGCGCCTGGCCAGCGACGTGCTGGGCAACACGCGCGATGTCTACCTGTACCGACCGGCTGGCTGGCGCCAGGGTGCTGCAGGCCAGGCCTTGCTGGTGCTGTTCGACGCCCACGCCTATACCCGCCAAGTGCCTACGCCGACCCTTCTCGACAACCTGATCGCCGATGGCCTGATCCCACCTACGGCAGCCATCATCATCGCCAACCCCAGCGACCTCAGCCGCCAACAGGAACTGCCCCCCAACCCACGGTTCGCCCGTTTCATGGCCGAACAACTAATGCCCTGGGCGCGACAACACGGCTTGAGTGCACCCGCGGCCCGTACGGTCATCGCCGGCTCCAGCTACGGGGGGCTGGCCGCGTCCTACCTGGGCCTGATGCACCCTGAGCTGTTCGGCAATGTGCTGAGCCTGTCGGGGTCGTACTGGTGGGCCAAGGACGGGGAAGAGCCAGGCTGGCTGACCCGTGAGTACGTCAAGGCAACCCCCAAGCCGCTGCGTTTTTACCTGCAATCGGGGCTGTTCGAAGGCCCGACGATTCTGGATACCAACCGCCACCTGCGCGATGTGTTGCGTGCCAAGGGCTATGCAGTGGAAGCGGTGGAGTACCCCGCGGGGCATGATTACCTGCAATGGCGCGGGTCACTGCCGTGTGGCCTGGTGAGCCTGATCGGCAGGCCGGGTGAGGCCAGTTCCCAGGCGTGCGCTGAATACCGTTGATGCCCTGCATCCCCTGTAGGAGCAGCCTTGTGCTGCGATGAGGCCAGCGCTAACAGCGAAGGGTATGTGTTGTCACTGGCCTCTTCGCAGCACAAGGCTGCTCCTACAGTAGAGGGTGATTGGCCTGGATTCAGCGTAAGCACGTTGACGCGTTTTACTCCGGCGTTGACACGTGGCGACTCCTGTTCCGCCACACCCGATAGGCGCGGATCCCGGCGCGTACCGAGCCGAACAGCAGTTTGTCCTCCATCTCCCGTGCCATCCCTGAGCGCACCAGCATGCGCAGGAAGGTGCCGCGGGCGCGGGCGATGGCGAAGAAGATGCCTTGGGCCGCCAGGGTGTCGCGGACTTCGCGCAGCGCGGCAATGCCGCTGACGTCGATGCTGGTCACCGCTTCGGCATCGAACAGCACGACTTTGGGCTGGGCCTGGCTCTGCACGGCTTCCAGCAGGCGCATCTTGAAGTAGTCGGCGTTGAAGAACAGGATCGCGTCGTCGAAGCGGTACACCACCAACCCCGGCACGGTGCGGGCGTCCTTGAACTTGCGGATGTCGACTTGGCCCTCGGTGCCCGGCAGCCAGCCCAGCACTGCGTCGGTGGGCTGGTAGATGCTGTACAGCAGGCGCAGGATCGCCAGGGTCACGGCAAACACGATACCCGGCAGCACGCCCAGGCCCAGCACGCCGACCGTGGTCAGCAGGCAGAGCCAGAACTCGAAGCGGCTCAGGCGCCGGATGCTCTTCAGCGACTTGATGTCGATCAGCCCCCAGCCCGCCATCAGCAACACGGCCCCCAGCGCCGCCTGGGGGATCCAAGCCATGGGGGCGGTGAAGAACAGCAGGATCAGGGCGATCACCAGCGCAGCGATGATGCCGACCAGCTGGCTCTTGCCGCCGACCATGTCGTTGACTGCGGTACGCGAGTCGGCGCCGCTGATGGCAAAGCCTTGCGACATCCCGGCTGCCAGGTTGCTCACCCCGAGTGCCACGAATTCATGGTTGGCGTTGATGGCGTAGCCATGGCGTGCGGCAAAACTGCGTGCTGTGAGCATGGCGCTGCAGAAACTGACGGTGGCAATACCCAGGGCGTCGCGCAGCAGGCTTTTCATTTCTGCCAGGTTGCTTTGCGGCCAAGCCAGCTGCGGCATGCCGGCCGGTACCGGGCCGAGGATGGCGACACCGAAGCGGTCCAGGCCGAACAGGCCTACCACAACCGTGAACAGCGCCACCGCCACCAGCGCCGCCGGTAGCCGTGGGTAGCGCTGCGGTAGCCAGATCAGCAGCGCCAGCGCGGACAGGCCGATGGCCAGGGTCACCCCATGAATCTCGCCCAGGCGCTGGAGGAAGTTGACCAAGCTGAGGATGAACCCGTCGCCCTCGATCTTGAACCCGACCACCTTGGACAACTGCCCGGCGATCAGGCTCAGGCCAATGCCATTGAGGTAGCCGATCAGGATCGGCCGTGAGAAGAAGCTGGCGATGAACCCGGCCCTGGCCAGGCCCGCCCCGATCAGCATCACGCCCACCAGCACGGTGACAATTACCGACAGCTCGGCAATACGCTGCGGGTCGCCCAGCGCCAACGGTGCCACGGCCCCGGCGATCATCGCGCAGGTGGCGGCGTCCGGGCCGACCATCAGCTGACGCGAGCTGCCGATCAGCGCATACACCATCATCGGCAGCACACAGGCATACAGGCCATATTGCGGCGGCAGGCCGACGATTTGTGCGTAAGCGATGGCGATGGGGATCTGGATAGCCGCCACCGAAAGCCCAGCCTGCAGGTCGGCATGAAACCACTCACGGCGGTAGTGCAACAGGTTGGCGAGGCCAGGTAGCCAGCGGGACAGAAACATGCGCGGTCCTTTCGAAATGTTTCACGAATCCATCAAGCATATGCGCTTCAAGCCGTTTCGCTTGCAAGCGGATTCACCGGCCGCGCATTCAAGCGCAACGGCTGGGAAGTGGCCATGGGCCAGATCAACAAAAGGGGCATGAAAACGAATAGGCAGAAACGAAAAAAGGAGCCGAGGCCCCTTTTGACAGCGATGACGTTGCTGGAACGCCATGCGGGAATGCGAGGTGGAGCGGGTAGAGGGAATCGAACCCTCAACTAAAGCTTGGGAAGCTTTCGTTTTGCCACTAAACTATACCCGCGTCTGCGTTCGACTTTTTACCAGAACCCTCATCGAATTAGAAGCCCAAGTTATAAAAAAGGGTTATAAAAAGCTTGTCGGCGACCCATAGCCTGCGGGTAAAGGGCTACAGGACGCCGAGGCGCTCAGATGGCCAGTGCATGCTGCCCCTGTACGTGCTGGTAGCGTTGACGTGGCTCACGCACGGTCGGCTTGAGGAAGTCGAGCAGCGCACTGCGGGTGTCTTCGCAGGCTGCCTTGGTCTCCATGTCGAGGAAGTGCCCAGCATCGCGAATCACGCTGAAGTGGCTCTTGCCCACATGGCGACCAAACTCGCGCGCATCTTCAGCCGTGGTGTACTCATCGCGGTCGCCGTTGATGAACAGCACCGGGATATCGATGTTGCGCGCACCACTCAATGCCCGTTCCAAGTCATGTTGCAGCACTTCGTTGATGTGGAAGTGCATCTGCGCGTACTCGTGGCTGTCCAGGCTGCTCACGTGGCGATAGTTGAAGCGCTTGAACAGCGACGGCAGGTGCTTGCCGATGGTGTCGTTGACCAGGTTGCCGACCTGGTAGCGATCACAGGCGGCCAGGTACTGGCAGCCACGGTCCAGGTAGTCGCGCATCGGTTCGTTGATCACCGGCGAGAACGAGCTGACCACGGCCTTCTTCACTCGCCGCGGCTGGTGCGCCAGCGCCAGCAGCGTGCTCGCACCGCCCCACGAAAACGACATCACGTGATCGGCCTGGAAGTGCTCGATCAGCTCAAGGAGGATATGCGCCTCGGTCTCCTTGGTGATCAGCCGTTCCTGGCGGTTGTGCGGTTTGGATTTGCCGGCGTACGGCTGGTCGAACAGCACGACGTTGAATTGTGGGTGCAGGTTCCGCACTGTCTGGGCGAACGAGGCCGTGGTGGCCAGCGAACCGTTGATCAAAATGATCGTCTTCTCGGCTGCATCCGCGCGATGGAACTCCGTGTAAACCCGATACTGACCTTGGATATCAAGTACAGCGATTTCTGGCCTCATGTCATCGACTCCTGGCGCAAAAAGGGTATTCGCGTCACCTAGGGTGCACGTTCTTTATGACAGGTAGGCATTTGCCTTGAAGAGTAACCGGGGGCCCTGTGTCGATCCTTGGCACACATGTCGACGGTATTGTTTTTGGCGGGCAATTTGCCGTGCCCCAAGGCATCTAGGCGTTGGGTGGCCGGCAAAAAGGTGTCTTCGACTGCGGGCGTGACTCATGAGTCACATGCAGACTGACGATTTGGATTCAAGCAGTGGGCTGGGGATCCTGCAAGTGCCGTTCGGGGAAAAATGTGACTTGGGCCGCCGGGCGGTCGTGTGACACTGCCAGTGTTGCCTTTTCTGGCCTCTTCGCGGGCAAGCCCGCACAGGTACTGCACAAGCCTCCAACGCTGTGGCAATCCTGTGGGAGCGGGCTTGCCCGCGAAGAGGCCGGTGCAAACAACCTAGACCGAGGCGATTTCCTCAGTCGTCAACGCCCTGAATGCCCCCGGTGCCAACGCCGGATCCAGGCGAATTGCGCCCATGCTCTCGCGGTGCAGCCCCACCACCTTGTTGTCGAAGTGGCCAAACATGCGTTTGACCTGGTGGTACCGCCCCTCGACGATTGCCAGCCGAGCCTGGCGGGGGCCCAGAATGTCGAGTTGGGCGGGCAGGGTGGTAAGGTTTTCGAAGGCGAAATACAGGCCTTCGTGGAACTTGGCAGCATAATGCTCGCCAATCTCGTCCTCGGTCTCGACCAGGTAATGTTTGGGCAGTTTGGTCGTTGGTTGGGTCAGGCGACGCGACCATTGGCCGTCGTTGGTCAGGATCAGCAGGCCGGTGGTGTTGAAGTCCAGGCGCCCGGCGATGTGCAGGTCGTCGCGCAGTTCGGCGGGCAGCAACTCGAGGACCGTGGGGTGTTGTGGGTCCTGGGTGGCGCTGACGCACCCGGTCGGCTTGTTGAGCATCAGGTAGCGCGCCGGCCGCCCGGCCTGCAGCAGTTGCTCATCCACTTCGACGCGGCTGAACTCACGCACGTCCGTCAACGGGTCGACCGCCACTTGGCCATCGACCCGCACGCGGCGCTGCACCAGCAGCAGGCGAACGTGCTGTCGGTTGTAGCAGGGCAAGTTGGCAAGAAAACGGTCGAGGCGCATGGCGAAGGGGGCTGAAGTTAAAAGCCGCGCAGTCTAGCGCTTTGTGCCGGGCGGCGCTGCCTGCAGTTGCGCTTCGACCGCTGCGCAGCGCGGGCACAGGCAGGCCTTGTCACGCAACTCGGCGGGCAGGGCCTGGAGCACGGCGGGGTCGATGGTCACGCTGTAGCACCAACAGGCCTGCGTGGCGCTGCGGGGGTCGGCCAGGCTGCACTGGTTGAGGGCACCGCAGGCGGGGCAGTGCTGGCTGTCATTCATGGTCGGGTCCGGAAACTTCACTGCAGACGCGGTTGCGGCCGGCCTGCTTGGCACGATAGAGCGCACGGTCGGCGCGGGTCAGCAGGGCATGCAAGGTATCGCCCGGTTGCAGGCTGCTCAGGCCGATGCTGGTGGTCAGGCGCAACGGTCGGTCGTCGTAGCTGAAGGTCAGCTGTTCGGTGCGGCGGCGGATTTTTTCCGCCACTTCCACCGCTTGCCGGCCTTCTGCCTCTCGCAGCAGCACGATGAATTCCTCACCGCCCCAGCGGCAGAGTATATCCGACTGGCGCAGGCTGCCCTGCAGCACATTGGCGAACTGGCGCAGCACTTCGTCGCCGGCCAGGTGGCCATGGGTGTCATTGAGCACCTTGAAGTGGTCAAGGTCGATCAACAGGGCCACCAGCGGGCCGCTGTCGCGCTGGGCCTCATGCAGGGCCTGGGCGGCCAGCAGGTCGAAGCTGCGCCGGTTGGGCAGGCCGGTGAGGCTGTCGAGGGTGGCCAGCGCCTCGGTGCTGGCCTGGTGACGCTTGACCATCGCATGCACCAGTAACAGCACCACCAGGGTGATCATCGCGCAGATTGCCAGGTTCAGGTACAGCGAGTGGCGGATGCGGTCCAGGGTACCGGTTTCGCGCTTGTCGACCAGCAGGTACCAGTCCAGCTCGGGCAGGTGCCGCACATTGAGAAAGTGGCTGTGGTTGTCGCTGTCGCGGTATTCGTGGCTGCCTTCGCCAGGTACCGGTTGCTGTGCCAGCAGGTCGCTCAGCTCGGGGTTGTCGCTAAGCGGCTGGCCGACGCGCAAGCCGTGGGGGCCACCTTCGGAGCCGGTCAGCAGGACCTTGCCCTTGGCATCGGTGAACAGCACCGAGCGTTGGTAGCGGCGCTGGTACTCGTCGATCAGCTTGACCACCGACGACACACTCAAGCCCACCCCGGCCGCGCCGATGAAGCGGTGTTGGTAGTCCAGCACCTGGTAGTTGATGAACACTGTCAGGCTGTCCTGGTTGGCCATGTCCAGGTCGACGTTGATCTCATAGGGCGCCTTGAGGTCGCGCAGGCGAAAGTACCAGGCATCGCGCCAGCTGCCGGGCTTGATCTGCTTGAGTACGCCCTTGGCCTGGTAGTAGGTGAGGCTGCGGTCGGAGACGAAGAACGAGGTGAAGATGTCCTGCTTGCCCATGATCTCGCCCAGGTAGCGGGTGATGCGCTGGGTGTCCTGCTCACCGGACAGTACCCAGTCCCGCAAGAAGGTGTCCTGGGCCATCATCGAGGCGATCAGCACAGGGCGGATCAGGTCTTTCTGGATTTCCGAATAGACCGTGTCGGAGGTCAGTGGCAATTCGGTATTCACGATGCCATCGCGAATGGCACTGCGTGAGGCGAAGTAGCTGAGCAGGGAAGTGGCGAGAAAGCCGCTGGCCAGCAGCATCAGCAGGGTGACGATCAGCGAACGCTGCGAAAACAGAGCGGAACGTGCAGGCATGATCTTCCCGTGATGTGTGCCAAGGCGGTCATTCTAGTGAGATGACCGGTAAATGACTGCAAGTTTTTCAGGGTTATCGCACCTGTTTCAAATTATTGCAAAAATGGCACTGCACCTCGGTATGGCGGTCTTATTCAGTGTCGATGAACGCGTTTTGCATCGACGCTCGCCAGCGCCGCTGTTCGGGCACTCCAGCGGTCCAGGAGGCCGCCATGTCCTATCGAATACTGTTGATCGCCCTGTTGGGTCTGATGACGTCTGCCTGCGCCCCTTACTATGGCGGCGGGGGCTATTACCGATCGGATTACTACTCCACCGACCGTTATGTGTCGCCGGGGTATTACCGATACGACCGCTACTATGTAACGCCGCAGCCGCGTTACTACTACCAGCCCGCCCCACGTTATTACCGCCCGGCGCCGGTGCCGCAGTACAGGCCCCACCCGGAGCCAGGCATGAACCAGTGGCATGGCAACCCGCGGTATGACTACGGCAATCGCCAGCGCTATGACTATAGGCGTGACCGTGATCGCCATGACTATCGCGATGGCAGCCAGCGGTATCAGAATGATCGTTGGCATTCCAATGGGCGAGGGGACCGTGACCGCAGGCCAGATGGCGGCCGGGGGCAGGGCCGCAACTGGCAGCGGTGATGAATTGGGGCCGCTGTGCGGCCCAATCGCCGGCAAGCCGACTCCCACCCGTACTGTATAGCCTCCAAGGCTAGCGCCGCACCTGTGGGAGCCGGCTTGCCGGCGATTGGGGTGCGCAGCGGCCCGGTTGCAGATAATCAATCCAAATCCGCCAGGGGATGGCGCCCCTCCCAGACCTTGGCAAAATGCGCCTCGACCACCGCCGCTGGTACCTGTGCCACATCCGGCCAGTGCCAGCGCGGTTGATTGTCTTTGTCCAGCAGGCGCGCGCGCACCCCTTCGCTGAATTCCGGATGACGGCAGCAATTCAGGCTCATGCCGTACTCCATCTGGAATACCTGCGCCAATGACAGGTGCCGGGCCCGGCGGAGCTGTTCCCACACCAAGTGCGCGGTCAACGGGCAGCCCTCATGCAGGCGTCCACCCGCTTCGGCCAGCAGAGGGTCGTTGTGATATTTCAGGCCTTGCAGCGCATGCCACGCGCCGGCGGGGTCGGCGACATCCAGCAGCTCATCGATCACTTGGCGCCGGGGCAGCCATTGTGCCTCGGGTAGCTCCTCGCAGGCGCGATGCTGCTCAGCCTTGAGCAGGCTGTTGAGCTGCAACTCGGTCTGCTCCTGCCAGTTCAGCTGCAACAACTCTTCGATCAGCTCCTCCTGCTGGTGCTCGCCGAAGCAACGATCGGCGAGCCCCAGGTCGAGGGCATCGCGGGCATTGATCGGGGCACCGGTCAGCCCCAGAAACAGCCCCAGCTTGCCCGGCAGGCGGGCGAGGAACCAGCTGGCACCGACGTCGGGGTAGAGGCCGATGCTGATCTCTGGCATCGCCAGCCGGCTGCTGGGCGTGACGATGCGCACATTGGCGCCTTGCAGCAGCCCCATGCCGCCACCCAGCACATGCCCGTGCCCCCAGCACAGCAGCGGCTTGGGGTAGGTGTGCAGCAGGTAATCGAGGCGATACTCGGCCGCGAAGAAGGTGGCGGCCAGCGGCGGCACGCTGCCCGGGTGATCGCGGCAAGCCTGGGCCAGCGCCCTGACGTCGCCCCCGGCACAGAACGCCTTGGCGCCATTGCCTCGCAGCAGCACGCAGACCACGCCAGGGTCGCGGGCCCAGGCGTGCAACTGCTCGCCGAGCACTTCGATCATCCGCAGGTTCAGCGCATTGAGCGCCTTGGGTGCATCCAGGGTGGCGATGCCGATACAGGCGCCATCGGCACCGGTGAGTACCTCGCAATGAATAGACATGGACTACCTCTCGCAGGTCATCGCACAAGTATGGCCTGCCTGCGGGATCATGCCGGTCGTCGGTCGGATCGTTTGACAAGCGGAGGAGGCTTACCTAGTGTCGCGCCATTGTTTACGGATGGCCCCATGACTGACGACGATCGCATCAAACTCGAACCCAGCTGGAAAGCCGCATTGCGCGACGAATTCGACCAGCCCTACATGCATCAGCTGCGCGAATTCCTGCGCCAGGAGCACGCGGCCGGCAAAGAGATCTACCCCCCGGGCCCGCTGATCTTCAATGCCCTTAACTCGACGCCGTTGCAGCAGGTCAAGGTGGTGATCCTCGGCCAGGACCCGTATCACGGCCCAGGCCAGGCCCATGGCCTGTGCTTCTCGGTGCAGCCGGGCATTGCCACGCCGCCGTCGCTGGTCAATATCTACAAAGAGCTGCAGCGCGACCTGAACATCCCGATCGCCAGCCACGGCTACCTGCAGAGCTGGGCCGAGCAAGGCGTGCTGCTGCTCAACACGACCATGACCGTGGAGCGCGCCAATGCGGCTTCACATGCCAAGAAGGGCTGGGAGTTCTTTACCGACCGGGTCATCCAGGTGGTCAGCGAGCAGTGCCCGAACGTGGTGTTTCTGCTGTGGGGCGCGCATGCCCAGGGCAAGCAGAAGCTGATCGATGGCACCAAGCACCTGGTGCTGAAGTCGGTGCATCCGTCGCCCTTGTCGGCGTATCGGGGCTTCCTCGGTTGCGGGCACTTCAGCCGGGCCAACAGCTTCCTCGAGCAGCGTGGGTTGGCACCGATCAACTGGGCCTTGCCGCCGCTTTGATGGCATGAAACACCGCGAAGCAGGCGACGCGGTGTTTCAGGCTTTTTCTGCGTTCCAGAGCCGGAACAGCGGCTCTGCCAAAAACAACACGAACAACAAGCGCATCACTTGCAGCGCTGTCACCAACGGCACCGACAGCTGCAGGGTTTCCGCCGTCAGGCTCATCTCCGCAATCCCGCCGGGCATCATCCCCAGGGTCAGCGAACGCAGGTCTAGCGCCGTCATCACGCTCAGCCCCCACGCTGCGCTGCCGGCAATCAACATGCACAGCGCCGTGGCCAGCAACGTACGGCCCAGAAACGAAGGTGCGCGGCGGAAAAACGCGCGGTTGAAGTGGCAGGCCAGGCCGCTGCCAATCAGCCACTGGCCGATTTGGCTCGCGCCATCAGGCAGGCCGATCTGCAGGTTGCCCGCCAGGCTAACCGTCGCCGCCACCAGCAGCGGCCCGAACAGCCAGGGGTTGGGCTGGCGCAACCGCTGCCAGATAAAGCCCGCGGCTATACCCAGCGGGGCGATCAACGCTAGCCAGCCCCAGCTCACACTGCCGGCATGATTGAGCGGTACACCGTCACCCATCAAGAACTTGAACAGCGCCGGCACGCACAGCACCACCGCCAACACACGCAGGCTTTGCGCCGCCGCCACCTGGCTGAGCACCGCACCATTGCGCGCGCCCAGGTTGACCATCTCTCCCGAACCGCCCGGCATGCTGGCAAAGAAGGCGGTTGCGCGGTCTTCGCCGGTACGTCGCAGCAACCACACGCTGATCACGCTGGACAGGGTAGTGAACAGCGCGCCAAAGAAGATCAGCAGAAAGTGGCTGCCCACCTGTTCGATCACGGCGGGGGTGAAGTGCAGGCCGATGCCCAGGCCGATGATGCATTGCCCGCATTTGCGCCCATTGGGGATTTCCGACAGCTGCCAGGGGGTCAGGCAGCGCACCAGGATGATCGCCAACAACGCGCCGACCATCCAGGGCAAAGGCCAGCCGACCGTGCTGGCGAGATACCCACCAGCAAGGCCGACCAGCCCGGTAGCCCAATACAGGGGCAACGACCGATCAGGCATCAGCCATGGCCCGGCGCTGCAGGCTGCGCTTGCGCCAGATACGCAGCAGCGGCAGGCACAGCATGCACACCACCAGTACCCACACGCCCATGCTGATTGGGCTGGACCAGAGGATGCCCAGCTCACCGTTGGAGATCGACAGCGCACGGCGCAGGTTCTGCTCCATCAGCCCGCCGAGGATGAAGCCGAGCAGTATCGGCGACAGCGGGAAGTCCAGCTTGCGCAGGATGTAGCCCATGATGCCGATGCCGACCATCAGGAACAGGTCGAAGGTGGTGGCGTGCACGGCATACACGCCGATCCCGGTGATGATCGCTATCACCGGCACCAGCGCCCAGTTCGGCACGGCGAGGATGCGGGTGAAGATGCGGATCATCGGGATGTTGAGGATCACCAGCATGATGTTGGCGATGAACAACGAGGCGATCAGGCCCCAGACGATGTCTGGCTGCTGTTCGAACAACAGCGGGCCGGGGGTGATGTTGTACAGGGTCAGTGCGCCGATCATCACCGCGGTGGTGCCCGAACCAGGCACGCCGAGGGTCAGCATGGGGACCAAGGCGCCGCAGCAGGAGGCGCCGATGGCGGTTTCTGGCGCGGCCAAGCCACGGGCATCACCCTTGCCGAACTTGCCGCTTTCGCCAGCGATACGCTTCTCGGTCATGTAGGCCACGGCGCTGGCCAGGGTCGCGCCGGCACCTGGCAGCACGCCCATGATGAAGCCAAGCAGGCCGCAGCGGATGTTCACCGCGAACACCGAAGCTGCTTCCTTGACGTTGAACAGCATGCGCCCAGTGGCCTTGACCGCCTGGTGGCCATGGTGGGTCTTTTCCAGCAGCAGGAGGATTTCGCTGATCGAGAACAGCCCCAGCACCAGCACCACGAACTGGATGCCGTCGGCCAGGTGCACGCTGTCACCGGTGAAGCGGTAGACGCCGCTGTTGGCGTCGATGCCGACCGCCGACAGGAACAGGCCGATCAGCGCAGCGATGAAGGTCTTCAACGGTTTGTCGCCGGCCATGCCGCCCAAGGCGACTATGGCGAACACCATCAGCACGAAGTATTCCGCCGGGCCGAAGGCGATCGCCCATTTCGCCAGCAGCGGGGCGAACAGCACCATGCCGCAGGTGGCGATGAAGGCGCCGATGAACGAACTCCAGGCAGACAGCGACAAGGCAACGCCTGCCAGGCCCTGGCGGGCCATCGGGTAGCCGTCGAGGGTGGTCATCACGGTCGAAGCTTCGCCCGGGATGTTCAGCAGGATCGAACTGATGCGCCCGCCGTATTCGCAGCCCAGGTACACCGCAGCCAGCAGAATCAGCGCCGACTCAGGCGGCAGGCCCAGGGCAAAGGCGATGGGGATCAGCAAGGCCACGCCGTTGATCGGGCCCAGGCCCGGCAACAAGCCGACCACGGTGCCGATCAGGGTGCCACTGAGGGCGGTGACCAGGTTGTACGGGCTCAGGGCGACGCCGAAGCCCTGGCCCAGGTAGCTCAAGGTATCCATGTGTCAGTTCTCCAGTACGCTCAGCAGGCCAAGGGGCAGGGGCACGTCCATCACGCGGTCGAACAGCCAGTAGAGGAACAGGCTCATGCCGACCACGACGATGGCGCTGTGCAGCCAGCGGCCGCCGTACAGCCGAGCCATGGGCAGGCCGACCAGGATGGCGCTGAGGATGAAGCCCAGCGGTTCGAAGGTGGCAGCGAAGACGATCAGCAGGCCGACGCAGGCGGCGATCTTGATCAGGGTTTCGCGGTCCAGTTCTGGCTCGTCATCCTTGCGCACGATGGGCGTTGGGCGGATGGCCAGGTAAAGCAGGCCCAGGCCCATCAGGCCGAGCATCAGCAGCGGATAGGCCCGTGGGCCAACCGGTTCGTAGGAAAACGCAGCCTGGTACGGCCAGGCCATCACGGCCAGGGCGGCGCATACCGCCAGCAGGACCAGGGCGAAGAGGCGTTGCAGGATCATCGGGGAATCCTCGTTGGACGCGGACTCTGTGGGAGCGGGCTTGCCCCGCGAACACCGGCAAAACCGGTGCCATGCACCGAGGTGCCAGCTTCGCGGGACAAGCCCGCTCCCACAGGGATCTGTTCAGGTAGTCGGCGAGTTACTGAATCAGGCCGAATTCCCTGGCCAGTGCCTTGTAGTCAGCCACCTGCTTCTTCACATAGCCGTCCAGCTCTTCGCCGGTCATGGCGAACGGGAACAGCTCGCGCTGGTCACGCAGCTTGGCGAAGTCTTCCGAGGCCAGCATCTTGTCGAACGAGGCCTTCCACCAGGCGTAGTCCTCGTCGCTCACCTTCGGCCCCAGGTAGAAGCCGCGTACCACCGGCCAGACGATGTCGTAGCCCTGCTCCTTGGCGGTAGGGATGTCTTTCATCTCTGGCTCGTCCAGGCGGTTTTCGGAGAACACCGCGAGGATGCGCATGTTGCCGCTCTGGATGTGCGGCATGGAGTCGGAGATGTCGGTGGAGCCGACCTGGATGTGCCCGCCCAGCAATGCAGTGGCAATTTCACCGCCGCCTTCCAGGGCCACGTAACGCAGGTCACGCGGGTTGATGCCGGCGGCCTTGGCGATCAGTGCGGTTTGCATCCAGTCTTGGCTGCCGACCGTGCCACCGGAGCCGATCACGACCTTGCTCGGGTCTTTCTTCAGGGCAGCAACCAGGTCGTCGAGGGTTTTGTAGGGCGAATCGCTCTTCACGGCGATGGCACCGTAGCTGGTGCCGACGGCTGCCAACCACTTGACCGCGTTCTCGTCGAAGCGGCCGAACTTGCCTTGGGCCAGGTTCAGCAGCGAGCCACTGGACCACGCCACCAGAGTGCCGGCATCCCCTGGGCGCTGGGCCACCACGGCGTTGTAGGCCACCGCGCCGACGCCGCCGGGCATGTAGGTGACACGCATGGGCTTGCTGAGGATTTTCTCCTGCACCAGGGCGCTCTGCACCAGTTTGCAGGTCAGGTCGAAGCCACCGCCAGGCGAGGCAGGGGCGATGCATTCGGGGCGTTTCGGTTCGGCAGCGAGGGCGTTGCCGGCCAGCAGCAGGCAGCCGGTAGCGAGGACGAGGCGGCGCAGTGAAAAGGTCATCGTCAATCTCCGTGAGCGTTGTTGTTATTGGGTTACCACAGGGCCACGCTGTAGCTCACCAGCAGCCGCACTTCGTCGGCGTCGCGGGCAAAATTCGAGCGGAAGGTGGCGTTGCGCAAGCGCACGGCGACGTTTTTCAACGGGCCGCTTTGTACCACGTACTTGAACTCGGTGTTGCGTTCCCACTCCTTGCCCTCGCTGCCATCTGCGCGGCTGACGTTGTCGCCGCTGATGTAACGGGTCATGAAGGTCAGGCCGGGGATGCCCAGGGCCGCGAAGTTGTAGTCGTAGCGCATCTGCCAGGAGTGCTCGTCGGCACCGGCGAAGTCGTTGATCTGCACGAAGTTGACCAGGTACGGGTCGGCGCCATCGATGTAGGGGAAGGCGCTGTCGCCGGACAGGTGCTGGTAGGCGGCACTGACCTTGTGCCCGCCCAGGGCGTAGCTGAGCATGCCATTGACGGTGGTGTTGTCGATGTTGCCGGCCTTGGCGGCGCCGGCATCGTCACTCACGGCAAGGCGCAGGTCAGCGCCCAAGGTGCCCGGCCCCCACGGCTGGGTGGCGACCATGCCGAGGAAGTGCTGGCGGTAGATGTCGTCGAGTTGGGCGAAGTGGTAGCTGCCGGTGATGCGATCGGTGAACTGGTAGTCCAGGCCCGCGAGGTCGAGGTTATCGGCCGTGAAGGTGCCACCGAAGCGGCCGTTCTTGTTGTTGAGGGCCAGGTCTTCCCAGTTGGTGTCGTTGCGGTCCTTGGCCTTTTCCAGGCGCCCACCGGTGAAGGTCAGGTGGCTGATTTCTTTGGAGGTGAGCAAGCCACCTTCGAAGGTTTGCGGCAGGATGCGCCCGTCGTTGGGCTGCAGGGTCGGCAGCTCGGGGATCAGCGTGCCGATCTTCAATTCGGTCTTGGAGACTTTGACCTTGCCGGTCAGGCCGAGCTTGGAGTATTCGTCGGCGGCCTTGCCGTCGTCATGGGTCGGCAGCAGGCCGGTGTCGGTGCGGTCGGGGCTGGAGTCGAGCTTGATGCCCAGCATGCCCAGCGCATCCAGGCCAAAGCCCACGGTGCCGTCGGTGTAGCCAGACTCGAAGTTGAGCATGAAACCCTGGGCCCATTCGTCGCGCTTGGATTGCTGCGCGCTGGTGCCGTCGCGAAAGTCGCGGTTGAAGTACATGTTGCGGGTTTCGAAGGTCGCCGTGCTGTCTTCGAAGAAGGCGGCCTGGCTCATGGGCGCGACACCGGCGAGCGCAAGGGCGCTGGCGATGGCAGAAGGGCGTGCGGCAAAGGAACGGGTAGGCACGAATGCCTGCGGCTGCGATGACAGCATCGTCGATGACTCCGTTTATTGTTCTTATTCGTTGCACCTTGCTGGTGCTTTTTTCGGCGCGTGGGGCGACCGTGGTGCGATGCTAGGTAACGAACCTTTCGCTAACCTTTCAGCGTGAAAGGTTTGTCAGAAGGGGCTTCACAGGCCGGTCGACAGCGGTACACTCCGCGCCACCGCCCCACCCGAGCAGGGAGAATCCGATGCGTGTGCTGCTGGTCGAAGACCACCTGCAACTGGCCGAAAGCGTGGCCCAGGCCTTGAAAAGTCACGGCCTGACCGTGGATGTACTGCATGACGGCGTGGCTGCCGACCTGGCCCTGGCCAGTGAGGAATATGCCGTTGCCGTGCTCGATGTCGGCTTGCCGCGCATGGATGGCTTCGAAGTGCTGGCGCGTTTGCGTGGCCGCGGCAAAACCCTGCCGGTGCTGATGCTGACCGCGCGCAGTGACGTCAAGGACCGGGTCCACGGGCTGAACCTGGGGGCTGACGATTACCTGGCCAAGCCGTTCGAACTGACTGAGCTGGAAGCCCGGGTCAAGGCCTTGCTGCGCCGCAGCGTGCTAGGTGGCGAACGCCAGCAGCGTTGCGGGCCGTTGGTGTACGACCTGGATACCCGGCGCTTCAGCCTGGGCGAGGACAACCTGACCCTGACCTCGCGTGAACAGAGCGTGCTTGAAGCGCTGATCGCCCGCCCGGGCCGGGTGATGAGCAAGGAGCAACTGGCCGCCCAGGTGTTTGGCCTGGACGAAGAAGCCAGCCCCGACGCCATCGAAATCTACATCCACCGCCTGCGCAAAAAGCTCGACGGCCACCCGGTGGCGATTGTCACCTTCCGTGGCCTGGGGTATCTGCTCGAGCATCGCGATGCGTGACAACGGCAGCTTGCGCGGGCGGCTGTTGGGCAACCTGGCACTGTTGCTGGTGGTGCTGATGCTGGCCAGCGGCCTGAGCGCCTATTGGAACGGCCGCGAAGCCGCCGACACGGCCTACGACCGGACCTTGCTGGCCTCGGCACGGACCATCGCCGCGGGCTTGTCGCAACGCGACGGCTCGTTGAGTGCGGACGTGCCCTATGTGGCCCTGGATACCTTCGCCTACGACAGTGCCGGGCGTATCTACTACCAGGTGCTGGACATCAAGCAGCGCTTGATCTCGGGCTACGAGAACCTGCCAGCGCCGCCGCCTGGCACGCCGCGCACCGACGACTACCCGGCGCTGGCGCGGTTCTACAACGCGACGTACCTCGGCCAGGACGTGCGCGTGGTCAGCCTGCTCAAGCCGGTCAGCGAGCCGAACATGAACGGCATGGCGGAAATTCGCGTGGCCGAGACCGAAGAAGCGCGGGTGCGCATGGCGCGCGGGCTGATGGCCGATACCCTGCTGCGCCTTGGGATGCTGGCACTGGGCGCCTTGGTGATGGTGTGGTTTGCGGTCAGTGCCGCGCTACGCCCGCTGGAGCGCCTGCGCACCGCCGTGGAAGAGCGCCAACCCGATGACCTGCGGGCTTTGCCGGTGGTGCAGGTGCAGCGCGAACTGGGCCCACTGGTGCGGGCCTTGAACCACTTTACCGAGCGCTTGCGCGGGCAGTTCGAGCGCCAAGCCCAGTTCATCGCCGACGCCGCCCACGAGTTGCGCACGCCCTTGGCGGCGCTCAAGGCGCGGGTCGAGTTGGGCTTGCGTTCATCCGAGCCGCAGGAGTGGCGGCAGACGTTGGAATCAGCTGCCCAAGGCACGGACCGCTTGACCCACCTGGCCAACCAGCTGTTGTCATTGGCACGGGTCGAGAATGGCGCCCGGGCAATCGCCGAAGGTGGCGCGCAGCGCCTGGACCTCAGCCAGTTGGCCCGCGAACTGGGCATGGCCATGGCGCCCTTGGCGCATAACCGTGGCGTGGCATTGGCCCTGGAGGCCGAGGCGCCCGTGTGGCTCAAGGGTGAGCCGACCTTGCTCAACGAGCTGCTGAGCAACCTGGTGGATAACGCTTTGGCGCATACCCCGGCCGGTGGCAACGTGATCCTGCGGGTGCTGGCGCCGGCGGTGCTGGAGGTCGAGGATGACGGCCCGGGTATTCCCGAGGATGAGCGCGAACGGGTGTTCGAGCGCTTCTACCGCCGCAGTGCCCAAGGCAGTGGGCTGGGGTTGGCGATTGTCGGCGAGATCTGCCGCGCGCACCTGGCGCAGATCAGCCTGCACGATGGCGAGAAGGGCGGCTTGCGGGTGCGGGTGAGCTTCATCGCTGACTAGGGTTTTACTGTCCATTGGCCCGTCGGCACTGTAGGAGCAGCCTTGTGCTGCGAAAGGGCCAGTGACTGCAGCGAAGATTTGCTGTGCTGTTACCGGCCTCTTCGCAGCACAAGGCTGCTCCTACCTGAATCGCGCAGGAGGGGAGGTGCAGCGGACTTTTGGCGGCCTAGCGCAACAGGCTCCGCGCCTCGAGCAGCTCTTCGACTTCCAGTTCGGTGCCGAACGGCAGCCCCAGGTGTCGGTACGCCGGCAACGCGGCCAGTGGCCGGCTACGCCCACGTTGGCTGATGCAGCGGGCGATCTGCACGACGTCGATATAGTCGACCTTGTCGGTCTGCCGGTCGAGGTCCTGAACCTGGCTCGGCAGGTTGACCAATTGCTCGGGAAACTCCCACGCCTTGAGGATCTTGTCACCCAGCACGGGCTGTATCTGCTCGATCACGTAGTGCAGGCAGACCGGGTCGGACAGCAGCTCGTTGTGTTCTTCGGCGTAAATCAGCACCGGCAGGGCACCGATCTGGTTGACCAGCCCACCGAGGGTCGCCTGGTCGGGTTTGAGGTGGGTGAAACGGCGGCAGATTTCGTAGCTGATGCCTGCCACTTCCAGGCTGTTGACCCAGATATCGCGCAGCTTTTGCTCAACAGCCGGCGAGCGAGCATGAAAGATCTGTTCGATCACCAGGCCGATGGCCAGGTTGCAGCTGTAGTTGATGCCCAGGCGAGTGATTGCGGTATGCAGGTCGGTGACCTCGACCGCAGCGCGCAACAGTGGGCTGTTGACGACTTTGATCAGGCGCGCCGAGAGGGCCGCGTCGCGACCGATCACCTTGCTCAGGGCCGACACGCTGATCTCGCTATCCTCGGCGGCCTCGCGGATGCTCAAGGCAACCTCGGGCAGGGTCGGCAGGACCAGGTCATCCTTTTCGATGGCATCGAGCAACTGTGCTTGAACCATCTCGGCCAGCTTGTTCATGGACTTCTCTACCGCAGTGGTGGTGCGGCCCCGTCACGCGGACGGGGCAGGCTGGTCAGCGCTGGATTTCCCGGTCGCGGTCCAGTTCGTAGGGCAGGCTCAGCACGTGCAGGCGTGGCCCTTCCAGGCTGCCCAGGTGCAGATTGTCATCGGCCACCGCATCGGCGCTGAGCACCGCGAGCAACTCGCAACCGGTACCCGCACTGGCCGCGATCACCACTTCACCGACCGAGGAACCATGGGTGGGCGAGAAGATCTCGGCACCTGGCGCGGGGATGTCCTGCTGATCGAGCGAGAGCCGGTACTGACGGCGCTTGAGCTTGCCCAGGTACTGCATGCGGGCAACGATTTCCTGGCCGGTGTAGCAGCCCTTCTTGAAGCTGACCCCGTCCACGGCCTGCAGGTTGATCATCTGCGGGATGAACAGCTCGCGGGTAGGGCCCATGACTTGGCCAATACCTGCGCGGATCTGGCCCAGCAACCAGTCGTTGAGGCTGCCTTCAGGCAGGCTGGCGGCGAGTGCCGCGCCTACGTGGGCGGCCTGCTCGGCAGGTACCCACAGCTCGACACGGCCTGCGGATACGGCGATGGCGATCAGGCCCTCGTGGCGCACGGTGGCGCCCGCTTCGACCAGCGGCGTCAAGCCCAAGGCTTGCAGTGCCGCCTCGCCACCCTGCAGGCCAAAGCGCGCCCAGGCGGCGCTCTCGTCGCTGAGGGTGGCCTTGGAGAACACGGCGTACTTCTTGAGGTCGGCCAATTGGGCATCGAGCAGCTCACTGGCCATGGCCAGCAGGTAACCGTTGCCTTCGGGCACGATACGGAAACTCGACTGCATGCGCCCTTTGACCATGCAGCGGGCACCGAGGCTGGCATGTTCCTGGCTGAGGTAGTTGATGTTGCAGGTCAGCTGGCCCTGCAGGAACTTGCCTGCGTCGGAGCCGCGGACGGCGAGGATGCCCTCGTGGGACAGGGGGCTGAAGAAAGCGGAATCGGCCATGGGTCATCGCGGTGGCTAAAGACTGGCGGCCATCATAGAACGCCAGTAACAAAATAGGTAGGTGACTAGACCAACGCCCTGTGCCGCTTCGCTCGCCTGGCTGTATACTGGCGGGCCATTCGAGGAGGGCCCCATGGTCGAACAAACTGAACTCAACCGGCTTTTCTGGCACAGCCGCCGCGGCATGCTGGAACTGGACGTACTGTTGGTGCCTTTTACCCAGGAAGTCTACGCCACCCTCAACGAAGCCGACCGCGAACTCTATGTACGCCTGTTGAGCTGCGAAGATCAGGACATGTTCGGCTGGTTCATGGAGCGCACCGAGTCTGAAGACCCGGAGCTGCAGCGCATGGTCCGCATCATCCTGGACCGTGTCCAGCCCAAGTGAGTTTTTCGAAAGCCGTTGGCAAGGCTCGCGCCTGCTGCTGACGGCTTACCTGAGTTGCCAGGTGCTGGCGCTGTTCACTGTATGGGTGAGCGCGTTGCCCTGGTGGCTGTCCCTGGCGGCCACTGCCGCGTCTGTCGCCCACGCCTGCTGGGCCATCCCCCGACGCATTTTGCTCACGCATCCGCATGCGGTTACCGGGCTGCGCCGAGACCTGCTTGGTTGGCGGGTATTCAGCCGCGCCCAGGGTTGGCAGCCGGTGCGTTTGTGCCGGGACAGCGTTGCGTTGCCGGGGATGGTGGTCGTGCGGTTTGTACGGGAGGGGCGTTGGCTGGGGGAGGGGCAGTGCGTTCCCAGGGATGCCCTCGGGGCTGATGAGCATCGGCGGTTGCGGGTAAGGCTGAAGTTCAGCCGGCGCAGGTGGGCTGAGGTATCTCGGGTATAGGTCAGAACCGGGTGGGCTTCTTCGCGGGTAAACCCGCTCCCACAGGTACCGCGCCCGGCTCGAGGCCTACGCCGTCCCTGTGGGAGCGGGTTTACCCGCGAAGAAGACAGCGCCGATTCAGACCGGGCTGAGGATGGTGTCTCCCACAGGTACCGCGCCCGGCTCGAGGCCTACGCCGTCCCTGTGGGAGCGGGTTTACCCGCGAAGAAGACAGCGCCGATTCAGACCGGGCTGAGGATGGTGTCTTTAGCCTCGTCCAGCATCCCCGGATAATCCAGCGTGTAATGCAACCCGCGGCTTTCCTTGCGCTGCATCGCCGAACGAATCATCAGCTCCGCCACTTGCGCCAGGTTGCGCAGCTCGATCAGGTCGCGGCTGACCTTGTAGTTGCTGTAGAACTCGTCGATTTCGTCGAGCAGCAGGCGGATGCGGTGTTCGGCGCGCTGTAGGCGCTTGCTGGTGCGCACGATGCCGACATAGTCCCACATAAAGCGCCGCAGTTCGTCCCAGTTGTGCGCGATGATCACATCCTCGTCCGAGTCGGTGACCTGGCTGGCATCCCAGCCGGGCAGGGCTTTGGGCATGTCGACCTGTTCCAGGTGCGCCTGGATGTCGGCGGCAGCGGCGCGGCCATAGACAAAGCATTCGAGCAGCGAGTTGCTGGCCATGCGGTTGGCGCCATGCAGGCCGGTAAAGCTGGTCTCACCGATGGCATACAGCCCCGGCACGTCGGTATGCCCGCGGTCGTCCACCACTACACCGCCGCAGGTGTAGTGGGCTGCGGGTACTACCGGGATCGGCTGGCGGGTAATGTCGATGCCGAAGGCCAGGCAGCGTTCGTAAACGGTGGGGAAGTGGCCTTTGATGAAATCGGCCGGCTTGTGGGTGATGTCCAGGTACACGCAGTCCACACCCAGGCGCTTCATCTCGTGGTCGATGGCGCGGGCCACGATGTCACGCGGGGCCAGTTCTTCGCGGGGGTCGAAGCGTGGCATGAAGCGCTCGCCGTTGGGCAGGCGCAACAGGGCGCCTTCACCGCGCAGGGCCTCGGTGATCAGGAAGCTCTTGGCTTGGGGGTGGTACAGGCAGGTGGGGTGGAACTGGTTGAACTCAAGGTTGGCCACCCGGCAGCCCGCGCGCCAGGCCATGGCGATGCCGTCGCCGCAGGCACCGTCGGGGTTACTGGTATACAGGTAGACTTTGGCCGCGCCTCCGGTGGCGAGCACGGTGAAACGTGCACCGAAGGTGTCCACTTCGCCGCTATTGCGGTTCAGCACGTAGGCACCCAGGCAGCGCTCGCCGGGCAGGCCCAGGCGGCGCTCGGTGATCAGGTCGACCGCCACGCGCTGCTCCAGCAGCTGGATGTTCGGGCGCAGGCGGGCCTGGGCCAGCAGGGTGGTGAAGATCGCGGCGCCTGTGGCATCGGCGGCGTGGATGATGCGCCGGTGGCTGTGGCCACCTTCGCGGGTCAGGTGGAACTCGAAGCCCCCATCGTCGACGCCGTGCTGCTCATCCCGGGTAAAGGGCACGCCTTGCTCGATCAACCACTGGATGGCTTCGCGGCTGTGCTCGACGGTGAAGCGCACGGCATCTTCATGGCACAGGCCGCCGCCGGCATTGAGGGTGTCCTCGACATGCGACTGTACGGTGTCGGTGTCGTCCAGCACGGCGGCAACACCGCCCTGGGCCCAATAGGTCGAGCCATTGGCCAGGTCGCCTTTGCTGAGCACGGCGATACGCAGGTGGCTGGGGAGGTTCAGTGCCAGGCTGAGACCGGCGGCGCCGCTGCCGATCACCAGGACATCATGTTGGAATTGTTGGCTCATGTCGGGACACTAGTAATCTACGGAAGGGGCACGGCACAATAGTCACGCGCCGATGGCATTGTGAAACTATCGTTAAACCAGGCCGGGTTGCCTTTATAGCAGCCCCGGGTGGCCAATTTCCATGCCACTTGCCAGGAAGCAGCGACCTTGTGGGAACTTTCCGACAGCTACGGAAATCCTATGAAGGCTGCCCGCACGCCACAAATGTCGCGGCGACGCACGGCGGCAGCTCTATTCGGGCTGACACCTGCGTATTCGAAACCTGATTATTGACGTTGCCGGCCGTGACCGCGCCGCGTCTTCCGTGCGAGCCGACCAAGGGCTGCAGGAAACTTGCTTGGAGGGGAGAACTTTTGCGCAAAGCCCGAGTCTATGTTTGCAAGCCTGAACGATGGCTGTTGCAACGCTCCTTCGAGTCTACCGAGGAGTGTTCATGCTAACCCAGGAAGAGGATCAGCAGCTTGTCGAGCGCGTGCAGCGCGGTGACAGGCGAGCTTTCGATCTGTTGGTGCTGAAGTATCAGCACAAGATTCTCGGGTTGATCGTGCGGTTCGTTCACGATACCCACGAGGCCCAGGATGTAGCACAGGAAGCCTTTATCAAGGCCTACCGTGCGCTTGGCAATTTTCGCGGAGACAGTGCGTTTTATACCTGGCTGTACCGCATCGCCATCAACACGGCGAAGAACTACCTGGTGTCCCGTGGAAGACGGCCACCAGACAGTGATGTGAGCTCCGAGGATGCGGAGTTTTACGACGGCGATCATGGTCTCAAGGATCTCGAGTCCCCAGAGCGCTCGTTGTTGCGGGATGAAATCGAAGGCACGGTCCATCGCACCATCCAGCAACTGCCCGAAGACCTGCGCACGGCATTGACCCTGCGCGAGTTCGACGGATTGAGTTACGAAGACATTGCCAGTGTCATGCAATGTCCGGTGGGTACCGTGCGCTCTCGAATCTTCCGCGCTCGGGAGGCCATAGATAAAGCCCTGCAGCCGTTGTTGCAGGAAACCTGAGACAGCGGCTACAGCCAAGAGAGGAACCGCCATGAGTCGTGAAGCGTTGCAGGAATCGCTGTCCGCGGTAATGGATAACGAAGCGGACGAACTGGAATTACGTCGGGTACTGAGTGCCGTCGACGATGCCGAAACCCGTGCCACCTGGTCGCGTTACCAGGTCGCTCGCGCAGCGATGCACAAGGAACTGCTGCTGCCCAACCTCGATATCGCCTCGGCGGTGTCGGCAGCGTTGGCCGACGAAGCGGTACCGGCCAAGGTCAATAAAGGCCCATGGCGCAGCGTCGCTCGCCTGGCAGTCGCTGCCTCGGTGACGGTTGCCGTGCTGGCGGGTGTGCGCATGTACAACCAAGATGAAATCACCGGTGCAGAGCTTGCCTCCCAGCAACCGCAGCAGGGGCTGAGCGTGCCACAAACTCAAGGCCCGGCGGTATTGGCAGGCTATAGTGAAAGCAGTGAGCAACCGACCGGGCCGATGGCCAACGGTGTGCTGCAGAACCAAGCCGGCTGGGATCAGCGTCTGCCAGGCTACCTGCGCCAGCACGCCCAGGAATCTGCGCTCAAGGGCAGCGAAACCGCGTTGCCGTATGCCCGCGCCGCCAGCCTGGATAACCCCGCTAAGTAAGGAGGATCATGCGCGCGCTACCTCTCCTGTCGCTGCTGATAGGCAGCTGCATGACGGTGCCAGCGTTGGCGGCCAATTCTTCGCCCGAGGCGAATGAGTGGCTGAACAAGCTGGCACAGGCCGAGCAAAAGCAAAGCTACCAAGGCTCTTTCGTCTACGAGCGTAACGGCAGCTTTTCTTCCCACGATATCTGGCACAGGGTTGAGGACGGCAAGGTCAGCGAGCGGCTGCTGCAGCTCGATGGCACTGCCCAGGAAATCGTGCGCGTGGATGGCAAGGTTGCATGCGTCAGTGGTGCCTTGGTCAACGGCGTTACGACGCCGCCCGATGCGGCGCCGCGTGCGCTGGATCCCCTCAAATTGATGGGCTGGTACGATCTGGGTGTGGCGGGCAAGTCACGTGTCGCCGGGCGCGACGCGGTGATCGTCACCCTCACACCGCGCGACCAGCACCGTTATGCGTTCGAATTGCACCTTGACCGCCGCACCGGCTTGCCGCTGCGCTCGTTGATGCTCAACGACAAGGGGCAATTGCTTGAGCGCTTCCAGATGACCCGCCTCGATACCGATGACCTGCCTACCGCGGATGACTTGCGCCCCAGTGCCGCTTGCAAACCGGTGGAACGTGGCACCAGCACCGGCCAGGAAACCGTCGCCGGCTGGCGCTCAGACTGGCTGCCGCCGGGTTTTGAGCTGGTCAACAGCTCGGTGCGCCGCGACCCGGCCCGCAACAGCACGGTCAGCAGCCTGATGTATGACGATGGCCTGGCGCGCGTTTCGGTATTCCTCGAGCCGGTCAACGACAACTCAGGCACCGACACACGCGTGCAACTCGGGCCAACCGTGGCGGTATCGCGCCGTCTGAACACGCCGAAGGGCAAGGTCCTGGTCACTGTGGTAGGTGAAATACCCCTGGGTACTGCAGAGCGCATTGCGCTATCGATGCGGCCTCAGGATGCCCAGGCGCGGCAATGATGGCGTGCGCTTTTCAGGTGGTTTCCGGCGTGAGAGACATGCTCCTGAAATGAAATTAAAGCATTGTCATTTGCAATCTTTCCGTAAATTTTCTATAGGTCAGGCTTCTTGGAGCCTGGCCTTTCCTGCTTGTGCAGGGGCCTTACGCTAACCACGCTCGTTGTGACGGGAGCCGTATGTCTATACCACGCTTGAAATCCTACCTATCGATGTTCGCCGCCGTGCTCATGCTCGGCCAGGTGCTCACCGCCCAGGCCGAGGAAGCCCTGCCGGACTTCACCACGCTGGTCGAGCAAGCCTCGCCGGCCGTGGTCAACATCAGTACCAAGCAGAAGCTGCCGGACCGCCGCATCGCCGCTGGGCAGATGCCGGACCTCGAAGGCCTGCCGCCGATGTTCCGCGAATTCTTCGAGCGCAACATGCCGCAACAGCCCCGCTCGCCGCGCGGTGATCGTCAGCGTGAAGCCCAGTCGCTGGGTTCGGGTTTCATCATTTCCAGCGATGGCTACGTACTGACCAACAACCATGTGGTGGCCGACGCCGACGAGATCATCGTCCGCCTGTCGGACCGCAGCGAGCTGCAAGCCAAGCTGGTCGGCACCGACCCACGCACCGACGTCGCGCTGCTCAAGGTCGAAGGCAAGAACCTGCCGACCGTCAAGCTGGGCGACTCCGAGAAGCTCAAAGTGGGTGAGTGGGTGCTGGCCATCGGTTCGCCGTTCGGCTTCGACCACTCGGTGACCAAAGGTATCGTCAGTGCCAAAGGCCGTACCCTGCCTAACGACACCTACGTGCCGTTCATCCAGACTGACGTTGCCATCAACCCGGGCAACTCCGGCGGCCCGCTGTTCAACATGCAGGGCGAGGTCGTGGGTATCAACTCGCAGATCTTCACCCGCTCGGGCGGCTTCATGGGCCTGTCGTTCGCGATCCCGATCGATGTGGCGATCGACGTATCCAACCAGCTGAAAAAAGACGGCAAGGTCAGCCGTGGCTGGCTGGGCGTGGTGATTCAGGAGGTCAACAAGGACCTGGCTGAGTCCTTTGGCCTGGACAAACCGGCCGGTGCCCTGGTGGCCCAGGTGCTGGAAGATGGCCCAGCCGCCAAAGGTGGCCTGCAGGTGGGTGACGTGATCCTGAGCATGAACGGCCAGCCGATCGTCATGTCGGCCGACTTGCCGCACCTGGTCGGCAGCCTCAAGGACGGCGACAAGGCCAAGCTCGAGATCATCCGCAACGGCAAGCGCCAGAACCTGGACGTGAGCGTCGGTGCGCTGCCGGACGATGACGCTGACATTGGCACCGGGACCGGTGCAGATGGCAGTGCCGAGCGCAGCAGCAACCGTCTGGGCGTTTCGGTCGCTGACCTCAGCGCCGAGCAGAAGAAAGCCCTCGAACTCAAGGGTGGCGTGGTCATCAAGGAAGTCCAGGATGGCCCGGCCGCATTGATCGGCCTGCGCCCAGGTGATGTCATCAGCCACCTGAATAACCAGGCCATTGGCTCGGCGAAGGAATTCACCGAGATCGCCAAGGACCTGCCGAAAAACCGCTCGGTGTCCATGCGCGTACTGCGCCAGGGGCGTGCGAGCTTTATCACCTTCAAACTGGCTGAATAAGCGGGTCTTCAGGTAGGAAAAGGGGCAGCGTTGGCTGCCCTTTTTCGTGGAATCTACGGAGAAATGGGCTGGTCCGATCGCCGGCAAGCCGGCTCCCACAGGTGGGGTGGAGCTTTCAGGTACGGCGCTGCGGCGTTACGAAGCGGCTTGCCAGCGACACTGTCGGCACAGACAGCCGATCAGGAATCTCCCATATCCCTGCTGCTTGAGGTACAATTCCCGGCTATTTTTCGGCGGGCGTCCCGGCTCGCAGCCTTTTCGAGTGTTGACCCGTGAGTGATTTGAGTCATATCCGCAATTTCTCCATCATCGCCCACATCGACCATGGCAAGTCGACGCTGGCCGACCGTTTCATCCAGATGTGCGGTGGCCTGTCTGCGCGCGAAATGGAAGCCCAGGTCCTCGACTCCATGGACCTGGAGCGCGAACGCGGGATCACCATCAAGGCCCACAGCGTCACGCTTCATTACAAGGCGCAAGACGGCAAGACCTACCAGCTGAACTTCATCGACACCCCCGGCCACGTCGACTTCACCTATGAAGTCTCGCGCTCGCTGGCCGCGTGTGAAGGCGCACTGTTGGTGGTGGACGCCGGTCAAGGCGTCGAAGCCCAGTCCGTGGCCAACTGCTACACCGCCATCGAGCAAGGCCTCGAGGTCATGCCGGTGTTGAACAAGATGGACCTGCCCCAGGCTGACCCGGACCGCGTCAAGGACGAGATCGAGAAGATCATCGGCATCGACGCTACCGACGCCGTGGCGTGCAGTGCCAAGAGCGGCATGGGTGTCGACGAGGTGCTCGAGCGCCTGGTGCACACCATCCCCGCGCCGGAAGGCGAGATCGACGCGCCGCTGCAGGCGCTGATCATCGACTCCTGGTTCGACAACTACCTGGGCGTTGTCTCGCTGGTGCGCGTGCGCCAGGGTCGCGTCAAGAAAGGCGACAAGATCCTGGTCAAGTCCACCGGCAAGGTGCACCTGGTCGACAGCGTCGGCGTCTTCACCCCGAAACACACCCAGACCGTCGACCTCAAGGCCGGTGAAGTGGGCTTCATCATTGCCAGCATCAAAGACATTCACGGTGCACCGGTCGGTGACACCCTGACCCTGTCCTCGACCCCGGAAGTCGAAGTGCTGGCGGGCTTCAAGAAGATCCAGCCACAGGTCTACGCCGGCCTGTTCCCGGTCAGCTCGGACGATTTCGAGGACTTCCGCGACGCGCTGCAGAAGCTGACGCTCAACGACTCCTCGCTCCAGTACATGCCGGAAAGCTCCGACGCTCTGGGCTTCGGTTTCCGTTGCGGCTTCTTGGGCATGCTGCACATGGAGATCATCCAGGAGCGCCTGGAGCGTGAGTACGACCTGGACTTGATCACCACTGCGCCTAGCGTGATCTACGAGCTCGAACTGAAAACCGGCGAAACCATCATCGTCGACAACCCGTCGAAGCTGCCGGATGTTTCGGCCGTCACCGACTTCCGCGAGCCGATCGTCACCGCGACCATCCTGGTGCCGCAGGAGCACCTGGGTAACGTCATCACCCTGTGCATCGAGAAACGTGGCGTTCAGCGCGACATGCAGTTCCTCGGCAGCCAGGTTCAGGTGCGTTACGACATGCCGATGAACGAGGTGGTACTGGACTTCTTCGACCGCCTTAAGTCGACCAGTCGCGGTTACGCTTCGCTGGACTATCATTTCGATCGCTACCAGTCGGCCAACCTGGTCAAACTGGATGTACTGATCAACGGCGACAAGGTCGATGCCCTGGCGTTGATCGTGCACCGCGACAACGCGGCCTACAAAGGCCGTGCGTTGACCGAGAAGATGAAGGAACTGATCCCTCGGCAGATGTTCGATGTGGCGATCCAGGCAGCTATCGGCGGCCAGATCATCGCGCGGACAACCGTCAAGGCGCTCAGAAAGAACGTACTGGCCAAGTGCTACGGTGGTGACGTCAGCCGTAAGAAGAAACTGCTGGAGAAGCAGAAGGCCGGTAAGAAACGCATGAAGCAAGTGGGCAACGTGGAGATTCCACAAGAGGCCTTCCTTGCTGTGCTCAGGTTGGATAGCTAGGTCCTATGTCGCTAAATTTCCCGCTGTTGCTAGTCATCGCCGTAGCTGTCTGCGGCCTGTTGGGCTTGATCGACCTGCTGTTCCTGGCCCCGCGCCGGCGAGCGGCAATCGCCAACTATCAGGGGCGCGTCAATCCGCCCGAGATGGCGGTGGTCGAGCGCCTGAACAAGGAGCCGCTGCTGGTCGAATACGGCAAGTCGTTCTTCCCGGTGCTGTTCATCGTGCTGGTACTGCGCTCGTTTTTGGTCGAGCCGTTCCAGATCCCTTCGGGGTCGATGAAACCGACCCTGGAAGTGGGCGACTTCATCCTGGTGAACAAGTTCTCCTATGGCATTCGCCTGCCGGTGATCGACAAGAAGGTCATCGAGGTGGGTGACCCGCAACGCGGCGATGTGATGGTGTTCCGCTATCCGAGCGACCCGAACGTCAACTACATCAAGCGTGTCGTTGGCCTGCCGGGCGACCAGATCCGCTACACCAACGACAAGCGGCTGTACGTCAATGGCCAACCCATTGCCGAACAACTGGTGGGCACCGAACCGGGCACCTTGGGCAGCGCCGAGCTGTACAAAGAGAAGCTGGGCGAGGCCGAACACCTGATCCGCAAGGAGATGAGCCGTTACCGCATGCCGCCGGACCAGCAATGGACCGTACCGGCTGGCCATTACTTCATGATGGGCGACAACCGCGACAACTCCAACGATAGCCGTTACTGGGATGACCCGAACATTCCCAAGGAACTGCACGGCATGGTTCCGGACCGGAACATTGTCGGCAAGGCCTTCGCGGTCTGGATGAGCTGGCCAGAGCCCAAGCTCAGCCATATGCCCAACCTGTCGCGGGTCGGCCTGATCCATTGATACCCTTCGGCGCTGTCCAGCAGACAGCGCCGAATGCATTTCTGACATAGGCTGTGTTCTCAGGGATCGAGAGTTTCGCCGCGTACAGCGGCGGGCCACAGCCAAACAGTCTTTCAGGATGTTGATTTGAACAACGCGTTGAACAACGAACGGGTGGCCGCATGAGTGCTTCCCTCGCCGCACTGGAGCGAAAGCTCGGTTACACCTTCAAGAACCAGGACCAGATGCTTCTGGCCCTGACCCATCGCAGCTACGCCGGGCGCAATAACGAGCGCCTGGAGTTTCTGGGCGACGCCATTCTCAACTTCGTGGCCGGTGAGGCGCTGTTCGAGCGCTTCCCGCAGGCCCGTGAAGGCCAGTTGTCGCGCTTGCGTGCGCGTCTGGTCAAGGGTGAGACCCTGGCCCGCCTGGCGCGAGGCTTTGATCTGGGCGAGTACCTGCGCCTGGGTTCGGGTGAGCTGAAAAGCGGCGGTTTCCGCCGCGAATCGATCCTGGCCGATGCCCTGGAGGCGCTGATTGGCGCCATCTACCTGGACGCGGACATGCAGACCGCCCGGGAGCGTATCCTGGCCTGGCTGGCCGATGAATTCGAAAGCCTGACCCTGGTCGATACCAACAAGGACCCCAAGACCCGCCTGCAAGAGTTCTTGCAGTCGCGCAGCTGTGAGCTGCCGCGCTACGAGGTGGTGGATATCCAGGGCGAACCGCACTGCCGTACCTTCTTCGTCGAATGCGAAGTGGTGCTGCTGAACAACAAGAGCCGTGGTCAGGGTGTGAGCCGGCGTATCGCTGAGCAAGTCGCCGCTGCGGCTGCATTGATCGCCCTGGGCGTGGAGAATGGCAATGACTGATAACAACCCGACTCGCTGCGGCTACGTGGCCATTGTCGGCCGCCCCAACGTGGGCAAGTCGACCTTGCTCAACCACATCCTCGGGCAGAAGCTGGCGATCACCTCGCGCAAGCCGCAGACCACCCGCCACAACATGCTCGGCATCAAGACCGAGGGTGATGTGCAGGCGATCTACGTCGACACGCCGGGTATGCACAAGGCCAACGACAAGGCCCTGAACCGTTACATGAACCGTAACGCTTCGGCCGCCCTGAAAGACGTCGACGTGGTGATCTTCGTGGTTGACCGTACCCGCTGGACCGACGAGGACCAGTTGGTGCTCGAGCGCGTCCAGTACGTCAGCGGCCCGGTCATCCTGGCGGTCAACAAGACCGACCGCCTGGAAGAAAAAGCCGACCTGATTCCGCACCTGCAATGGCTGCAGGAGCAACTGCCGAACGCGGAAGTGGTACCGATCTCCGCGCAACAGGGGCATAACCTCGAAGCGCTGGAAGGCCTGATCGCCAAGCACTTGCCGGAGAACGAGCACTTCTTCCCGGAAGACCAGATCACCGACCGCAGCAGCCGTTTCCTGGCCGCTGAACTGGTGCGCGAGAAGATCATGCGCCAGTTGGGTGCGGAGCTGCCGTACCAGATCACCGTAGAGATCGAAGAGTTCAAGCAGCAAGGGCACGTGTTGCACATCCATGCGCTGATCCTGGTCGAACGCGATGGCCAGAAGAAGATCATCATCGGTGACAAGGGCGAGCGTATCAAACGCATTGGCTCCGACGCGCGCAAGGACATGGAAGTGCTGTTCGACGCCAAGGTCATGCTCAACCTCTGGGTCAAGGTCAAAGGCGGTTGGTCCGACGATGAGCGCGCCCTGCGCTCGCTGGGCTACGGCGACCTGTAACCCCTGCTGTATGGGCTTGGGGCTGCCTTGCAGCCCATCGCCGGCAAGCCGGCTCCCACACAACCGCAGCGCTACCGAGCCCTGTAGGAGCCGGCTTGCCGGCGATGGGCCGCATAGCGGCCCGATTGGCCTTGGGACAAGTGATTGCCATGGAACAACCTGTCGGCCAGCCGGCCTATGTGCTGCACAGTCGTGCCTACAAGGAAACCAGCGCACTGGTGGACTTCCTCACGCCGCAAGGCCGTGTGCGGGCCGTGTTGCGCCGTGCGCGGGGCAAAGGTGGCAGCCTGGTGCGGCCGTTCGTGCCGCTGGAAGTGGAGCTGCGCGGGCGCGGCGAGCTGAAGAATGTCGGCCGCCTGGAGACACTTGGCATCGCCGCCTGGTTGCACGGCGATGCGCTGTTCAGCGGGTTGTACCTCAACGAGCTGCTCATGCGTTTGCTGCCCGCCGAAGCCCCTCACCCTGCGCTGTTCGAGCACTACACCCTGACATTGCAGGCGCTTGCCGCCGGGCGCCCCCTGGAGCCGTTGTTGCGTTCTTTCGAATGGCGCCTGCTGGACGAGCTCGGTTATGCGTTTTCGTTGCAGCATGACGTGAACGACTTGCCGATCGCCGCCGATGGCCGCTACCGCTTGCGCGTGGATGCCGGGCTTGAGCGGGTCGAGTTGCTGCAGCCCGGGTTGTTCCTGGGGGGCGAGCTGTTGGCCCTGGCGCAAGCCGACTGGGAAGCCCCGGGGGCGCTGCTCGCAGCCAAGCGGTTGATGCGTCAGGCACTGGCCGTTCACCTGGGTGCCAAACCCCTGGTCAGCCGGGAACTGTTTCGCAAGCGCTGATCACGTCGTATGCTGTGGGGCTCAATCTTCAGGAGAGCCTTTCGTGACTCACAGCAACCGCATGCTTCTCGGCGTAAATATCGACCACGTGGCGACACTGCGCCAGGCCCGGGGCACGCGTTACCCTGATCCGGTCAAGGCTGCCCTGGATGCCGAAGAGGCGGGTGCCGACGGCATCACCGTGCACCTGCGCGAAGACCGCCGGCACATTCAGGAGCGTGATGTGGTGGTGCTCAAGGATGTACTGCAGACCCGCATGAACTTCGAAATGGGCGTCACCGAAGAGATGATGGCCTTCGCCGAGAAGATCCGCCCGGCGCACATCTGCCTGGTGCCCGAGACCCGTCAGGAGCTGACCACCGAAGGCGGCCTGGACGTGGCGGGGCAAGAGGCACGGATCAAGGCAGCAGTCGAGCGCCTGGCCCGCACCGGTGCCGAAGTGTCGCTGTTCATCGACGCCGACGAGCGGCAGATCGAAGCGTCGCATCGCGTAGGCGCGCCGGCCATCGAGCTGCACACCGGCCGTTACGCCGATGCACAGACGCCGACTGAAGTCGCTGAAGAGCTCAAGCGCATTGCGGACGGTGTTGCGTTCGGGGTGGGCCAAGGGCTGATCGTCAATGCCGGGCATGGCCTGCATTACCACAACGTCGAGTCAGTCGCGGCGATCAAGGGTATCAATGAGCTGAACATCGGCCACGCGTTGGTGGCCCATGCGCTGTTCGTCGGCTTCAAGGCTGCGGTGGCGGAGATGAAGGCGTTGATCGTGGCGGCTTCGCGCTGATCGCAGGTTGACGGAACTGGCCTCATCGCCGGCAAGCCAGCTCCCACAGGTACAGCGCTAGCCTTGAAGCCTACGCAGTTCATGTGGGAGCCGGCTTGCCGGCGATAAGGCCGTTACCAGCAGCCGGTCACTCGGCTCTGAACACCAGGGTAAACCGGGTCGGCCCTGCCGGGCTGCTCATCACCTCGACCCGCCCACCATGCAACTGCATGATCGACTTCACGATCGCCAGCCCCAACCCGGTGCCCCCCTCAAGCCGAGAGCGCCCGGCGCCCACGCGATAGAAACGCTCGAACAACTGCGGCTGATGCTCTGCGCCAATCCCTACGCCCTCATTTTCCACCCAGACCCTGACATCGCTTGCGTGGCGCTCGATACCGAGGTCGATGCGCGTGCCTACCGGCGCATGCCGAATGGCATTGCTCAACAGGTTCGACAACGCACGCTGGAACATCAGCCGATCACCCAAGGCCGTGCCCCAGCCCTGAAGGTGAAGCTCGATGTCCTTGAGCTCCGCGCTGATGGCAAACAGCTCCACCACCTGTGCAGCCTCATCGGCAAGCGCCAGGGGCTTGAGCGCCACCTGCGCCTGAGGCTGGCTAACCTGGGCGAGAAACAGCATGTCGTTGATGATGCGGTTGAGCCGGGTGAGCTCTTCGATGCTGTCCTCCAGCACTTCCCGGTAGTTGGCGTTGTCGCGCTCGCGGCTGAGGGTGACCTGGGCCTTGCCCATCAGGTTGCTTAGCGGCGTGCGTAACTCATGGGCAAGGTCGTCGGAAAACTGCGACAACTGTTGCACGCCTTGGTCGAGCCGGTCGAGCATCACGTTGATGGCCCTGGCCAGCTCGCCCAGCTCTTGTGGCAGGCCAGTGTCGGGCAGGCGGTGGCTGAGGTCCTGGGCCGAAACCTGGCCGGCCACCCGGCGAAAATGGCGCAAGGGTTTCAGGCTGCGTTGCACCAGCTTCCAGGCGCCGATGCCGATCAGTATCAACAGCAAGGGCAGGGCGATCAGGGTCGAGTGCAGGTAGGCCTGGAGCAGGGCGTTGTCGTCGGCGCGGTCGAGCGTCATCATCACCCGTACTGGTGTTTCGTCGCGCAAGCGCATCTGGCGTGTCGCGGTCAGCATTTGGTTACCGCGGCTGTCGTGCCATTCGTGAAACGTCAGCCGGGCGCCGGTCGCCAGCGCGCCCACGCTCGACTCCAGGGCTGGGCCTAGGCTGAGCAGGTGCGGGTGGCGGCCCTCGAGCGCGAGCACGCTGAGGCTGAGGTTGTCGTGCCCCATGACCAGGTCGAGCAGGGGGTGGGCGCGGCTGCCCAGGTCCTCGCTGCGCAGGTCGACACGCAGGTTATGTTCCACCTGCAACATCTTGCGCGCGAGGTCCTTGCGCGCGCGGCTGTCGAGCTCGTGATCGAGCGCCAACACCGCCAGGCAGGCCAGCAGCAGCACCAGCAGGGCGCCCAGCAGGGTCACGCTCAGGCCTAGGCGCAACGACAGGCTGGCAGTCTTCAATGGCGCGCCTCGAGCACATAGCCGACGCCGCGCAGGGTATGGATCAGCTTGTCTTCGAAGGGGTCGTCGATCTTCGCCCGCAGGCGCCGGATGGAAACCTCGACCACATTGGTGTCACAGTCGAAATTCATGTCCCAGACCAGCGAGATGATTTGCGTGCGCGACAGCACTTCGCCGCTCTGGCGCATTAGCAGGTGCAGCAGGGAAAACTCCTTGGCGGTCAGGTCGATGCGCTTGGCGCCGCGCCAGGCCCGATGCCGGCCTGGGTCGAGTTCGAGGTCGGCGACCCGCAGGGTGGTGGGTTGCAGCGGCTGCTCATTGCGCCGCAGCAGGCTGCGGATGCGCGCCAGCAGCTCGGGGAATTCGAACGGCTTGAGCAGGTAGTCATCGGCGCCCAAGTCGAGGCCCTTGACCCGGTCTGCCAGGCGACCGTGGGCGGTGAGCATCATGATCCGCGTGGCGGATTCGGCGCGCAGCCGCTGGAGCACGCTCCAGCCGTCCAGCTCGGGCAAATTGACGTCGAGGATCACCAGGTCGTAGGCCTGTTGACGGGCCAGGTGCAGGCCGTCGATGCCGGTGTGGGCGCAGTCGACCACGTAGCCGTTCTCACGCAGCCCCTGCTGCAGGTAATCGGCGGTGCGCAGTTCGTCCTCGATGATCAGTAGACGCATGGTAGGGCTCGGTTGAATGAAAGACGGCGATTCTCGGCCCTGTAGTGGGAACAGGGTCAAGCGCCGGAATGTTACGCCATGCGGGCCCGCGCATCGCTGGATAACAGATTTGTAATCATGTCGCCATGTGCCGGACAGCTGCCGCCCAGCTTGCAGGACTGTAATGTCCGCCTCACCTTGGTGTTAGCTGGCGTGCCCCAGGATGGCCTCATCTGAACCACTCGATGAGGTAACCCTGATGAACCTGACTCGGTATGTATTGTGGGTGCTACTGGCGCTGGGCAGCACCAGCGCGCTGGCGGAGGGCGGCGCAGAACGCTCGCGGCAGTTCTGGGAGGCGTTCCGCGAAGACCAGCAACGCCTGCATGGCCAGCCGGACCAGGCGCTGGCGGAACGCCAGCGCAAAACCCAGCAAGCCACCGAAAAACTGGTCAAAGACTAATACCAGTCAGTTAAGCGTCATCGGCTGTAATTGGGGCTGCTGTGCAGCCCATCGCAGCGGTTCGGCGCCCCGACAAGCCAGCTCCTACAGGTGAGCGAGATTCACAATAACTACGCTATTCCTGTAGGAGCTGGCTTGCCTGCGATGGACCGCGCAGCGGTCCCCTAAGCCCTAACTGACTGGCATTAGGCCAGGGACTGACTTCGACCTCCGCCTTTGCGTGCTCCCGCAACGACGGTTCGTTTGGCGCCCCAGGTGGGCGCCTGTTTTACGTGTGCCAGGCGCAACGCCCGGTGCACCGCTGCAAATGGCGGAAAAACTGCCCGCTGCTGTGCCTCCTGTCGCTGCCTTAGCGTGGTCGGACCAAGCCTTCCCAGGGCTTGACTCGAGGAGACACGACCATGAGTACACAAACGGCTGAGTACGATCAGCTACAGGCGGATGCGGCAAAGACACCGGCCAAGCTGATCCAGGCCATGGCCGAGCGCGATGGTGAGGATGAAGGCGGGCTGACCCTCAGCCGCGAGCACATCATCACCCTCAATCGGTATGTCAATTTTGTCTTCGGCCTGCCGTCGACCCCCGACAACCTGCAGCGCTGGCTGGGCTACACGCAGATCGACGAACCCGAACTGGCCCCCGCCGGCATGACCACGCTGTTCGATGCGTTGCGTGGCCATGCGCGCAGTTGGGGGCCGCTTTCCGACAGCAACAAGAAGCTCGCCAGCGAACTGGCCTCCACGGCCGCGTCGATCAACGCTGCCGGGGAAACAATCGTCGATGAGTGCCGGCAGATTCGCGCGTTGGGCTCCGACATCAAGGCGTGGGACAAGGTCGTGCTGGGTACACCGGTGAAACTGGACCGTGCCGACCAGCGGGCGGTTTCGTCGCTGGTCGATTACCTGCAGATCCTTCAGGAGGATGTGCAGCGCTACGCGGTGCGGGTCGCCACCGTGCGCGGCGAAACCGAGACGTTCCGCGATGCCGCGCGCTTCAAGCTGATCCCGGCGGTGAAACAGAAGGGGCAAGCGGTCGAGCGCACCAAGGGTGATGGTGAGGTGGAGCGCCTGCGCGTGAAGCTCAAGGAGCTGGACGACGAGATCGGTGCCTTGAGCAAAGAGTATGACCAGTACGTCAAGCAGGCGCTCAGCGGCCTGGCCGCAGGGCCGATCGGCGCGGTGATCACCGGCGGCATCTACGGGAGCAAGGCCGAGAAGGTTCGCAAGGAGCGCAAGCGTCGCCAGGCAGAGCGGCGTGCTACCAGTGAGCAACTGCGCGTACGGGTGAATTTGGAAGGCCGCATGGAAGAGATGGCGACCTTCGTCGACGAGCTCGATACCCGCTTGCAGGACGTGGTGACTGCGGCGTCCCACCTGCAGACCGCCTGGGAAATCGTCGGTGCGTACATCGACGCGTCGATCGGCAAGCTCGAACAGATCTCCGACAACCGCGCCTTGGCCAGGTTTGTCATTTATTTCCGGCAGTTCCTGGCGCAGTGGAACCAGATCGAAAAGACCTCCCTGCAACTGACCCGCATTTTCGACGACGCCGCTTCGGCCCACTAACAGGTGAATGACCATGAACGACAATATCAGTGTGCTGCATACCCGCGCCAATCCGCCTGAATTGGGCAATGTATTTGCTGCAACGCAAAGCTTCACCGAAGCCTGGCAGCGCGGCGAGTTGAAATTTCAGCCGGTGATCCACGAGTCGCTGGAGCGCCACATGAAGCTGTTCATCAACTGCGCCGAGGTGATGGCGCGCAACGCCCAGCGCGTTGTCGCGGAGATCTCCAACGATCCACTGCGCGATATCCTCGACGCCCTGGAGGATGGCGACGATGAGGAGGTGCTGGCAATTGCTGGAGAAGTCGCCAACACGGTGAAGTCTCTGCTGGACACCCAGGTGGCCCACCTGGGCAAGGAACAGCAGGCGCTGGCCACCCTGGCAGCGCTGGCGTGGGCCCGCGACGAACAGCGGCTGCTCAAGCAACAGCAGGATCAGGCCAACCTGCACACCCAGGTAAGCGCCGAGCATGATCGCGAGAAGCACAACCAGTCGGCGATCGAGCAGGCCATTGCCACCCTGGAGGCCCAGGGCTTGCAGACCCGCTTCGGCGGTGTCGTACCTTCGGCGCAAGACCTGGCCAAACTGGCCGTGCCTGGCGCTGAAGCCGCAGCGATAGCCGACGCCATGAACACGGCGGTGGAGCAGCTGCAAACCCTGCTCGGCGATGTCGTCGAAGGCATGCGCTACGCCCAGTTGCAGCAAGAACGGCGGGCTGCCCGCGAGCGGGTGGCGAACCTGGCGCGGCAAGTGCGCGAACTCGATCAGCGTCAGCAGGTGGTGAGCGCGCAACTGGCGGCACTGCTAACGATGCCGCGTTTGCACGAGCAACGCTCCGAGTGGGACGCCGGCATCAATGTCGTGCGCCAGGCCCTGGCCAACTTCGCGCCGCGAATAGGCACTGCGGCCCCCAGCAACGTTGCGCAGGTGCAAGCCCTGGACGACACCTTCAAGCAACTGCTGGCCTATCAGCGACAACTGCTCGAGCAGCACCGTCGCGGGCTGTAACGGCTTAGGCCGACCGTGCTCATCGGGCGCGGTCGGCTGCGCCATATCCAAGTGGATAAGAGTCGAAACAATGAATCCCCGGACATTGAGTTTCCAAGAGCAGCAACAAAAGGCGATTGTCCTGCCTGGCGCCTTGATTGGCGCCATGGACGACCGTGACGGACAGGGCCGGGCGGGCCTGATCCTGACCCGTGAATCACGCCAGACCCTCAGCGACTACAGCCAGCGCATGCTGGCGCTGCCGGGCGATCGCACGCAGACCTTGCGCTGGCTTGGCTACACCAGCATTGCCGAGCCAGAGTTGACGCCTGAGCGTATGCTCGCCATGTTCAAGCGGTTGCGCACGCACGGGCAAAGCTGGAGCCATCTGGAGCGCAGCACTCAGGCGGTCACCCTTCAGCTCGATGCGCACGCCAGCCAGGTCGAGGCTTGCGGTGCCGAGGTCGTGCAACTGGTCGCGCGCACACGTGCGCTGGGGCCCAATCGACCTTCGTGGGACAGCCTGCGCGAGGCGCCCGATGTAACGCTCGATGAGCATGACCGCACGTTGATCAGTTCGATGGCTGACCGGCTGATGAGCTTGCATGCGCTGATCGACGATTTCGACCTGCAGCTCGATCAAGTGCGGATAGGCTTCGAGCGCTTTCGCGACGAGGCGCGTTTCAAGCTACGCCCGGAAGTGGTGGAGAAGTGCCGAGCGGCAGCGCGCTTTTCACAGGCGCCGGATGGCGAAAACCTGGCCTGGGAGCTGGCCAGCCTGGATGAGGACATCAAGGCGGTGCGCAGTGAGTACGAGCGTTACTCCAGGCAATCCTCGCTCGGCTGGATCGGTGGCCCCTTCGGCGCGTTGATCGGCAATTCGATCTATGGCTCCAAAGCCAAGTCAGCGCGCGCCGAACTCCGCCGCCTGGAGCATCGGCGCAGCGCCGTCAGCCAGCAGTTGAGCGAGTTTCGTCGGGTGGAGGGGCGCGTACAGAAGCTGTACTCCAACATGGGCCAGCTGGAGCTCGACCTGTGGGATGTGGTGCTTGCGGCGGGTCACCTGCACACGGCCTGGCAAACCATCGAGGCGTACCTGGAAAGCGCGGCAGGCCACTTGGGCAAGATGAACACCCGCCAGCAACTGGCGGTGTTCATTTACTACTTCAGGCAGTTTCTCGCCCAGTGGGCAGGGATACGCGAACATTCCCGGGAGATGGCGAAGGTCTTCAACTAGGCGCTACTTGCGCGCCACGATCGTTGCGCGCCGTGGCGCGGGCAGGCCTTCGACGGTCAGGCTTTGGTCATTGGGGTCGAGGAAGTCGCTCAGCGACTGGTAGCGCATCCAGTCAGTGCTGCGCTGTTCTTCGATGCTGGTGACGCTGACATCGACGCAGCGTACATCGCTGAAACCGGCACGGCGCAACCAGCGCTCCAGAGCGGGTACCGAGGGCAGGTACCAGACGTTGCGCATTTGTGCGTAGCGGTCTTCTGGGACCAGCACCTGTTGCTCGTCGCCTTCGACCACCAGCGTCTCCAGCACCAGCTCGCCGCCTTTGACCAGGCAATCCTTGAGCGCCAGCAGGTGCTCTATGGGGGAGCGGCGGTGGTAGAACACGCCCATGGAGAACACCGTGTCGAAGCCTTCAAGGTTGGCCGGCAAATCTTCCAGGGCGAACGGCAAGTGCCAGGCTGGCAGCTCGGGCAAGTACTGCTGCACGGCCTGGAACTGGCAGAAGAACAGCCAGTTGGGGTCGACCCCGACCACCATATCGGCACCGGCACCGAGCATGCGCCATTGGTAATAACCGTTGCCGCAGCCGACATCGAGCACGCGCTTGCCCTTGAGGTCCAGGTGCGGGCTGACCCGCGACCACTTCCAGTCCGAGCGCCATTCGGTGTCCACGTGCACGCCGAACAGGTCGAACGGCCCTTTGCGCCAGGGCGACAAGCCCATCAGCGCCTCACGCATTTGCGCGCGGGTGGCGTCGTCGCAGTCGCAATCCAGGCGCAATCCGTTGACCAGGTCGATTTCGCTGGGTTGCAGGGCGGGAAGCGCATCCAGCGCGCCGCGCCAGCGATCGAGGTCGCCGTGGCCTTTTTCCAGCTTGGCTTCCAGTTGCGCTTGCAGGCCTTGCGACCAGGAAGCCAGGGGGGTGCCCGCCAGGCGGAGGACCAGAGGAGACAGATCGATCATGGCAGGGCTATCAACGAGGCGAAGTTGAGGCATTGGAACCACGGCACGACCTTGGAGAAACCCGCAGCGCGCAGGCGCGCCTTGTGCGCATCCAGGGTGTCGGGCTTCATCACGTTCTCGATGGCACTGCGCTTCTGGGCAATTTCCAGTTCGCTGTAGCCGTTGGCCCGTTTGAAGTCCAGGTGCAGTTCATTCAGCAGGTTTTGCTCGTCATCGTCGGCGAAACGCAGTTTTTCCGAGAGGATCAGCGCGCCGCCCGGCAGCAGGGCCTGGCGGATACGGCCGAGCAACTCAAGGCGTTGGTCGGGTGCGATGAATTGCAGGGTGAAGTTCATCGCCACTACCGAGGCCGGCTCGAAGGGCAGGGCGAGGATGTCGGCTTCCAGCACGTTGACCGGCAGCAGCTCCTGGAACATCGAGTCCTGCGCGGTGAGGTACTGGCGGCAGCGCTCGACCATCGCAGCGGAGTTGTCCACGGCGATGACTCGGCAACCGTCGCTGCGTACATGACGGCGCAACGACTGGGTGACAGCGCCCAGTGAGGCACCCAGGTCGTACAGCGTACTGTTCGGCTGGGCGAAGCGTGCGGCCAGCACGCCGAGGTTTTCGACGATGGTCGGGTAGCCTGGCACCGAACGCTTGATCATGTCCGGGAACACGCGCACCACGTCTTCGTTGAAGGCGAAGTCGGGTACCTGCTCCAGAGGTTGGGCGAAGAGGCGGTCGGGTTGTTTGCTCACTGCGGGCTCGATACGGGGTGAAACGGAGACGCATTTTAGCCAAAGGCGGAGCATCTTGCCATGGCAGTGCTTCGGGGCCATTGCACGTACCAGCAGGCAGTCAAGGTTGCCAGCGACAGGCGTTAAGCGCGGTCAGCGGACGATGACCTTGCACTCGAAGCTCTGCACCGGTGCTACTTCAGCCTCCCAAGGGCGTTGATACACCAGCACCAGTTGGGCTTCTCCAGCACTGCTGGCAAGGTAGCGCCAGGTGGAGGAGCCGGCACTGCCGACCACGTCGGTGTCATCGGGGGCACTGTAGACCTCGGGGCCGAGGCTTTTCAGGATGCTCGCGGCAGGGTTCTCAATGCGCCAGCGGTAGCCGGTTGAGGGGTTTCCTGGAAGGGTCAGGGTCAGTGCCTGGCCCACCTTCAGACGCTGGGGGCATTCGCTTTCGGCGTCCAGTTCGACGGTTTGCAGGGGGTGCTGGGCGCAGGCTGCAAGCAGGGTAAGGCTCAGAGGAACGAGCAGACGAGGGGCGGTCATGTTGGCTCCGTAGGCTGGCGATGACCTGAGGATAACCGAAGCACGTGCAAATTTGTGCCACCGGTACAGGCCTGTTCACGGCGAATGCCGCAAACAGGCCAGGACTGATCAGAACAGCACTTTGGCCACGTCGGCAAAGCGCTTGGCAAAATGCACCGTCAGCCCTTCACGCAGGTAGTCTGGCAATTCTTCGAAGTCGCCGCGGTTGGCCTCGGGCAGGATCAGCTCGAAGATCTTCTGCCGCTTGGCGGCAATCACCTTCTCACGCACCCCGCCAATGGGCAGCACCTGGCCGGTCAGGGTCAGTTCACCGGTCATGGCCACGCCCTTTTTCGGCGCCTGGTCCCGCGCCAGTGACAGCAGCGCGCTGGCCATGGTCACCCCCGCGCTTGGGCCATCCTTGGGCGTAGCACCCTCGGGCACGTGCAGGTGGATGAACGCCTCGTTGAAGTAGCCTGGGTCACCGCCAAATTGTTTGAGGTTGGAGCTGACGTAGCTATAAGCGATCTCGGCGGACTCTTTCATCACATCCCCTAGTTTGCCGGTCAGCTTGAAGCCGCGGCTGAGGGTATGAATGCGGGTGGCCTCGATCGGCAGCGTGGCGCCGCCCATGCTGGTCCAAGCCAAACCCGTTATCACGCCTTTGCCGGCCAGCACCTGCTCGCTGCGGAATACCGGCATGCCGAGCGCGGCCTCCAGGTCTTTGCTGCCAATCTTGAGCTTGGCATCCGGGTCCTCCAGCAACTTGACCACGGCTTTGCGCACCAGTTTGCCCAGTTGCTTCTCCAACTGCCGCACGCCGGCCTCACGGGCATAGCCCTCGATCACGGTGCGCAGCGCGCTGTCAGTGATGCTCAGGCTGGTCTTGGCCACGCCGGCCTTGTCCAGCTGCTTGGGCCACAGGTGGCGCTTGGCGATGGCCAGCTTTTCTTCGGTGATGTAGCCGGAGAGGCGGATCACTTCCATGCGGTCGAGCAACGGCCCGGGGATCGAGTCGAGCGTGTTGGCGGTGCAGACGAACAGCACCTTGGACAGGTCCAGGCGCAGGTCCAGGTAGTGGTCGAGGAAGTCGACGTTCTGCTCGGGGTCGAGGGTTTCCAGCAGCGCGGAAGCCGGGTCACCCTGGTAGCTCTGGCCCATCTTGTCGATTTCGTCGAGCATGATCACCGGGTTCATCACTTCGACGTCTTTCAGCGCCTGCACCAGCTTGCCCGGTTGGGCGCCGATGTAGGTGCGGCGGTGGCCCTTGATTTCCGCTTCGTCGCGCATGCCGCCGACGCTGAAGCGGTAGAACGGCCTGCCGAGCGATTCGGCAATGGACTTGCCAATACTGGTCTTGCCCACACCTGGCGGGCCCACCAGCAGCACGATCGAGCCGCTGATCTCGCCTTTCCAGGCGCCCACGGCGAGGAATTCGAGGATGCGTTCCTTGATGTCATCAAGGCCGGCGTGGTGCTGGTCGAGCACCTTGCGCGCGTGCTTGAGGTCGAGCTTGTCTTTGCCGTAAACGCCCCACGGCAGGGCGGTGGCCCAGTCGAGGTAGTTGCGGGTCACGGCGTATTCCGGCGAGCCGGTCTCGAGGATCGCCAGCTTGCCCATTTCTTCGTCGATGCGCTTCTGCGCCTGGGCGGGCAAGGTCTTGCCCTCAAGGCGCTGCTCGAACTGTTCGAGGTCGGCGCTGCGGTCGTCCTTGGTCAGGCCCAGCTCCTGCTGGATGACCTTGAGCTGCTCCTTGAGGAAGAACTCGCGCTGGTGCTCGCCGATCTGGCGGTTGACCTCGGCCGAGATCTCGTTCTGCAGGCGCGCCACCTCGACCTCTTTGCGCAGCATCGGCAGGACCTTTTCCATGCGTTTGAGCATGGGCACGCAGTCGAGCACTTCCTGCAACTGGCTGCCGGTGGCCGACGTAAGGGCCGCGGCAAAATCGGTCAGCGGTGACGGGTCGTTGGGGCTGAAGCGGTTGAGGTAGTTTTTCAGCTCTTCGCTGTACAGCGGGTTGAGCGGCAGCAGCTCTTTGATCGCATTGATCAGCGCCATGCCGTAGGCCTTGACCTCGTCGGTAGGCTCGGTGGGTTGGCGCGGGTATTCCACCTCGACCAGGTAGGGCGGGCGATGGTGCTTGAGCCAGGTCCGGATGCGCACCCGGGTCAGGCCCTGGGCCACGAACTGCAGCTTGCCGTTCTCACGGCTGGCGTGGTGCACCTTGACCAGGGTGCCGTACTCCGGCAGGGCGGAGGTGTCGAAATGGCGGTGGTCTTCGGGCGGGGTGTCCATGAAGAACAGCGCCAGGCAGTGGTCGGGTGACTTGGCGACCAGGTCGAGGGTTTCTGCCCAGGGCTCTTCGTTGACGATCACGGGCAACACTTGTGCCGGGAAGAACGGGCGGTTGTGAATCGGGATCACATAGACCTTGTCCGGCAGTTGCTGGCCGGGCAGGGCGAGGGCGTGGCCGGGTGTGGCCTGGGTATCGGCGTGCTCGACTTCGCTGTGTTCGTCGGGGTGTTCGGGGAAATCCTGCTGGTTGCTCATGGGGCACCTGCGTGAATGACTATGGTGCTTAGATGGGGCGCGGGGGGATGGGTTTCAAGCTTTGCGTTAGAAGGTGCAAGCTGCAAAAAAAAACGGGGCCCTGCAGGCCCCGCTTTCTCTTGTGGCTTGTAGCTTGCCGCTAGAAGCTTAGTCGGCGAGTTTGTAAGCGATGATGTAATCACCCATCTTGGTGCCCAGCGAGCCGTGGCCGCCAGCGGTCACCAGCACGTACTGCTTGCCGTCCTTGCCGCTGTAGGTCATCGGCGTGGCCTGGCCACCGGCCGGCAGGCGGGCTTTCCACAGCTCTTTACCGTTGTTGGTGTCGTAGGCACGCAGGTACTGGTCCAGGGTGCCGCTGAGGAAGCCGACGCCGCCTGCGGTAACAATCGAACCGCCCATGCTCGGCACGCCTACCGGCAGGCCGATTGGCACAGGTGTGCTGTCGCGGGTGGTGCCGTTCTTGTGCTTCCACACGACTTTGTTGGTGAACAGGTCGATGGCCGCCACATAGCCCCAGGCAGGCGCCTGGCACGGTACGCCCAGCGGCGACATGAACGGGTGCATGGTCACCGCGTACGGTGCGCCGGTGTTGGGCTGCACGCCGCTGGTCTCGCTTTCGCGCTTGCTGCCGGCGGCCACTTGCTCGCGCGGCACCATCTTCGACACGAAGGCCATGTAGTTGGGCGAGGTGAACAGCAACTGGCGTACCGGGTCGACCGACACGCTGCCCCAGTTGAACACGCCGACGTTACCTGGGTAGATCAGCGAACCCTGCTCGGACGGCGGGGTGTACTGGCCTTCGTAACGCAGTTCGCGGAACTGGATGCGGCACAGCATCTGGTCGAACGGTGTGGCGCCCCACATGGCCTGTTCGGTCAACTCAGGGCCGAGCAGGTTGAGGTCGGAGCGGGCCTGGGTCGGCGAGGTGTGGTCACCTTTCACGGCGCCTTGCGGGGTCGGGATTTCACGGATCGGCACGATCGGCGTGCCGTCGCGGCGGTCCAGCACATACAGGCTGCCCTGCTTGGTCGGCACGATGATCGCCGGCTTCACGCCATCGGCGGTCTTCAGGTGGACCAGGGTTGGCTGGCTGCCGACGTCCATGTCCCACAGGTCGTGGTGGGTGAACTGGTAGTTCCAGCGGGCCTTGCCGGTGGTCAGGTCGAGGGCGACAACACCTGCGCTGTACTTTTCCGCGCCGGGCGTGCGGTCGGCGCCCCATTGGTCTGGGGTCTGGTTGCCCAGCGGCAGGTAGATCATGCCGAGGTCTTCATCGACGCTGGCGATCGACCACATGTTTGCCGAGTTGCGGCTGTAGGTCTTGCCGGGTGCCAGAGGCTTGGTGTCGTCCGGGTTGTTGCTGTCCCAGTTCCACACCAGGTGGCCGTCGTGCACGTCGTAGGCGCGGATGACGCCGGAGGGCTCGTTGGTCGACTCGTTGTCGGTGACATGGCCGCCGATGATCACCAGATCACGGGTGATCGCCGCCGGCGAAGTGGAGTAGTAGCCGCCGGCGGTGAACGGGCCGATGCCGGTGGTCAGGTCGATCACGCCCTGGTTGGCGAAGCCTTCGCAGACCTTGCCGTTGTCGGCGTTGATGGCGATCAGGCGGGCGTCGGCGGTAGGCAGGTACAGGCGGCGCGGGCAGGCCTGGGCGACGGCTTGGCCTGCATCGGTGATTTTCGGTGCTGGGCTGCCATCACGGCTGACGTAGTTGTTCTCGTCATAGTACGAGACGCCGCGGCAGGTCATGTGGGCGAAGCCCTTGAAGGTCCCGACCGGGCTCTTGACCTGCGGGTCGTAGCGCCAGATTTCGGCGCCGGTGTCCGGGTCCAGGGCCAGCAGCTTGCTGTGCGCGGTGCAGGCGTAGAGCATGCCGTTGACCTTCAGCGGGGTGTTCTGGTTGGTCAGCTCCACCGGGTCGTTGTCGGTCGGCAGGTCGCCGGTACGGATGCGCCAGGCTTCTTCCAGGCGGTAGGCGTTCTGCGGGGTGATCTGGCGCAGCGGCGAATAGCGGTCACCATGCTCGGTGCGGCCGTAGGCCTGCCATTCGCCGTCGGGCATGGCTGGCGCGGCGCTGGCCATCTCACTGCTCTCGCGGCCCAGTTCGCCGAACACTTCACCCGGGTGGGTGAATTGGCTGCCCAGGGCGCAGGCACCGGAGGCGACCACAGCGACGCTGAGCAGCGCGGTATTGGCCTTGGCGGCCGGGCCGATCAGTGGGCGACGTGCCCAAGGCAGCAGCAGGACCACGCCAATGGCGAACCAGATGGCCAGGCGCGGCACCAGTTGCCACCAGTCCAGGCCCACTTCCAGCAATGCCCAGGCGGTGCTGCCGAGCAGCACCAGGCCGTACAGCCCGAGGGCGATGCGGCGCTGGGCCAGCAGCAGGATACCGGACAGGGCAAAGCCGATGCCGGCGATCAGGTAATACAGCGACCCCCCCAGCTGGCTCAGCTTGATGCCGCCAGCCAGCAGGGCCAGACCCATCAGCAACAGCAGCACGCCCAGAAGGCGCGGTAGCCAGCGGGTTCCATTCTTGGCACCGTCAGTGCTCATCGTAGGTTCTCCGTTATGTCAAAAAGTTGATTCAGAAAGTGCTTTGGATCTTCAGGCCGCCGATCAGCGCATCGTCAACCTGCGACACCCCGCCCGGGTGGCGGATGTACTGCAGGTTGGGGCGCACTGTGAGCCAGTCGGCCAAGTGAATGCCGTAGTACAGCTCGGCGCTGTACTCCGTGTCCTGCACGGGCAGGAAGCCAGGGTTGTCGTAGTCGTCGAGGCCGGCGGCCTGGTTGGCCAGGCGGGCGTTCTTGCGGTAGGCCGGGTTGACGTGCACGCGGGCGAGGGCGAAGCCGATGTCGTCCTTGGCGCGGGCATCGAAGGGCCCTTTGTATACCAGTCCTGCCTGAACATAGTTGTCGATGGCATTGGTCTTCTTGTCGTGCAAGGTGGCGTTGGCGAACAGGCTCAGGCCACGCGACTGGTCGGACGCCAGCGAGGTGACCTGCTGCTGGGCGCCGAGCCACATGCCGTGCTTGCTCGAACGGCTGCGGTAGGCGGCGCCACTGAGCGCAGCCGGCTGGCCGTTGCTGTCGTCGAGCACATCGTGTGCCTTGGCATTACTGTAGTAGTAGCCGGCGCGATATTCCCCTTTCAGGCCATTGACCTGTGGGCTCCACACCAGTTCGACCGGCAGGATGGCGCCCTGGGTGCCGCTGCCACTGAGCTTGAAACCGTTGCCCGATTCCAGGTTGGAAGGGTTTTGCTCGTACACGCCGACTTGGGCATAGAGTGCGTCGGTGAGGTTGTAGCGCACGCGCAGGGCCCATTGGCTGACGGGCCAGTTGTACCAGATGCTGCCAACCCAGTTGCCTACCTGCGAGCCGCAGAAGGCCAGGTTCTGGAAGTCGCAGGGGAAGCTGTTGAAGTCTTCGCCTTCGCCGAAACGGCCGAATTTGACGTCCAGTGCGCCGTCAAAGTACTTCTGTTTGACCCACAGTTGCGTGAGCCGCCAGGTTTCACCGCGGCCCCAGACTTCCTGGGCAGAGGTGAAGCCGCCGACACGCGGGTCGTTGATGCGGTCGTTGCTGATGTTGTCGCCGTGGCGCTCGGTGAGGGTCAGCTGAAATTCGGTGTCGTTCCAGCCAAGGATCTTTTCCAGGTCCAGGTGGCTACCGAAGGTGAACTGGTCGCTATAGCGCGCGGTACGGTCGTGGTCGAAGCCGCCGTGCAGGTTGCTGCCCATTTCGCCGGTATAGCCGAGGGTGAAGTCGTAACCTTTTGCCAGTAATTCACTGCGGGTGCCGCCCCAATCGCCCAGCATCCACGGGGAATCGCTGGCGAACATTTCGCTGGCGCTGGCAGGGGTTGCACAGGCGGTGAGGGCAAGGCCGATGAAACAGGTTTTGGGCAGCTGGAACATGAGATAGCGCTATCTTTTGATTATTGAACAAACGACAAGGGCATCGAAGGGCGGGCCCTTCAATGGAGTAGACAACAAGGTGGAGTCGATGAAGCGATTCAGCTTGCGGCGGGGAGGATATAGGGGAAGTTGTAAGAAAAAAAGACAAATTGTCGCAGTTGATTGTTGTCGATCCGGTAACAGTGCCGTTTGTAGGAGCAGCCTTGTGCTACGAAGAGGCCGGTGAAATCAGTGAAGATTTGCTGTGTTAGCTCAGGCCTCTTCGCAGCACAAGGCTGCTCCTACACGCGAATGGGGGCGCAGGGCGCCCCGATGGCAGCTCAAAACGTCGTACGCAGCCCCACTTCCACACTGCGCCCTGGCGCTGGCGCAATATCCCGCAGAATCGAACTGGCATAGCGCACCGTCTGATCCGTCAGGTTTTCACCCCGCACGAAGGCCAGCCACTCGCTTTGCCCGATGTCGAAGCGATAGCCAACACTCGCGCCCAGCGTGGTGTAGCCATCGGTGCTGGTTTCGTTGGCCGGTGTGCGATGTTGCGACGCGGCATGCTGCACATCGACCCGCGCCTGCCAGCGGTCCAGCGCCCAGACCAGACCGCTGTTCAACCGCAGCGGTGCGATTCGTGGCAATGGCTCGCCACTGTCGAGGTTCTTGGCCCGGGTGTAGTCGCCCGACAGCTCCAGCGCGAAGCTGCCATAGCGGTTCTCGACCAGTTGCCAGCGGTCTTGCGCCTCGATGCCATAGAAGCGCGCCCGCACGCCCTGATACTGGTATTCCGGGAAGCCGTCATGGTCGTGATCATGATCGTGGTCATGCTCGTCCTCGCCATGGTCGTGGTCATGGCCCTCACGCAGGTTGCCTGTGCCGATCAGGCCAATGTAGTTGCGAAAGTGGCTGTAGAAGACCCCGACGCTGCCTTTGTGGGTGCCGTTGTCGAAGCGCAGGGCCAAGTCGCCGGAAATGGCCTTTTCCTTGTTCAGGCTGGCATCGCCCACCTCGTAAGCCCCGGTGGCCACATGCGCACCGTTGGCATACAGCTCATAGAAGGTTGGGGCGCGCTCGGTGTAGCCAAGGTTGGCGGCCAGTGCCCAGACCGGGTCGAGCTGGTACACCGCCCCGGAAGACAGGCTGAAGGCATTGAAACTGCTGGCGCTGTCGGCCGCTGCAAAGGTCTCGTTGCCCTTGGCATCCGGGTCGACGCGGGTGTGCTCCAAACGCGCGCCCAGGCTCAAGTTCAGGCGCTCGGTGGCCTGCCATTGCTCAAGCATGAACAGCGCCAGGCTGTCGGTATCGGTATGCGGGACGAACGCTTCCTCCCCCAGTGCCGAGAACTCGTTACGGCTGACCTGGGCACCGATCACCCCTTCAACCGGCCCGAGTGGCTGATGGCGCGCCTCGATGCGTGCCTCGTAGCCCTTGTTCTTGAAGGTGGTGTGCACCTCGCCTTCTTCGATTTCGCTGTGCGCGTAGTCGGTATAGCCGGCATCGACCTTGACCGAGCTGAACGGGCCTTCGAGGTCACGCAGTTCAGAGGCGAATGCGTAGTGGTCTTGCTGCATGTCCAAGCGTACGCCGGGTTCGGCCACCGAGCCGTAGTTGCTGTCGTAGCGGCTGTAGGACAGGCCGGCATAGCCATGGTCCCACTGGTAAGAGCCGCCGACGGCGCCCCCGTCCTGACGCCCGTCGCTGTTCTCCAGGCGGTGTTTGCTGCCCGGCTCGTCGGCGTCACGCACCTTAGAGCTGCGCGCGTAACCAGGGATGCGCAAATCGTTGAACTGGCGGCTGTTGGCGTCCAGGTGCAGGGCGAAGGCGCCGTTGCCGGCTTCCAGTTTACCGGCGCTGCTGCGGGTGGTGTCGGCGCCGCCATAACGCAGCTCACCCGCCCCGTGGATGCCTTCGATCGGCGCATCGGGGATGCGGTTATCGAAGGTATTGACCACACCGCCAATGGCATTGCCGCCGTAGAGCAGGGCAGCGGGCCCGCGGACGATTTCGACCCGCTCCACGGTCACCGGGTCGAGCGGTACGGCGTGATCGTAGGACAGCGACGAGGCATCCAGTGCACCGACGCCGTTGCGCAGGATGCGGATGCGGTCGCCGTCCAGGCCGCGGATTACCGGGCGGCTGGCGCCAGGGCCGAACCAGGTAGAGGCGACGCCTGGCTGTTTGTTCAGGGTTTCACCGAGGCTGCCGTGTTGCTGTTGCAGCAGGTTGTCACCTTCGAGGACCGTGCTCGGGGCGGCCAGTTGGCGATTGCCCAGCGGGTTGGCAGTGATGACCTGGAGTTCGAGTTCAACGGCCTGGCTGGGTGATGAGGCCAGCCACAGCGCGACGGCGAGGGGGGAGAGGCGGAGCGGGATGTACAGCATGGGGATGGGGCGTTCCTTGGCAGAGGCTTTTGTATTGTTACTATATAACATTTCTATTTCAGCATAAGGCTTTCGCCTCTGGCCAGCGGTTTTTCAAGCGACCTGAGTCCCCTGGCCACTACACTCGTGTAAGGTGCGCACCTTTCCCACGCTGGAGCACTGGCATGAGCACGGCCCAACACAACGCGCTGCACGGCAAGACCCTGGAGCAGATCCTCACCGAACTGGTGGCTCACTACGAATGGCAGGGCCTTGCCGAGCGCGTCGATGTGCGTTGCTTCAAGAGCAACCCGACCATCAAGTCGAGCCTGACCTTCTTGCGCAAGACGCCCTGGGCGCGGGAGAAGGTCGAACAGCTGTACGTGAAGCTGCAGCGCAAGGCCTGAGGTGCGGCGCCATCCGTGGCTGAGCCTGGCCGCCGTGCTCGGTTGGTTCGGCCTAGCGGTGCAGGTCTATCTGGTGCTGTTGGCGCGCTGGCAGGAGCAGGCCAGCCTGATTGGCGGCCTGGTCAACGTCTTTGGTTATTTCACCGTGCTGACCAACACCCTGGTAGCAACGGTTTTGAGCTATGCCGCGTTTGGCCGGGAGGGCAGCGCCAGGCGCTTCTTTATGTTGCCCTCGGTCAGCTCCGCCGTGGCGGCCAGCATCGTGCTGGTGGCGTTGGCCTACAGCGTGCTGCTGCGCCACTTGTGGCAACCCGAGGGCTGGCAATGGCTGGCAGACGAGTTGCTGCATGATGTGATGCCGGCGTTGTTCGTTCTGTACTGGTGGTTCGCGGTGCCCAAGGGCCATTTGCGGCTGTGGCACCTGGCGGGCTGGGCGCTGTACCCGGCGGGGTACTTTGCCTATGCGCTGTGGCGGGGCAGTGAGATTGGCGTGTATGCCTACCCCTTCATCGATGTGGCGAGCCTCGGGTATGGGCGGGTGATGCTCAATGCCCTCGGGGTGTTGGCGGGGTTCTGGGGTATCGGGCTGGTGTTGCTGGGGTTGGACCGCTGGCGCGGCCGGCAGTTGGCCGTCAGCGTGTAGGAGCAGCCTTGTGCTGCGAAGAGGCCAGTGGCATCACTGAAGAACTGGGGTGATGCTACTGGCCTCTTCGCAGCACAAGGCTGCTCCTACAGAAAGCTGAGCTGCGCCACAGATGTTGGGCACCCGTCCATTATCTGGGGCGAAGCTCAAGCGCGTTAGGCGAGAGCGGCGCTTACTCGTCGTCCGCAGTACCGTCCGCCCGCCAGTAGGCTGCTGCTTTCAAGGCATCGTCAGGCACGCCTTTTTCCAGCAGCAACGCCTTGGCCTGGCGGGTCAGGGCTTTCTCCAGCGCCACCCAACCGTACAGCCTGCCTTCTGGCAAGGTCAGGTTCTTCAGCAGGGCGAGCAGGTCCTCTTCCTGGCGCCGGACCCAGATCACATCCACCTGCGCCTTGCTTGGCAGCGGCTGGCGTTCCTGTTCGTCTTCGATCTGGATTACCGCCAGCACGTGCCGGCCCGCGGGCAGTTCTTCAAGGCGGCGGCCGATAGCGGGGATCGCCGTCTCGTCACCGATCAGCAGGTAGCTGTCGAAGATATCCGGTACCACCAACGAGGCCCGTGGGCCGGCGATGTTCAGGTGTTGGCCTGGCGCAGCCTGGGCGGCCCAGGTGGAGGCAGGGCCATCACCGTGCAGGACGAAGTCGATGTCCAGTTCGTTGGCCACCAGGTCGATGCGCCGTGGCGTGTATTCGCGCATGGTGGGCCTTGCCCCGCCGTCGCGGCCCAGGTTACGGGCGTCGATGGCCTGCTGTTGTGCTGGCGTTTCGGCAAACAGCAGCTTCACATGATCGTCGGTACCGACGCTGGTAAAGCCTGCCAGTTCCGCACCGCCCAGGGTGATACGGCGCATACGTGGGGTCAGGTCGGTGACGCGCAGCACGTCAAGGCGGCGCTGGCGGATTTCGTGGTTGACGCGGTGAATGGTGTCACTCATGGGTGTTCTCCGTAACGGCATCGTCCGGCCCGGAGGCAATGGCCTTGGCCGTGTTGTTGAGCAGGTCGCGGACCCGTTCGATTTCTTCCGGTGTCCAGCGCCCGCTGTGCATGTGCAGCGCATGGCGCAGGTTGCCGACCGCTTCGTGGATCTCGGGTGGGCGGTCATGCCCGCGCAGGGCGCGTTTGCTGACTTCGATGCGCATACGCACGCCGTCGAGGGCGACCGCCTGCTCGGCCAGTGCGGTGCGGCCGGCATCGGTGATGGCGTACAGGCGTTTGCTGCCCTGGACCTGGCCGCTGATCAGCTCGGCCTCTTCAAGGAAGTTGAGGGTCGGGTAGATGACGCCGGGGCTTGGGCTGTAGCTGCCGTCGAACAGGTTCTCGATCTGGCGGATCAAGTCATAACCGTGGCCAGGTTGCTCAGCCAGCAGGGCCAGCATCAGCAGCTTGAGGTCGCCGGGGGCGAATACGCGGGGGCCGCGTTCGCCGCGGCCGGGGCGGCGCTCGAAAGGATCGTGGGGTGCAGGGTCGCGCATCAACATGGGCTCCGTCTTGTGCGATATATCTTAAGATATTACTCAAGATATATCTAAAGACAAGCCATGAATGCCAATGATTATCATCTAAATGTTAGATGAGTCGCTCCCGTGCATCGCAACCTGCGGCGCTTTGCATTCATTCGGGTTGCCCGGCTGCAGGTATGGCATGAGGATCGGCGCCATGCCCTTTAGCACTTGCACGGGCAATGCCGAGGTGAATTTGAACGCTTCGGCCGAGCGCCCCGGCACGAATGCGGTCAATGTGCCGAAGTGGTTATCGCCCAGGAAGAACACGAAGGTGGCGGTGCGGTTCAGCGAACGCGAGCCGATCAAGCGGCCCCCGGCACCGAAGCTTTCGATGCGGTTGTCGCCGGTACCGGTCTTGCCGCCCATCACCAGCGGTGTACCGTCCTGCAGCTTGAAGCTGCCGGAAATACGCCGCGCCGTCCCCGCGTCGACCACTTGCGACATGGCGCCTTTGAGGGCCCGCGCGACCTCCACCGGGAGGATCCGCTGGCCGCGATCGGGGTCACTCACCAGCTTGGTCTCGTAGGGGGTGTTGGCGGCGAAGTGCAAGGTGTCGATGCGCAAGGTCGGCAGGCGCACGCCGTCGTTCTGAATGATGCCGACCAGTTCGGAGAGGGCGGCCGGGCGGTCACCCGAGCTGCCGATGGCGGTGGCCAGCGACGGCACCAGGTGGTCGAACGGATAGCCCACGCGCTTCCAGCGCTGGTGGATGTCGAGGAACGCTTCAATCTCGACCATGGTGCGGATACGGCTGTCGCGTGCACCCTGATGGCGGCTCTTGAACAGCCAGCCATACACCTCCTGGCGTTCGAAGCGGCTGGCATTGACCATTTCGGTCAACGTCGAGCTAGGGTGCTTGAGCAGATAGCCGAGCAGCCACAGGTCCAGCGGGTGGACCTTGGCGATGTAACCCTGGTCGGGCAAGTCGTACTTGCCCGGGCCGTAGGCGTCGTACATTTCCGACAGGCGACCGTCGGTGAGTTTGCCCAGGGCACTCTTGTCGTCCTTGCTGTGCGCGCGTACGAAGGCGTTGAAGGTTTCCTGGCCGGCTTCGGGGAACAGGTAGCGGTGCACCGCCGCCAGGCGCTGCGGGGTCACGCGCATGCTGTCGAGGAAGGTGTCCAGGCGTTGTTGCGAGGTTTTGCGCTGGTACTTCTTCCAGAAGCGCATCAGGTAGTTGGTGCCCTCCTTGTCGGCGAAACGGGCCAGGTATTCCTGGCGGCGGGGGTCGGCGTCGTCCTTGAGCAGCGGTACCCGATTGAACGGCTGTTGATAGGTGACGTAGCGCACCAGGTCGCGCATCAGGCGGATGAACGGCAGGTTGATCGATTCGCGCAGGGCGATCTTCAGCGTTGGGTTGCGGCTGTTGTCTTCCTTGCGGAAGTTGTTGAACACGTGCATGCCACCCCCGGTGAAGAAGGCTTCGCCGGTGTTGGCCGAATACTTGCGTTCCAGGGCGGCGTCGAGCATGGCATCTAGGTTCTGGTCCTTGCTGTTCTGCATCAGCCATTCCAGTGACCACTGGGTGATGCGGTCCAGTTCGGCCACCTCGACCTTCTTCAGTTCGGCAGCGGGCTTGCCGGCATACTTGTCGTGCAGCTCGGCGATGATTTCCAGGTAGGTAGTGAGCACCCGCAGCTTGGCCGTCGAGCCCAATTCCAGCTTGCTGCCTTCGTTGATGTCGAACGGCTGGTCGGTGCTGTCGGTCTGCACCCGCACCCTCGAGCCATCGGCGGTGCGCTCGAACAGCGTGAAGCTGTAGCGCACCTGGTCGGTGGTCTTGGTGGTCAGTAGGCGTTCGCCGATCAGCCCGATCTGCGCCGCGAACTCAGGGTCCGAGAGGTTCTTCAGGTACTGGCTGACCTGCATCTGCAGGTCGGCCTGCAGGGTGCTGGTGGCCGACAGGTCGAGGCGGTCGAGGTCGTACAGCGGGCGGTTGAGCATGGCCGCCAGGCGATTGCGGGCCAGGCTGATGCCCTTGTTGGTGATGATCGGCACGATGGTCGGTTGTGCCACCCAGTCGCGATACACCGCCTTGCTGGCCAGCGCCGCATCGGCCAGCGGCTGGTCGATGACTTTGTTGGCGGCGAGCACACGCACATGGGAGTCGGTGAGTTCGGCCAGTTCGACCCGGCCTTTGGACAGGTAATGCGAGGGGCGACGCTGGGCGATCATCAGCGACAGCACCTGGCGCAGCGCAAGGCCACGCGCCGCGAGGCTTTCGGGGTCGCTGGCGGTCGACAGCAGGGCCTGGTTGACCTGGTCGAAATCGGCGCCGTACCAGACCCGCAGGCCTTCAGCCATGCCATGCACTTCACCGTGGCCGGGCACCGCCGAGAGCGGCACGCTGTTGAGGTAGTCGCGCACGATGCGCTGCCGGGCCTCGGTGGTGTCCGGGCCGCCCTGGTAGGCACGCACGCTGGCGGACACCATCTGGCGGATCTTCTCGGCGCCGGACACGGTCAGGCCGTCCGGCGAGTGGCGGTACTTCTCCAGCTGCGTCGCCAGGGTACTGCCACCGGCCGACTGGCCGGGCAAGGCAAAGTACTTGGCCACCTGGCTGTAGGCGGCCTTGGCGAAGCGCGGCCAGTCGACGGCCGGGTTGTTGCGCGGGTCGGTGGTGTCGAGCAGGTCGCGGTTTTCGATGAACAACAGGCTGTTGACCATCACCGGCGGGATCGCTGCAAAGTCCGGGTACAGGTGTTGCGGGTAGTTGTACTGGTAGAGCGTGTCGCCACGGCAGTCGGTAATCGACAGGCCAGCCTGAATTTTCTCGATATAGGGGGCGAACAGGCCGTGATCGACGTAGTCCATCAATGCGGGCGAGAACTGCACCTGTTCGCTGATCAGGTAGTCGCGTTTGAGCAGCCGCGGCAGGAATTCGCCCAGCGCGCTGTAGCCCAGGCGTTTGTCGAACGGGCCTTCACCGGGGTAGACGATGGCATCGCTGGGGCCTGGCTGCAGCGAGTAGGTCAGGGTGGTGGCGAGCTTGCTGAACTCCCGCGATTGCAGGTTGGAGGTGCGGAATTCGTCATAGGCGGCAAAGCCCAGGGCGATGAGGGCCACCAGCAGGATCAGAATGATCAGCCGCCACCAGAGCCGACGCTGACGTGGGGACTTTGCAGGTGGCGTCTCGGCCGGAGGGGTTGCGGGTGCTTCCGTTCTGGTTGGTTCCGATTGCCACAGTGCGCCCATAGTCTTCAATCCGGCCAGGTATTTTCGTCTTGCTTGTCTGAAGCTTAGACGTTGACCGGGTTGGGTGAAAAATTTGTAGGAAGGCGAGAAAAGTGACGTAGGGATATGCGGCTTTGGTGTGGGTTTCGGGGCCAGGTGATGTTGATAAGGTGTCGCCCTGAATCTGCGGCGTGTAACAGCCTCAGAACCCTATCAGCAGTGGAATAGACCCGAGATTTCTCGCCAAATTTCCCCGTTTATACAGTGAAAATCCCTACAGGTAGCTTCCTATACTGCTCGCCCCTTCGACCTGCCGGACGCTCTACTCCGGCACACGGGCCGGCCCACAAGGCCAGCCCGGCCAATCAACGCCCCGCCTATCGGCGCGGCAGTTGCGGCACGAAGGTCAAATCCAATAACAAAATGAGGTTGTATTGCTATGCCAGTCGGCAACCACCCTGCCCATGCCGAGACCGCACAAGGCGGCCCTCTCAAGCGTGAACTGGGCGAACGGCACATCCGTCTTATGGCGCTGGGCGCCTGTATCGGTGTCGGTCTCTTCCTCGGTTCGGCCAAAGCCATCGAAATGGCCGGCCCTGCCATCATGCTTTCCTACATCATCGGTGGCCTGGCCATCTTGGTCATCATGCGCGCCCTCGGTGAGATGGCCGTGCACAACCCCGTTGCCGGCTCGTTCAGCCGCTACGCCCAGGACTACCTTGGCCCATTGGCCGGTTTCCTCACCGGCTGGAACTATTGGTTCCTGTGGCTGGTGACCTGCGTGGCGGAAATCACCGCAGTGGCCATCTACATGGGCATCTGGTTCCCCGACGTACCCCGCTGGATCTGGGCCTTGGCGGCGCTGGGCAGCATGGGCGCGGTCAACCTGGTTGCGGTCAAGGCGTTCGGTGAGTTCGAGTTCTGGTTCGCCCTGATCAAGATCGTCACCATCATCGCCATGGTCCTGGGGGGCATCGGCATCATTGCCTTCGGCCTGGGCAACGACGGCGTGGCGGTGGGTATTTCCAACCTGTGGAGCAATGGCGGCTTCATGCCCAACGGCGTGACCGGTGTGCTGATGTCGCTGCAGATGGTGATGTTTGCCTACCTGGGCGTGGAAATGATCGGCCTGACCGCCGGCGAAGCGCGCAACCCGCAAAAAACCATCCCGCAGGCCATCGGTTCGGTGTTCTGGCGCATCCTGCTGTTCTACGTGGGGGCGCTGTTCGTGATCCTGTCGATCTACCCGTGGAACGAGATCGGCAGCCAGGGCAGCCCGTTCGTGATGACCTTCGAGCGCCTCGGCATCAAGACTGCGGCCGGCATCATCAACTTCGTGGTCATCACGGCGGCGCTGTCGTCGTGCAACGGCGGCATCTTCAGCACTGGGCGCATGCTCTACAGCCTGGCGCAAAATGGCCAGGCCCCGGCGACCTTTGCCCGCACCTCGAAAAACGGTGTGCCGCGCAATGCGTTGCTGCTGTCGATTGGTGCACTGTTGCTGGGCGTGCTGGCCAACTACCTGGTGCCGGAGAAAGTCTTCGTCTGGGTGACCTCAATCGCCACCTTCGGCGCGATCTGGACCTGGGTGATGATCCTGCTGGCGCAGCTCAAATTCCGCGCCGGGCTGTCGACTGCCGAGCGCAAGGCGTTGAAATACCGCATGTGGCTGTGGCCGCTGAGCTCCTACCTGGCACTGGCTTTCCTGGTGCTGGTGGTGGGGCTGATGGCGTATTTCGAGGATACCCGCGTGGCGCTGTACATCGGGCCGGCGTTCCTGGTCTTGCTGACCGCCTTGTACTACACCTTCCGCCTGGCGCCGAAGGAGGCGCAAGGGGTAGCGAGCACCGCATCCTGATGTGAACTGGCTGGGGCCGCAGAGCGGCCCCAGCCATGTCAGGCTGCCACCTCACTGTTCGGCTCGAAGCTGTCCGCCCTGGCCAGCTGCCACATCCGCGAATAAAACTGCCCATTCACCTCGCCGGTCAGCAACTCGCCCGGCTTGAGGAATACGTGCATCTGCGAGAACAGCTTGATCTCCGTGGCCGATACGCGCCGTACCAGGTGCTTGGCCTCCAGTTGTGCGGGGTGGTCCAGGCCGGCCGCTGCCAGCATTTCGGCCAGGGCGCGCAGGGTGTTGTGGTGGAAGTTCAGCACCCGTTGGGCTTTGTCCGGCACCACCAGCGCACGCTGGCGCAACGGGTCTTGCGTGGCCACGCCAGTCGGGCACTTGTTGGTGTGGCAGCTTTGCGACTGGATGCAGCCAATGGCGAACATGAAGCCACGCGCCGAGTTGGCCCAGTCGGCGCCGATGGCCAGCACGCTGGCGATATCGAACGCGCTGACGATCTTGCCGCTGGCGCCGAGCTTGATCTTGTCGCGCAGGTTCAGGCCCACCAGGGTGTTGTGCACGAACAGCAGGCCTTCGCGCAGGGGTACGCCGATGTGGTCGGTGAACTCTACCGGCGCAGCACCGGTGCCGCCTTCCTTGCCGTCGACGACGATGAAGTCGGGCAGGATGCCGGTTTCCAGCATGGCCTTGGCGATGCCCATGAACTCCCACGGGTGGCCCAGGCAGAACTTGAAGCCGACCGGCTTGCCGTCCGACAGCTCACGCAGCTGGGCGATGAACTGCATCATTTCTATTGGGGTGGAGAAGGCGCTGTGGCGTGACGGCGAGATGCAGTCCTCGCCCATGAGCACGCCGCGGGTTTCGGCAATCTCCTGGGTCACTTTGTGCTTGGGCAGGATGCCGCCGTGCCCTGGCTTGGCGCCCTGGCTCATCTTGATCTCGATCATGCGCACCTGCGGGCTGCGTGCCTGGGCGGCGAAGCGCTCGGGGTCGAAGCGCCCGTCAGGCGTGCGGCAGCCAAAGTAGCCGCTGCCCAGCTCCCAGACCAGGTCGCCACCGTGTTCCCGGTGGTAAGGGCTGATGCTGCCTTCGCCGGTGTCGTGGTGGAAGTTGCCCAGCTTGGCGCCCTGGTTGAGGGCGCGGATGGCGTTGGCGCTGAGTGAGCCGAAGCTCATGGCGGAAATGTTGAATATCGACGCCGAATACGGCTGCCGGCACTGCGGCCCGCCGACGATGACGCGGAAGCTCGCCGGGTCGGTCAGCGGTGCCGGGCGCATGGAGTGGCCGATGAATTCGAAGCCGGACTCATACACGTCGATCAGGGTACCGAAGGGTTTGTCCGAGGCTTCGTTCTTGGCCCGGGCATAGACCAGCGAGCGTTGCGCGCGGGAGAAGGGCAGGGCGTCGCTGTCGGCTTCGAGCAGGTACTGGCGAATCTCTGGGCGAATGCCCTCGACCAGGTAACGGATGTTGCCGAGGATCGGGTAGTTGCGGCGTACGGCGTGGCGTTGCTGCAGCAAGTCGAACACACCGATCAGGCTGAGCACGGCAGTGGTCAGGGTGAACGGCCACAACCATTCATGGTGGGTGAACGGCAGGCTCGCCAGGGTGAACAGTACACAGGCGGCGAAGAAGGCGTAGCGGCTGAGAAGTGACAGGCTCATACGGGGTCCTTGCGATGGCGCGGTCAGGCTCAGGGCCTGGGGCAAACCCCGACCATAGCCCGGTTGGGCGATGCTGAAAATGAAAATCGGGGTATCGAAAATCATTCGCTTCAGCGTGCATCGCTCAACAACCTGCGGCGCCAGGTGTCCTGTTCCTCCACCGAGGCCTCGATGAGGAACTGGTAACGCCCGGCGACTCGCACCGCCACCGGCACGCCATCGCGGTACAGCAAGCGGTTACCGCTCACCGCGGGTAGTTTCGCCCCTGGCAGCAATGACCCGACCACATTGAGCGGGTCGCTGGCGCTGACCATCACCAGTGCGCCCTCCGGCTCACGCCGGCGCACTTGCCGCAACAGGCCCACAGCCTCTGGCAAGGCGAACTGCTCACCGGCCAGCCCAGCAATGAAGCGCCCACCCCGGATTTCGCCGCGGGCCTCCAGGCGGTGATAGCAACGCAGCAATTCGCGCCAGGGCGGCAATACATCACTTTCCCGCTCCAGCAGCCGCCAGCAGATCACCCCATAGCGGCGCAACAGGGCGCGGGCGATGTGCTCCAGACGCTGGCTGTCGTCTATTGCAGCAGTGCCCCTGCGCAACAGCGCCCAGCGGCCGGCGTGGGCCATGCTGGTGGAGAGGGGGGCATGGCCGCGCCTGCTGGTGCGCGAGGTGCGTTTTGCCGCTGGCGTGATCAGGCTGCGCAGCCCGGTAAAGCTGTCGGCACCCACCAGGCCAAAGCCCACCAGTGCCTGCAATGCGGTTTCCAGTTCGCTGGGCAGCAGGTGGGCTTCCTGCGTCAGTTCATCGAAGAACAACGCCCCCTGCGCCTGCAACACGTCATGCACGCGTTGCGCCCGCGGGCCGAGCTCGTCTACTGCCGGTACGGGCGCCAGGCTGCGCCAGAGGCCCAGGTGTTCGCGCGGCAGCAGCACCAGCGGTGTACTGGCCAAGGTCGTGCTGGCCACCGTGGTCGCCAGCCGGCTCCAGGCAAACTGCCCGCTGCGGCAGGTGTCGTCGAGCCAGTGCGGGCTGTAGTCCTGGATGCGTGCCGGCAGCAGCTCCGCCTCCCAGGCGCCGGCCGCAGCGGGGAAGCCCTGCAACTGTGCCAGCACTTCAGCTACGGCCTGTGGCCCGCGCAGGCGCTCGTCTGCGGCCAGGTGCTGCCAGTCGAACAGAAAACGCATGAAGTCTTGCAGGCTGACCGGTTCGATCTCCCGGCGCAGGCGTTTGACCGTGTAGCGGTGGATGCGCGCCAGCAAGTGCCGTTCGCACCACTGCAGCTGTTGTTCCGCAGGCCTGAAATAGCCGCGCAACACGTAGCCCTCGGCCTCCAGGCGGGCCAGGGCCTGTTCGATGTCTGGCTGCGGCTTGCCTAGAGGGGTGGCGATCTGCGCCACGGTTTGCGGGCCGTGGCCACTTAGGCGAGCACGCAGCAGTTCGCTTAGCGCATTGTCCGCCTCGATGGCTTGCTCGAAGCCTGGCAGCACGTTTAGCGCAGGTTCGGTGGCTGAACCTGGATACACACGTTGCAGCAGGCTCAGGCGTTCACGCGCCAGCCACAGCTGTTGATCCGGCAGGCGCAAGGCGCGCCCCGCTTTGGCCAGTTGCCGAAGCAGCAAATCCCAAGGGGCGTTGGCCTGCACTTCATGGGCAGTGATGGCCCCCAGGCTCATCAACGCTTCGTGCATCTCGTCGGCGTTAGCCGCTTGCGGCCAGGCCTCGCTCTCTACGGCGGCGATGGCATCGGTGTCCAGCGCGCCCAGCTCATCCGCGCTGTGCAGTTCGTTCCAGCGCCGGTTGAGCACGGCCTGGGTGCGTCGCTCTTCCAGGGGCGCATCGTCAAGAAAGGCGTAGGGCCTGGCGTTGAGGATGGCCGAGGCCAGTGGCGACGGGGCCGGCAGGTCACGGCTGAGCAAGCGCACCTCACCGCCTTCGATGCGGCGCAGCAAGGCCAGCCAGCCTTCGCTGTCCATGGCTTCGTGCAGGCAGTCGTCGAGGGTCTGCTCGACCAGCGGATGATCCGGAATCTGCCGTTCGCCGGCGATGTTTTCCAGGCAGGCGATTTGATCGGGGAACACCGAAGCAATCAGGTCCTCGCTTTTCATCCGCTGGAGCTGCGGGGCCACCTTGCGCCCACCGACGAAGCGCGGCAAGGCCATGGCCACGGCAGCGTTCCAGCGCCAGCGCACGCCGAACAAGGGCGCATCGAGCAGGGCCTGGATCAGGAGCTGTTCGGCGCTGCGGCTGGACAGGTAGCGCCACACCTCATCCAGCGTAAAACTGTGGCTGGTGGACAGCGACAGGACGATGGCATCTTCGCTGGCCGCCGCCTGCAGTTCAAAATTGAAGGTGCGGCAAAAGCGCTTGCGCAGGGCCAGGCCCCAGGCACGGTTGATGCGGCTGCCGTAGGGCGAGTGGATGATCAGCTGGGTACCGCCGGACTCATCGAAGAAGCGCTCCATGATCAGCGTCTGTTGCGAGGGCAGGGCGCCCAGCACGTCGCGGGTGCGCCCCAGGTAATCGAGCAACTGGCTAGCGCTGTCTTCGCCCAGCTCGAAGGTGCGCTGCAGCCAGGCCAGCACGGCGGTACTGTCGGCGCCGGGCAACCCCAGTCGCTCATCGATGCGTGCCTGCAGCCGAGCGACCGCGGCGGACAATTCGTCACTGCGCCCCGGTGCTTCGCCCAGCCAGAAGGGGATGGTCGGCGGCAGGCCATGGGCGTCCTCCACCCGCACCCGGCCCGATTCGACGCGCAAAATCCGGTAGGAGGCGTTGCCCAACTGGAAAATATCGCCGGCAATGCTTTCCACGGCGAAGTCTTCATTGACGCTGCCAATGTTCAGCGCCTGCGGCTCGAGTAGCACGGCGTAGTCGGCGGTTTCGGGGATAGTCCCGCCACTGGTCAGCGCAGTCAGTTGGCTGCCGCGGCGGCCGCGCAAGGTGCCGCTGACCGCGTCGCGGTGCAGGTAGGCGCTACGGATGCCCTGGCGGCCGTTATAGCCTTCGGCGAGCATGCGCAGCAGCGCCTGGTAATGGTTGACGTCGAGTTCGGCGTAAGGCGTTGCCTGGCGCAGGCAGTCGAACAGCGCTTGTTCCTGCCAGGGCTGATTACTGGTTTCGGCGACAATCTGCTGGGCCAGCACGTCGAGGGGCGCAGTGGGAATGTGCAGTTGGTCGAGCTCCCCGTGGCGCACGCAGTCCAGCAGGGCGATGCATTCGATCAAGTCGTCGCGCGAAGTGGGGAACAGGCGCCCTTTGGGGATGCCCTCGACCTGGTGCCCGGAGCGCCCGACGCGTTGCAAGAAGGCCGCGATCGAGCCGGGTGAGGCGATCTGGCAGACCAGGTCGACATCGCCGATGTCGATGCCCAACTCCAGTGACGCGGTGGCCACCAGCATCTGCAACTGGCCGGTTTTCAGGCGCTGTTCCGCATCCAGGCGCAGTTCCTTGGCCAGGCTGCCGTGGTGGGCGGCCACCGCGTCCTTGCCCAGGCGGTCGCTGAGGTGGCGGGTCAGGCGTTCGGCCAGGCGCCGGGTGTTGACGAACACCAACGTGGTGCGGTGCTCGCGGGCGAGGGTTGCCAGGCGGTCGTAGACCAGGTTCCAAACGTCCGTGGCCATGACCGCGCCCAAGGGCACGGGCGGCACCTCGAGGGCCAGGTCGCGCTGGCGGGCGTGGCCAATGTCGACGATCGCGCAAGGGCGCTGATGGCCGACCAGAAATTGCGCCACGCGCTCCACCGGCCGCTGGGTGGCCGACAGGCCAATGCGACGCAACGGCCGCCCCGTCAGCGCCTGCAGGCGCTCCAGGGTCAGTGCCAAGTGCGCCCCCCGTTTGTTGCCGGCCAGGGCATGGATCTCATCGACGATCACCGTGTGCACGCTGGCCAGGCCCGCGCGGCCCGAGGCCGAGCCCATCAGCACATAGAGTGATTCCGGCGTGGTCACCAGGATATGCGGAGCCAGCTTGCGCATGGCTGCACGTTCTTTTTGCGGTGTATCGCCGGTGCGCACAGCGGTGCTGATGCGGGGCGGCTTGAGGCCCTGGTCTTCCAGCGCCTGGCTGATGCCTTCGAGCGGCGCTTGCAGGTTCAGGCGAATATCGTTGGACAGCGCCTTGAGCGGCGAGACATACACCACTTGGGTGCACGCGGGCAGTTCGCCGCCGTGTTCGAGGCCTTGGCAGAACAGTTCGTCGAGCACGGCCAGAAAGGCGCTCAAGGTCTTGCCGGAGCCGGTCGGTGCGGCCAGCAGCATCGACTGGCCGCCGTGAATCAATGGCCAGGCACGCGCCTGGGCGTCGGTGACCGTGGCGAAATGGCGACGGAACCAGGTGCCGACGGCGGGGTGGAACAGCGCCAGCACCGGGTGCTGTTGGGCGGGTAGGTTCATGTGTTGGTTATGGCGGGTGGGCGGCGGGTTGGCAAGGGGCCGTTCGTCTGTGAGGGCAGGCTGCACCGACCTTGTCAGGCGATCAACCCCATGGGATCCTCTCAGGCTTTTCCAGCGAGCCCGTCCCATGCCCAACACCCTTCGCATCGCCGCCGCCCTGCTGATCGCCCCCCAGGGCCGCACCTTGCTGGTGCGCAAGCGCGGCACCGTGGCCTTCATGCAGCCCGGCGGCAAGATCGATGCGGGTGAGTCGCCGGTAGAGGCGCTGGTGCGTGAGCTGCATGAGGAACTGGGCCTGCGCATCGACCCGGCCCAGGCCATCCACCTCGGCCAGTTCAGCGCGCCGGCTGCCAACGAGCCAGGCTACCAGGTGCAAGCCGAACTGTTTCGCGTCGACAGCGCCGAAGCCGTGACCCCGGCGGCGGAAATCGAAGAAGTGGTGTGGCTGGCGGCGGACCAGGCGCCTGCGTTTGAGCTGGCGCCGCTGACCCGCGACCTGATCCTGCCGTTGTACCGCCAGGCCGTCAGCGTACCGCGCTGACCCCATCGAGGGTGGCGAACGAAGTGTCCTTGGCGGTCAGCAAGAAATCGCGCATGTACGGCGCATCGAGCATGTCGGTGCGTACCGCCGCATAAAGCGTGGCGAACAGGCCCTTTTCGCCCAGGCGCTTGCCTTTCACATAGCCCCGCGAGCTGTACTCGTGCAGAGCCCAGTGCGGCATGCCGCACACGCCACGGCCGCTGGCGACCAATTGCATCATCATCACCGTCAGCTCCGAGGTACGCACGGCGGCTGGCTCAATGTCGGCCGGCTCCAGGAAGCGGGTGAAGATATCCAGGCGATCGCGTTCCACCGGGTAGGTGATCAGGGTCTGGTCGAGCAGGTCTTGCGGCACCATGTAAGGCTTACTGGCCAGCGGGTGCTGGTTGGCCACGGCGAGCATGGCTTCATAGGTGAACAGCGGCACGTAGGTGATACCGGCCAGGTCCAGAGGATCGGAGGTGACTACCAGGTCCAGGTCGCCACGGGCCAGCGCGGGCAGGGGAGCGAAGGCGAAACCCGAGGCCAGGTCCAGCTCGACTTCCGGCCAGGCATCGCGGAACTGGTCGATGGTCGGCATCAGCCATTGGAAGCAGCTGTGGCATTCGATGGCCATGTGCAAGCGCCCGGCGGTGCCACCGGCCAAGCGCGCGATGTCACGCTCGGCGCCGCGTAGCAGCGGCAGGGTGGCATCTGCCAGTTGCAGCAAGCGCAGGCCGGCACTGGTGAAGCGGATCGGTTTGCTCTTGCGCACGAACAGCGGCAAGCCCAGGCGCTCTTCCAGCTCTTTGAACTGGTGCGACAGCGCCGACTGTGTCAGGTGCAGGCGTTCGGCGGCCTCTACCAGGCTGTCGGCCTCGCGCAGGGCATGAAGGGTTTTCAGGTGGCGGATCTCCAGCACTGCTGACTCCGAGGGTTGTATGCCAAAGGGAAGGAATTGAGTTGAGTTTCTCTCATGTTGCCCAGGCTGTCGACTGGACCGTTGGCCACACCACTCAGCGGGGGTCATCAAACTGTCACTGAACTGTGGCAGCGCGCCCGACAGAAATTCATCAAACTCGCGCTCTACTGGGGATCTGTATTCTGGTGTTTCTTTCATGCGGGCTTTGCTGCTGTTTCTCTTCTTCCTTTTCAGCGTGCCGGCGAGTTTCGCCGACCAACGCTGTGACACGCAGGTAGCGGTACAACGGGCTGAACTGGGTGATTTGAGCCTGGTTTACCAAAGCGTCGGTGCGCCGCGAGACCCTGCATTGCTGCTGGTCATGGGCCTGGGCGGGCAACTGATCCATTGGCCGGACGACGTGGTCGAGGCTCTGTGCCGCCAGGGTTTTCGGGTCATACGCTACGACAACCGCGATGTCGGCCTGTCGCGCTGGAACCAACTGCCACCCTCGGCCAACCTGACGGTCGAGCTGCTGCGCTACAAGCTCGGCCTGCCGGTTTCCGCCCCCTATACGCTCACTGATATGGCGGGGGATGGGCTGCGCTTGATGGATTCATTGGGCATACGCCAGTTTCATGTGCTGGGTGTCAGCATGGGCGGGATGATTGCCCAGCACCTGGCGGCAATGGCGCCGGAGCGGGTCCGTAGCCTGACGCTGGTGATGTCCAGCTCAGGCGCCGCAGGGCTGCCGGCGCCGGACCCTGCCCTGGTGCAGCTGTTGGCCCGGCGCAGTGCGCCCAACCGTGAGGTAGCGATCGAGCAGCAGGCTGACTTGCTGGCGGCACTGGGCAGCCCGCAGGTGCGTGATGATCGGGTCGCCTTGTTGCAGCAGGCAGCGGTGGCCTATGACCGGGCATTCAACCCGGATGGTGCCAAGCGCCAGATCATGGCGATCCTGGCCGAACCGAGCCGCGTGGCGTTGCTCAACCAGCTGCGCGTGCCGACGCTGGTGGTGCATGGCACGGCCGACCCGTTGTTGCCGGTGATGCATGGGGTGCACTTGGCGGCGCATATCCAGGGCAGCCAGCTGCGCTTGATACCGGGGCTGGCGCACCGTTTTCAGGAGCCGTTCAAGGCGCCGTTGCTGGGGGCGGTGCTGCCTTACCTGCAATCGCATCGGCAGGATGTGACGCATATTGCGGGGCTGTGAGATTGGCATTGCCCGCGAAGCAGGCGCCGCCGATTTTCAGCCCAGCCCGTACTTTTTCACTTTGTCGAACAGCGTGGTCTTGGCCATGCCCAGCTCCTGGCTGGCCTGGCTGAGGTTGCCGCCGGTGCGTTGCAAGGCATCGCTGAGCAGGTTGCGTTCAAAGGCCTCGACAGCCTCGGAAAAACCCAGGCCCTGGCTGGCGCCGCCACTCGGGCCCTTCTTGAAGGCCGGTAAGCCCAAGGCATGACGCTCGGCAACGTTGCGCAATTCTCGCACGTTGCCCGGCCAGTCATGGGCCATCAACCGCGACAAGGTCTGGCTGTCCAGTGTCGGTGCTTCACGGTCGAAGCGCAGGGCCGATTGCTGCAGGAAGTGTTCGAACAACTGCAGGATGTCTTCGCGGCGCTCACGCAGGGGGGGGAGCTCCAGCGTCACCACGTTCAGCCGGTAGTACAGGTCACTGCGAAACTGCCCGTTCTGCCCCATGGCATCGAGGTCGGACTTGGTCGCGGCGATTACCCGGCAATCCACCGCGATGCTCTGGTTTGAGCCCAGCCGCTCCAGTGTGCGCTCCTGCAACACCCGCAGCAGTTTGATCTGCAGGTTGATCGGCATGCTCTCGACCTCGTCGAGGAACAGCGTGCCGCCATTGGCGTGTTCGATCTTGCCGATTCGGCGTTTACCTGCGCCGGTAAAAGCGTTGGCTTCGTGGCCGAAAATTTCGCTCTCGAAGAGGTTTTCGGGCAGGCCGCCGCAGTTCAGCGCCACGAAAGGTTGGCCCTGGCGGCGGCTGAAATCGTGCAGGCAGCGGGCGATCAGTTCTTTGCCGGTGCCGGTCTCGCCTTCGATCAGCACGTTGGCCGAGGTGTCGGCGACGTTGGCGATCAGTTCACGCAGGTGCTCCATGGCCGGCGAGCGGCCAATGATGCGGCCCTCCAGGCTGCTCTGTTCGGCCAGTTGGCGGCGCAAGGCAACCACCTCGCGGGACAGGCCGCGCTGTTCGAGGGCGCGGCGCACCACGTCGACCAGGCGCTCGGGGGAGAAGGGCTTTTCCATGAAATCGTAGGCGCCGTTGCGCATGGCGCCGACCGCCATGTCGATATCGCCATGGCCGGTGATCAGCACCACCGGCAGGCTGCGGTCGCGGGCCTTGAGGCGGTTGAGCAGCTCAAGGCCATCGATGCCGGGCAGGCGAATGTCGCTGACGACGATGCCGGCAAAGTCGTCGCCGATGCGTTCCAGGGCCTGTTCGGCGCTGCCGACCCCTTCGCAGGCGATGTCTTCCAGGGCCAATGCCTGCTGGCAGCCGAGCAGCACATGCGGGTCGTCTTCGACAATCAGGACGGTGAGAGGCGCTTGGTTCATGGGTGCTCTGCCGATTCGCTAGGGGGGGATACCAGGGGTAGGACAAGCACGAAGGCCGTGCCGCCACTGACAGGATGCTCGACGTTCAGGCTGCCTTTGGCGGCGGCGGCAAGGCTCGCCGACAAGGTCAGGCCCAGGCCCAGGCCATGTTCGCCCGGTTTGGTGGTGAAGAAGGGTTCAAACAAATGCTTGCGTGCCTCGGCGTCGATGCCATGGCCGTTGTCGCGTACCCGCAGGCGATACTTGTCACCCTGCAGTTCGCCTTCGAGCCACAGCTCTGGCAGGGGCTGGGTGGCCATGGCGTCGATGGCGTTGCCGATCAGGTTGACCAGGATCTGCTCCAGGCGGGTCTGGTCGATGGCCAGTTGATGGTCTTCGAACTGGTTGTGCAATTGCAAGTGGCAGCCACTGATGCGGTTGGCCAGTACTTGCAGGGTGGCGTCCACCGCCTTGGCCAGCGAGGCCTGGCCACCGTCGTCGCCACGGCGGGCGAATGAACGCAGGCTGGCGGTGATACGGCCCATGCGGTCGATCAGGTCGTTCATGGTACGCAGGTTGGTGCTGGCCGTTTCCAGCGCGCCGCGTTCGAGGAAGCGCACAGTGTTGCCGGACAACGTGCGCAGCGCGGCCAGCGGCTGGTTGAGTTCGTGGGCGATGCTGGTCGACATCTGCCCAATGGCAGCCAGCTTGCCCGCCTGCACCAGCTCATCCTGGGCATGGCGCAGGGTTTGCTCGGCGTGCCGGCGCTCGCGGATCTGCCCCTTCAGCCGCTCATTGCTGGCGCGCAAGTCGGCGGTGCGTTCGGTGATGCGGCGTTCGAGTTGGCTGTTGGCTTCCTGCAGCGCCTCGCGGGCGGCCAGGCGGGTGGCGATGACCTTGCGGCGTTCGTTCCAGGCGATGCCCAGGATGGCCAGCAGGGCGAATGCCACCCCGACCAGGATGCCTTGCACCATCGATTCTCGGCGCAGGTCTTGCAGCGGGGTCAGCAGGGTGAAATGCCACGGGGTGTCGACCAGGCGACGGGTCTGGGCCAGGTAGGCCACTTCATGGGCCTTGCCTTGCGCTGTTTCGCTGTTGGCCGGGAAGGTCAGCTTTTCAACACCATCGGCGAGGGTTTCCCGCGCCAGAGGTTGCAGCTCGTTCAGCGGCCACCAGTAATACTGCAGGCTACGCGCCAGGCGTTCCTTGATTTGCGGGGTCAGCGGGCGCACCGACTTCAAGCGCCGGGCCGGGTCACTGGACAGAATGATGATGCCGTTCTCATCGCTGACGAACGCTTCCAGGCGGGCACGCTGCCAACGTTCTTCGAGGGTGTCCAGGCGTACCTTGATCACCGCTACGCCTATGATCTTGCCGTGTTCTTCCAGGCCATGGGCCAAGTAGTAGCCGGCCTCGCCGGTGGTGCTGCCGATGCCATAGAAGCGCCCGGGTTCGCCGCGCACGGCAGTCTGGAAGTAGGCCCGGAACGACAGGTCTTCACCCAGAAACGAATCGGCATCGCGCCAGTTGCTGGTGGCCTGCACCCGGCCGTTGGTGTCGAGCACGAAGATTGCCCGGCTGCGGCTGCGCCGGTTCAAGCCTTCGAGGTATTCGTTGACCGCCTGGCGGGAGCCGCCATCGGGCTCGGTGAGCAGGTGCGAGACGCTGTCTTCAAGCTCCAGCAGGCTGGGCAGGTAGGTGTATTTGCTGATCTCGCTCTCGACCGTGCGCGCGTGCAGCTCCAGCTGACGCTCGCCGTTTTCGCTCAGGCTGCGGATGCCATTGCTCTCGCTGACCAGGTAACCGGCCATACCGAGGCCGACCATCAGCAGGATGATCAGGGGGGGTAACAGCAATTGACGAATCAGGCGGGAATTCACGGCAGGTCTGGCAGGGAGAAGAAGCGAAGGATCGCATTTCATCACAGTGGCCTTGTCACGACCAGCGTCCGCTGCCCGATGGGGGCGGGCAGCGGAGGCTGAGGCCGGCTTAGTGTTGCAGGATCTTGCTGAGGAAGTGCTGGGTGCGTTGGTCGCGGGCGTTCTGGTCGCCGAAGAACTCTTCTTTGGTGCAGTCTTCGATGATGCTGCCTTTGTCCATGAAGATGACCCGGTTGGCGACCTTGCGGGCAAAGCCCATCTCGTGGGTCACGCACATCATGGTCATGCCCTCGTTGGCCAGCTGAACCATCACATCGAGCACTTCACTGACCATTTCCGGGTCCAGTGCCGAGGTGGGTTCGTCGAACAGCATGACGATTGGGTCCATGGCCAGGGCGCGGGCGATCGCCACCCGTTGCTGCTGGCCGCCGGAAAGCTGGCCGGGGTGTTTCTTGGCATGCGCGCTGAGGCCGACGCGATCGAGCAGGGCCAGGCCTTTTTTGGAGGCTTCTGCCTCGCTGCGGCCGAGCACCTTGCGCTGGGCGATGGTCAGGTTTTCGGTGATGGTCAGGTGCGGGAACAGCTCGAAGTGCTGGAACACCATGCCCACCCGCGAGCGCAGTTTCGGCAGGTTGGTCTTTGGGTCGGCAATCGAGGTGCCATCGACCACGATGTCGCCCTTCTGGAACGGCTCCAGCGCGTTGACGCACTTGATCAGGGTGGACTTGCCCGAGCCCGACGGCCCGCACACCACTACCACTTCACCCTTCTTGACGTCGGTGCTGCAGTCGGTCAGTACCTGGAAGTCGCCGTACCACTTGTTGACGTTCTTGATGGAAATCATACGGTGATCCTTTTTTGCAGGCGCTTGACCAGCCACGAAGCGGAGAAGCTGATGATGAAGTAGACGACCCCGGCGAAGATCAGGAACTCATGAGAGCGCCCGATGATGTCGCCGTTGGAGCGTGCCGAGTTGAGGAAGTCGACCAGGCCCACGGTGTAGACCAGCGAGGTGTCCTGGAACAGGATGATACTTTGCTGCAGCAGCAAAGGGGTCATCTTGCGGAAGGCCTGGGGCAGGATGATCAGGCGCATGGTCTGGGCGTAGTTCATGCCCAGCGCTTGCGCGGCGCCCATCTGGCCCTTGGAGATCGACTGTACACCGGCACGGACGATTTCGCAGAAGTAGGCCGCTTCGAACATCATGAACGCGACCACGCAGGAGGTGAACGCACCGACGGGGGTGTCTTCGCCGGTGATCCAGCGCAGCACGAACGGCACCGCCAGGTAGAACCAGGTGATCACCAGCAGCAGCGGGATCGAGCGGAAGTAGTTGACGTAAGCGCCCGCCACCCGCGACAGCAGCTTGCTCGATGACAGGCGCATCAGCGCCAGGAGGGTGCCGAGTGCTATACCGCCGACCACGCCCATGACCATCAGTTGCAGGGTCATGATCATGCCTTCCCAGAGGGCGGGCAGGGCGGGGATGATTTCGCTGAAATCCATGTCCATTTACTTGCCTCCCACGGAAATCAGGCCAGGTACTGCGACTTTCTTCTCGACCAGGCGCATGAGCAGCATCAGGCCCATGTTCAGGGTGAAGTAGATCAGCGTGGCCAGGGTGAACGCCTCGAACAGGTTGGCGGAGAACTCTGCGGTCTGCTTGGTTTGTGCCAGCAGCTCCATCAGGCCGATCAGCGAGGCCACCGAGGAGTTCTTGAACACGTTCAGGAACTCGGACGTGAGCGGCGGAATGATGATCCGATAGGCTTGCGGCAGCAGCACGTTGGTGTAGATCTGCGGCAGGCTGAAGCCCATCGCGCGGGCTGCGGATTCCTGGCCGCGGGGCAGCGCTTGGATGCCGGTGCGCACTTGTTCGCAGACACGGGCCGCAGTGAACAGGCCCAGGCACACCACCACGCTGATCAGCGCCGAAGTGGTCGGGTTGAGGTCCTGCTTGAACCATTCCTGCAGGCCTTCGGGCAGCAGGTCCGGTACCAGGAAGTACCAGATGAACAGCTGCACCAGCAGCGGCACGTTGCGGAACAGTTCCACATAGACAGTGGCGATGCCCGATACCAGGCGGTTCGGCACGGTACGCATGACGCCAAGGACAGACCCCAGCAGCAGCGCGATGATCCAGGCGGTGATGGCGATGGCGATGGTCCAGCCCAGGCCGGTGATGTACCAGTCCAGATAGGTTTCGCTGCCCACGCCGGTGGACTTGAAGAACACGCCCCAGTCCCAGTTGTAATTCATCGGGATTTCCCCTCAGACGGTTGTTTCACGGGCACCTTCGAGCATCCGGGGGCGCTTGGCGCCCTCGGATGAAAGGTTAGACACTAATGAGTGGCCTGCAGAATTGATTCGTGCGCATGCGCACCAGGCCACTATCTGAGGATCAGGACTTCTTCTCGTCCGCCGCTTTGTCGGTCGGCTCGGCGATCAGTTTTTTCAGCTCGTCGCTCATCTGGAACTGCAGGTTCAGGCCCTTTGGCGGGATTGGCTGCATGAACCACTTGTCGTAGCTCTTGTTGACTTCGCCCGACTTGAAGTAAGCCACGATGGCCTCGTCGACCGCTTTCTTGAACGCAGCATCTTCCTTGCGCACCATGCAGCCGTAGATTTCGTACGACTGAGGGGTACCGGTGATAACCCAGTCGGCCGGTTTGCGAGCCTTGGCCATTTCACCGGCCAGCAGGGCGTCGTCCATCATGAAGGCCACGGCGCGGCCGCTTTCGAGCATGTTGAAGGCTTCACCGTGGTCCTTGGCGGAAATCACGTTCATCTTCATTTGCTTGTCGGCGTTCATCGCCTTGAGGATGCGCTCGGAGGTGGTGCCGGCGGTGGTCACCACGTTTTTGCCAGCCAGGTCCGGGAAGTCTTTATAGGAAGGCTGACCGTCCTTGACCTTGGTCAGCAGGCGGGTGCCGACCTCGAAGATGCCGACCGAGAAACCGACTTGCTGCTGGCGCTCGACGTTGTTGGTGGTGGAGCCGCACTCCAGGTCGACGGTGCCGTTTTGCACCAGCGGGATGCGGGTCTGGGAGGTGACGAGGTTGTATTTGACCTTGATGTCGGTGCCCAGTTGTTTTTTCAGGGCCTCGACCACGGCCAGCTGGATGTCGTGGGAGTAGCCCACGGGCTCCGGCTTGCCTGCCAGGTAGGAAAATGGAATGGAGGAGTCGCGGTGGCCCAATGTGATGGTGCCCGAGTCCTTGATCTTCTTCAGGGTGCCGGTCAGCTCCTCGGCCATGGCCGGCGAAGCGATGACTGCAGCCGCGATAGCGGCGCCCAGCAATTGACGAACGATACGCATCAAATTTTCCTCGACATGTTTGTTTTTTTTATGGAGCCGTTGGCGGACTCTTTCGTTCAACGAATACAACATGAAGCGGGTGCATTCGGCTAAAGAGTGTAGAGCATGAGTCGTGCCAAGCTTCCTTCTTGATCATAACGCCCCGAAATTACGGGGTATCGATCTTTTTTGACAGTAAATCGACAGCATGTGTTGTCCGTGATTCCGAATGGGTTGGCTTTTGGTGTTCGGAAACCCGAATGAATGGTGCCTTGATTTAGTTACCGCAGGTGACGGTTTGCAGCGTGGTCTGTTAACGGCTTTTACGGACCGCACTACCATGACCCTTTCTGCCGATGAAGCGCCTGCTTCGATAGATGCCCTGATTTCCCAACGTTTACCGGCCTGGCTTACCTCGGCCACGGTCGACCAGCAGCGTGCGCTTCACCAGGCGCTGCGTCAGCAGCAGCACAGTGCTGAGCGTGTGCGGCAGTTGTTCAGCCACATTCCGGCCCTGGACGACTTTGCCGCCGCACTGCTGGAGGACGCGTTGCGTCGGCGTTTCAAGGTAAGCACTGACGTGCGCAAAGCGACACTGCGCAAGGTGGTTCAAATCATTCTGGCAACGCCCATTCCGCCAACGCCGTCGCCGAACATTGTCCGCATCTCGACTCAGCCTCTGTTGACGACCGCGCTGCATAACTTCACCCAGGCGGAAACCAAGCCAGGGCCTTTCACCCAGGTCGCATTGCAAGATGTGGCCGGTGTCACACTGTCGGTATCGTTCGAGCGCTTCGCCAAACTGTGCCGCACGCTCGACCTGGGCGGCCGCTATCAGGCCCTTTTGCGCGCGCATCTACTGCCAGCAGATCGGCCAGGCGACGAACCCGGTCAGGCCCGTCGTGAGGTCGAGGCATTGCTGGAGGAGGCCCTGCGCTCATCGATGGAAGCGGCTGTACGCCTGGCGGCCCTCAAAGGCCAGATCAGCCACGACAACTACCTGCAGACACTGCCGATCTTTGCAAAACCTGCTGTGGTGCCTGCTTACCCTGTTGTGTTGAGGGCTCGCCAGGTTTACCTGCTGGGCAAGTGCCTGCACGGGGTGGTGGCCATCGAGATTCAAGACCGCGATCAGGCTTATTTGCGCGGGATCCTGCTCTGGATACCGGGTGACCCTCAGCAGCCCGTGCAGGTGTTCGAATCCTGGTGGGCGTTCTACCAGGCCATGGGCCTGCGCCTGCGCGACCCACACTATGCGGCGTTCATGGCGCGGTTCATCGCCGAGCGTGATCGGGTCGCCTTTTTCGGCACCTTGAAGCGTTTGCTGTCGTCGAGCGCTGAGGGGGCGGTGTTGCAGCTGGATGGTCGTGACTTTGCCATCACTCAACCGTTGTTTGCCTTCCTGCGTGCTTCGCGCATCGACAAGATGCTCGATGATGCCCGTGTGCTGGCCGTACCCACTGCCGACGAGGACAGCAAGGCGCGGGATGAGCGGCTTAGGGGGTATCAGCAAGCGGGACTGACCTTGTTGAACCTTGCTGGGCTGTTCGTGCCGGTGGTGGGCGAATTGATGCTCGCGGTCGCTGCCGTGCAGATTGCCGATGAGGTCTACGAGGGTTACCAGGATTGGCAGTTGGGCGATCGCCAAGGGGCGCTGGAGCACGTATTCAGTGTGGCTGAAAGTGTTGCGCTGGGGGCCGCGATAGGCGCTGGCACTGCAGTGGCGGGGCACGTGCTCAAGCGCATCGTGTTCGTCGATGAGCTGTCGCCGATTCGCACCGATGCCGGTCACGTCAAGCTGTGTGCCCATGACCTGTCTGCTTACCGGGTAAAGGAGCAGGGCGTGACGGTTGGCGAACTGATCCCAGAGGATGACCAGTGGCAATTGAAGTTGCACGAAGCCAGTTTTCAGTTGGCGGGCTACAAGGATGGTGAGCACCTGTTCATCCGTCATCCTCAGCGCAGCGAGGCCTTTCAGCCAATGCTCGAGCACAACGGCACTGGGGGCTGGCGGCATGCGCTGGAGCGTGCAGAGGAGTGGGCAGAGCCTGCGCGCTTGATGCGGCGGTTGAGCGCTGAACTGGCCGACGTCAGCGATGAAGACGTACGCAGGGTGCTCGACAGCACGGGCTTCGATGACGCACAGCTAAGGCGACTGCACCTGGAAAACGCGCCGCCTCCCGCACGGTTGCTCGATGCCTTGGAGCGCTACCGCTTGCATGAGCAATTCCCCACCGTACAGGGCGAGGCGTTCGAGTTTCTGGTCAGCGCAGCGCAAGGCAATGAAGAGTTGGCCAGCGTCGCGCTGCGCCGGGACTTCCCTGGCCTGTCGCACCGCGGGGCCCATGAAATTATCCAGCAGGTCGACAGCCAGCAGGTCGAGCAGATGCTGGCCAGTGATCGCGTCCCCTTGGCCTTGGCTGAACGCGCGCGCTGGTTTTTGCGCGACAGCCGCCTTGACCGTGCCTGCGCAGGTTTACGTCAGGCTTCGGCAGCCAATGCCGATACCGCGAAGCTGGCCGTTGGCCTTATCGAACACTTGGCGCCGTGGCTTGAACCCTATGCCGTCGAAGTGCGAGCCGAGAGCCGCACAGGGGCGGTATTGGCACATGCCGGCGCGGATGCTGCTGCTCAGCGGTTCAGTATCGTCAAAACGCCGACTGGATATACCGCCTACGCTGCGACGGGTGAGCTGTTGGCAGGCACTGTTCCAACCGACAGCCTGCTGCAGGCACTTTCGTTGACCTTGAGTGACGCGCAAACAGGCGCACTGGGGACCCCCACGCTGGACGCGCCAGCGTTGAGCGACCTGCTGGCCGAGCACGCCCGCACGCATCGTGACCTGGCCGCGCAGTTGATCGGCCAGGCGCCGATAGGCGGTGGCGTGCGGCCGCCCGTGCGGTGGGGAGACGGGCGCCTGGGTTACCCACTCAGTGGTCGCGGCGAAAGCCGTGGGCAGGCCAGCCGGCGAGGGCTGCGGCAGATTTTCCCGACCCTCGGCGACCGCCAGTTGCAAAACTATCTGTTGGACCTGATTGCACGCGGGGTCGACCCATGGCAGCACTACAGCGAGCTTAGCCAGCAACTGGCGAGCCTGCGCCAGGTCTTGCGGCGGTGGCGTATGGAACACGCTGGCGTGCTGGACCTGCTGCGGCGTGGCCGGGTCGCGAACAGCATCCGCCGTTGCTGGCGATGCAAGACGGGCCTGCGCAGCGATGGCACCTACGCGCTGGACATTCGCGGCGAACGTGTCGGCAGCTTGCCCACGCTGGAAGAAGGGGTCAGTTTCCCGCATGTCACGCGGCTGACCCTGCGCGACATGGACTTGTCGGAAATCGATCCTGATTTCCTCGCGCGCTTCCCTAACCTGCGCGAGCTTGACCTGCGTGCGAATCATCTTGCCGTCATCCCGCCGGGTGTAGAGCGGTTGACCGAGCTGCGGGGGCTGCAGTTGGATCACAATCGGATCATCATGGACGTTGCCGGCAACCGCCGGCTCAGTGCCTTGACCCGCTTGCAAACGCTCGAGCTCAATTACAACCCGCTCGGCTTTGCTCCCGATATACGTGGCTTGATCCACCTCAGGCCGGTGGGGCTGCGTTCGACAGGTATCACCTCATTCCCCTCGCGCCTGCAGCAGTTGCCACTGCGCGGCGTCGCCGACCTGCGCAACAACCAGATCCGTCAGGTCAATCAGGACCTCCACGGCCTGCGCCAGCGTCTGCAGCGCATGGCCCTGCACGACAATCCCTTGGATGAAGCGAGCGAGCAGTACCTGAATCAACTGTCGGGCACTTCGTCGTTCCGTCATCAGCTGGTGCAGGTAAACGAGCGCGAGCACTGGTTGCTCGGCTCGACGGGCGCACAACGTAGCGAGCGCGAGATGCAGTGGCGTAACCTGCAGTTGGAAACGACGTCCCGGCCTTTCTTCAACTTCCTCCGCGACTTCGCTCGATCGTCCGACTTTGTGCAGCGACCAAACTACTATCGGGCCCGGGTCTGGAACATCATCGAGGCCTGCGAGCAGAACACTGAACTGCGTGAACAGTTGTTCATCATGTCGGGCGGCAACGCTTCCTGCGAGGACCGCCTGTTGTGGCTGTTCAGCCAGATGGAGGTGAGGGCGTTGATCCACCGGCACACCTCGGGGATGTCCATTGCCCAGAGCGAGGTTGAGCTGATGCGCCTGAGCCGCTCACTGTTTCGCCTGGATGCGCTGGATGAGATCGCGACGCGGCGTATCCAGAGGATTCGCGATGCTGGGCACGATGTGGACGATATCGAAGTCTACCTCACCTACCGTGTTCGCTTGGCGGGCCCGCTGCGCCTGCCTGCCCAACCTGCTGCCCTGCATTTTGAAGCCTATGCCGGGTTGACCCCCGCCGACTTGAACAACGCCAGGGTCGAAGTGTTACGCGCGGAAACCCCAGAGCGTTTGACTCAGGCGCTGGCTGATCAGGCGTTTTGGGAACGTTACGTGCGAGACCGTTACGAGCGCCGCTTCACGGCGTTGGTGGACGCTTTCCGGGCACCTGAAGAGGCCTACCGGGAGCGTGCAGAAGCGGGAGAGGTCAGTGAGGAGCAATACTTGAAGTACTGCGAAGGCATCGTGCAAGCCATTCACGACGGCGAGCGCGACTTGATTGTCACGTTGGCCCGCGAAGCGTTTGACCGTTGGTTCGGGATTGATGGGGTGTTGCCGTGAGCGGGTGCCGCGCAGGCGGCACCGGCTTCAACGTCGCCTTCAGGCAGCCTTGAACGAAGTTTGGCTCAGCGGCGCTGTCACTAGGTAGTCGTGCAGCGCCTGCTGTTCCGCAGGCGATGTGAACAGGCCCAGTTTGGTACGGCGCCACAGAATGTCGGCCGCATCGACAGCCCACTCTTCGCTGCGCAGGTAATCGACTTCGCGGCTGAAGAGGCCGCCGCCAATGGCCTGGCCCAAACCTTCCGGGCCCTGAATACCATCAAGCAGGCGCCATACGCGGCTGCCGTAAGTCACTGCCCAGCGTTTGGCGATGTCCACCGGCAGCCACCCGTACTGCGCCAGAATGGCGTCGGTCAGTGCCTGCGCGGTGGTCATGTCTTCCCCGCCGGGCAGCGGCGCAGTAGCGGTCCAGCTGGCGCGCATCTGGGTGAAGAACGGTTTGAGCTCGGCCATGGCCGATTCGGCCAGCTTGCGGTACGTGGTGAGCTTGCCGCCGAACACCGACAGCAACGGCGCCTGGCCTTCACCTGCCGACAGCGCCAGGGTGTAGTCGCGGGTCACGGCCGACGGGTTGTCCGACTCGTCGTTGCACAGCGGGCGTACGCCGGAGTAGGTGTGCAGGATGTCAGCACGGCTGAGCTGATGGTTGAAGTGCGCGTTGACCACCTTGAGCAGGTAGTCGGTCTCGGCCTCGGTGATTTTCACCTGGGCCGGGTCGCCGCTGTACTCACGGTCGGTGGTGCCGATCAGGGTGAAGCGGTCCAGGTAAGGGATGCAGAACACGATGCGCTGGTCTTCGTTCTGCAGGATGTAAGCGTGTTCGCCTTCGTACAGGCGCGGGACGATCAGGTGGCTGCCCTGAATCAGGCGGATGCCGTAAGGCGCATCCAGCTTGAGGTCATCCTTGATGAAGCTGGCCACCCACGGGCCAGCAGCGTTGACCAGGGCGCGGGCACGAATGCTCTGCAGGCTGCCGTCGGCATGCTGCAGCTCGACCTGCCACACGCCATCGACACGCTCTGCACGCAGGCAGCGGGTGCGGGTGACGATGTGCGCACCTTGTTCGCGGGCTGCCATGGCATTGAGCACGACCAGGCGCGCGTCGTCCACGGCGCAGTCAGCGTATTCGAAACCCCGGGTGATGGCCGGTTTGAGCGGGTAGCCCGGGCCGAAGCGCAGGCTGCGCGAAGCGCCCAGGCGCTTGCGCTTGCCCAAGTGGTCGTAGAGGAACAGGCCGGCACGGATCATCCAGGCCGGGCGCAGGTGCGGGCGATGGGGCAGCACGAAGCGCATCGGCTTGACGATGTGCGGTGCCTTGGCCAGCAGGACTTCGCGCTCGGCCAGGGCTTCGCGCACCAGGCGGAACTCGTAGTGCTCCAGGTAGCGCAGGCCACCATGGATGAGCTTGCTGCTCGCCGACGACGTGTGCTGCGCCAGGTCGTCCTTTTCGCAAAGGAACACCTTCAGGCCGCGCCCGGCGGCGTCGGCAGCAATGCCCACACCATTGATGCCACCGCCGATCACGGCGAGGTCATAACAGTCAGCGAGGGGTGGCTGGGACGAAACGGGCTGGGACACGGGCAAGGCCTCCTGGGGCTGTTCACATCGAATATGAACATTGATGTTCGTTTCCGAAAATACTAGCGCAACAGAAGGCGGGTATCCAGTCAGTCTTTATAGAAAATACTGATCGGATGACAATAAAGTGAACATTTACGAAAATTCGGGTGTAGGGCTTGATTCATTAGGCGTTGTCGAAATCGAGCGCCGCCCGCGCGGCGCTCGATCTCGAGAGCGATAAAAATCTCAATCCATACGCTTCAGTCCCACAATCTGCTTCACACCACGTCGAGGCGAATCTTGTACTGGTTAAGCAAGTGGGCGAGGGCAGGCGTCGGCGTCTGGTCGGTCACCAAACAGTCCACCAGGCTGATCGAGCCCAGGCGGACCATGGCATTGCGCCCGAACTTGCTGGAGTCGGCGGCCAGGATAACCTGGCGTGCATTGGCGATCAGGGCCTGGGAAACCCGTACCTCCTGGTAATCGAAGTCCAGCAGGCTGCCATCTTCGTCGATGCCGCTGATGCCCACCAAGGCGAAATCGACCTTGAACTGGTTGATGAAATCGACGCTGGCCTGGCCTACCACACCGCCATCGCGGCGCACCGTGCCACCTGCCACCAGTACTTCGAAATCGTCCTTGGCCGCCAGGATCGAGGCCACGTGCAGGTTGTTGGTAATCACCTTCAGGTGGTTATGGTTGAGCAGCGCGCGGGCGATCGATTCGGTCGTTGTGCCGATGTTGATGAACAGCGAGGCATGGTCGGGAATCTGCGAGGCCACGGCTTCGGCGATGCGCTGCTTCTCGTCGCGCATCTGGTCGGCGCGCATGGCGTAGGCGGTGTTCTCTATGCTCGAGTCATACGCGGCACCCCCGTGGTAGCGGCGTAGCAGGTTGAGCTCGGCGAGCTGGTTGATGTCGCGGCGGATGGTTTGCGGGGTGACGACGAACAGCTGCGCCATTTCTTCGATGCTGACGTAGCCGCGGTCGCGGACCAGCTCGAGGATTTGTTGTTGGCGGGGGGGCAGATTCATGGGCGGTCCTTATGGGCTGCCGGACAAATTCTGCAATGATGCCGTAGGAAGCGGATGACGGCCAGTAGACGAATGTGCAGGGCGCGTGTAGGAGCAGCCTTGTGCTGCGAAGAGGCCGGTGTTAGCAGCGAATATTCACTGTGTGACCACTGGCCTCTTCGCAGCACAAGGCTGCGCCTACAGGAAGACGTCAGGCTTCGTGATCTTCCCAGTCACGGGTACGGCCGACGGCCTTCAGCCACCCGGCGTAAAGCTTCTCTTTCTGCGTCTCGTCCAATTGCGGGCTGAACTCGCGCTCAATGATCGCCTTGTCGCGCAACTCGTCCAGGCTGCTCCAGAAGCCACAGGCCAGGCCTGCCAGGTAGGCGGCGCCGAGGGCTGTGGTCTCGCGCATTTTCGGGCGCTCCACGCAGGTGCCGAGGATGTCGGCCTGGAACTGCATGAGGAAGTTGTTGGCCACCGCACCGCCATCCACGCGCAATTCGGACAGGCGATAACCGCAATCCTGTTGCATGGCGTCCAGTACGTCACGGGTCTGGTAGGCGATCGATTCCAGCGCTGCACGAATGATGTGGTCGACCTTCACCCCGCGCGTCAGGCCGAACAGGGCGCCACGGGCATAAGGGTCCCAATAGGGGGCGCCCAGGCCTGTGAAGGCGGGCACCAGGTACACGCCGTTGCTGTCTTTGACCTTGCTGGCGAAGTACTCGGTATCGAGTGCGTCGTTGACGATCTTCAGCTCGTCACGCAGCCACTGCACGGTAGAGCCACCATTGAACACGGCGCCCTCCAGTGCATAGGCCACTTCACCCCGCGGGCCGCAGGCGATGGTGGTGAGCAGGCCATGGGACGAGTTGACGGCCTTGTCACCGGTGTTCATCAGCAGGAAGCAGCCGGTGCCGTAGGTGTTCTTGGCCTGGCCGGGCTCGACGCACATCTGGCCGAACAGCGCAGACTGCTGGTCGCCAGCGATACCGGCGATGGCAATGCCGCTCTTGGTGTGGCCGTAGACTTCGGAGGAGGGGCGAACCTCGGGCAGCATCTGGCGTGGGATGCCGAGGATTTTCAGCAGCTTTTCGTCCCATTCCAGTGTGTGAATATTGAACATCAGCGTGCGCGACGCGTTGGTGTAGTCGGTGACGTGCACCTTGCCGCCGGAGAATTTCCAGATCAGCCAAGTGTCGACGGTACCGAACAACAGCTCGCCACGTTCGGCGCGCTCACGGGCGCCTTCGACATTGTCGAGGATCCACTTGAGCTTGGTGCCGGAGAAGTACGGGTCGGTGACCAGACCGGTGGACTTGCGAATGTAGTCTTCATGGCCGTCACGCTTGAGCTGCGCGCAGATTTCGGTGCTGCGGCGGCACTGCCAGACGATGGCGTTGTACACCGGGCGGCCGGTTTCCTTGTCCCACACCACCGTGGTTTCACGCTGGTTGGTGATGCCCAGCGCAGCGACCTGGGCGTGGCTGATGCCCGCCTGGGCGAGGGCCTCGACCAAGGTGGCGCTCTGGGTGGCGAAAATCTCCATCGGGTCGTGTTCGACCCAGCCCGCCTGCGGATAATGCTGGGCGAATTCGCGCTGGGAGGTGCCGACCACATTGGCGTCGCGGTCGAAAATGATGGCCCGCGAACTGGTGGTGCCCTGGTCCAGGGCGATGATGTAGTTCTTATCCAGGGTGTCTGTCATGGTCGTAGGCCTTGCAAAAATGGGAAGTCAGGGCTTGGGCGTGAGGCCACATCAGTTGACTTGAGTATCGCCCTGGCGATTGTCGTTTGTCTCAGCGCTTGCGGTTGGCGCGACTGGCAGGTTGCGGGCGATCAGGCCCCGATACGCTGCGGCGCCCAGGCATGCGCCAAGGATCGGTGCGAACACCGGTACCAGGAAATAAGGAATGTCCCGTCCGCCAGTGAAGGCGATTTCGCCCCAACCGGCCAGGAAAGTCATCAATTTTGGCCCGAAATCGCGGGCTGGGTTCATCGCAAAGCCGGTCAGCGGCCCCATGGCGCTGCCGATCACGGCAATCAGCAGGCCTATGAGCAGCGGCGCCACAGCGCCACGTGGCAGGCCATTGTTGTCGTCGGTCAGGGCCATGATCACGGCCATGAGGATGGCGGTGATGACCACTTCCACCAGGAACGCCTGGCCAGTGGACAGCGAGGGGTGCGGATAGGTGGAGAACACCGACGCCAGCTCCAGGCTTTCGCTGCTGCCTCGTAGCATGGCGTGGGCTTGTTCGAAATCGAAGAACAGGTTGCTGTACAAGGTGTAGACCAACGCTGCGCCGCAGAAGGCGCCGCAGACCTGGGCCAGCATGTAGAACGGCAGTTTGCGCTTGTCGAAGCCGGCGAACAGGGTGAGGGCGATACTCACGGCCGGGTTCAGGTGCGCGCCGGAAACACCCGCGGTGAAGTAGATCGCCATGCTCACGCCGACGCCCCAGATAATGCTGATTTCCCACAGGCCGAAGCTGGCACCCGCGACTTTGAGCGCGGCGACGCAACCGGTGCCGAAAAAGATGAGCAGGGCGGTGCCAAGAAATTCGGCCAGGCATTGGCTGGACAAGGTGGGTTCGCGTAGAGCAGTCGTCATGTATGACCTCGTTTTTTTTGTTGTGAGGCGCGTGGCGCTCGACAGCAAAGCCCGGAGTCGATCCCCATTGACCCCAGGCAGATACAGGAAATGCACCTTAAATGTGCACCATTTCTTCAGAAACGAAAAAATATAGACAAGAAACGCTTATGTCAAAGGTCGAAAGTGAACGGTCAGTCACGTTTTGGACGTAGTGTGGGGTCGCGAAACCGCACGCTAGACAGGCGCGTAGGCTCCGAACTGGCTGGGATGTGGGATATGTCCTAAAGTAGCCGCCGACTTATCCCTGACCGGAGCCTGCGCATGACCCCCGCCCTAGACCTGTTGAAAAAAGCCCGCGCCGAGCATCGTGTGCACAGTTATGAGCACGATCCTAAATCGGCCTCCTATGGTTTGGAGGCAGCGGAAAAGCTCGGGCTCGATCCGCAGCACGTGTTCAAGACCTTGCTGGCGAGCAGTGAGAAAGGTGAGTTGCTGGTGGCCGTGGTGCCGGTGGTGGGCACCTTGGACCTCAAGGCACTGGCCCATGCGGCGGGTGTGAAGAAGTGCGAGATGGCCGACCCGGCGGCGGCCCAGCGGGCTACGGGGTATCTGGTCGGTGGCATCAGCCCGTTAGGCCAGAAGAAGCGCTTGCGCACCTTTATTGATGACTCGGCGCAGAACTTTGCAACCCTCCATGTCAGCGCCGGGCGGCGTGGGCTGGAGGTGGAGTTGGCGGCGGCGGTGCTGGCTGAGCATACCCAGGGCACGTTTGCCGGTATTGGCAGGGGTTGAAATCGCAGGGGCCGCTGCGCAGCCCATCGCCGGCAAGCCAGCTCCCACCCGAACTGTGTAGCCTCCAAGTCTAGCGCCGCACCTGTGGGAGCTGGCTTGCCAGCGATGAGGCCAAACAAGCACCACAAGCCAGTTGCTGGAACGGTACCACTTTCAGGGTTAGCACTGTACCTGTGGGAGCCGGCTTGCCGGCGATGGGCCGCCAACGCGGCCCCCGTTTTCGGTCAGGTCGCCGAGCTGTAGCGGCGAACGCCATTTTCATGCCGTGGCAACTGCGCCGCGACACTGCCCGGCACCGGGAACAGCACCAGGTGATCGGCCGCCACGGCAATCCCTACCTCCTCACCGACCTGATGATCGATATGGCTTGGGAAGATCGCCTCCAGCTGGCTGCCGGTAGGCAGTTGCAGGCGATACAGGGTCGATGCCCCCAGGAAGCTCTTGCCCACGATACTGGCCCGCAGCAGGCTGTCTGGCGCATACACGATATCGTCAGGGCGCAGCAGCACATCCACCGAGCTGCCTGGCGCCATGATGTAGGCGCGGTTGCCGCGCAGTTCGCCGAGTTCGGTATTGACCGCCTCGTGGCTGCTCATCTGGCCACGGATGAAGTAGCCTTGGCCAATGAAGCTGGCCACGAACGGCGTCTGCGGCTCGTGGTAGAGGTTGTAAGGCGTATCCCACTGCTCCAGGCGACCTTCCTTGAACACACCCACCTGGTCGCTGACGGCAAACGCTTCCTCCTGGTCGTGGGTCACCAGAATGGCGCTGGTACCCCGGCTCTTGAGGATGTCGCGCACCTCATGGCTCAAGCGGCGCCGCAGTTCCACGTCGAGGTTGGAGAACGGCTCGTCGAGCAGCAGTAACTGAGGCTCTGGCGCCAGCGCGCGGGCCAGGGCGACCCGTTGCTGCTGCCCACCGGACAGCTCGTGCGGATAGCGACCGCCCAAGCCGCCCAGCTTGACCAGCTCGAGCATCTCTTCGACCACCTCACCCTGGCGCGGGTGCTTGGCGATGCCGAAGGCGATGTTCTGGGCCACGGTCAGGTGCGGGAACAGGGCGTAGTCCTGAAACACCATGCCGATGCGGCGTTTTTCCGGGGCCAGGGTGAAGCCGGCACGGGAAATGACCTCGCCCGCCAGTTGGATCTCGCCTTCATGGATAGGCTCGAAACCGGCGATGGCGCGCAGGGTGGTGGTCTTGCCACAACCGGATGAACCCAGCAGGCAACCAATGTCGCCTGCGTTCAGGTGCAGGTTGAGGTTCTGGACGATGCGCTGGTCGCCGTAGCCGCAGGCGAGGTTGCGCAGGTTGAGCAGTAGGGGTTGACTCATGCGTGGTGGTAAGCCGGTTCTACAAGGAATTCGAGAAGGGCCTTCTGTGCATGCAAGCGGTTTTCAGCCTGGTCCCAGGCGACCGAACGAGGGTCGTCGAGCAGGTCATGGCTGATTTCCTCACCACGGTGGGCGGGCAGGCAGTGCATGAACAGGGCGTCGGGTGCCGCCAGGTCGAGCAGTTCGCGGGTGACCTGGTAAGGCGCGAAATGCGCCAGGCGGCGTGCAGTTTCCTCCTCCTGGCCCATGGAAGTCCAGACATCGGTGGTCACCAGGTGCGCGCCGCGCACGGCTTCCTTCGGGTCGCGGATGATCTGCACGCGATCACTGCCCAGCGCCATGAAGCGTGGGTCCGGGTCGTAGCCTTCGGGGCAGGCGATGCGCAGCTGGAAATCGAACTGCTGGGCGGCTTCGATATAAGAATTGCACATGTTGAAGCCATCGCCGATCCACGCCACGGTCCTGCCTTGGATCGAGCCACGGTGTTCGACGAATGTCTGCATGTCGGCCAGCAGCTGGCACGGGTGCGACTCATCGGACAGGCCGTTGATCACCGGTACGCGCGAGTTGGCGGCGAATTCGGTGAGGGTGCTGTGGGCGTGGGTGCGGATCATCACCACGTCGACCATGCTCGACAGCACGATGGCGCTGTCGCTGATCGGCTCGCCACGGCCCAGTTGGGTGTCGCGAGGTGACAGGAAGATGGCCTGGCCGCCGAGCTGGATCATGCCTGCCTCGAACGACACGCGGGTCCGGGTCGAGGACTTTTCGAAGATCATGCCCAGCACGCGGTTTTTCAGCGGCTCGAACAGTACGCTTCGCTTGCGCAGGTCCTTCAGCTCGATGCCGCGGCGGATCACCCCGAGCAATTCGTCGGTGGTGAAGTCCAGCAGGGAGAGAAAGTGCCTAGCGCTCATGTTTGACTACCTTATCTGCAACGGTATGCAGGTCGACCGTATGGTTTTTTTTGACAACGGGAGTGACCTGCGGCGTAAGCCGCACGGGGCGGACGAAATAGGGAAAGGCGCAATACTATAATTAAATGTCGCCTGAAACCAAGAGGGGAAACAGCAGCTCTGTTGCAAAGGGTGTCGTTACCCCTTGAGCGTGCGCTGTTTTTTATTTGCTACAGAGGTTGTACACGGCTTGCCCGCAATTTGGCAAATGCGTGTCGCGAATCGTTTGCCTGATGTCGGGGAATTCACAGCGCAAAGCGCGCTGGCGAGGGCCGTGGGCCGGGCGCATAGTCGTGATCGGACCCATCACAACGCAGAGGCGGCCATGACCAAGACCCTGCATCACCGTGCCTGTCACTTGTGCGAAGCCATTTGCGGGCTGAACATCGAAGTCAGCCATGAAGACGATGGCCGGGCGCTGATCAGCTCGATCAAGGGCGACCCCGATGACCCGTTCAGCCGTGGCCATATCTGCCCCAAGGCAGTGGCCTTGCAAGACATCCAGAACGACCCCGACCGCCTCCGTCAGCCGCACCGTCGGGTTGGCGAACGCTGGCAGACGATCGGCTGGGACGAGGCCTTCGCCCTGGCGGCCGACAAGCTGTGGGCCATCCAGCAGGCGCATGGTCGCAACGCGGTGGCGGTGTATCAAGGCAACCCCAGCGTGCACAACTACGGGCTGATGACCCACAGCAACTATTTCCTCGGCTTGTTGAAGACCCGCAACCGGTTTTCGGCCACCTCGGTGGATCAGTTGCCCCAGCACCTGACCAGCCACCTGATGTACGGCCACGGTCTGCTGTTGCCGATCCCGGACATCGACCACACCGACTTCATGTTGATTCTGGGCGGCAACCCGTTGGCCTCCAATGGCAGCATCATGACCGTGCCAGATGTGGAGAAGCGCCTGAAGGCCCTGCGTGCCCGGGGCGGTCAACTGGTGGTGGTGGACCCGCGGCGCAGCGAAACGGCGGCCATGGCTGACCGCCACGTGTTCATCCGCCCCGGCGGCGATGCAGCATTGCTCAGTGGCCTGCTCAATACCCTGTTCGACGAAGGCCTGACCCGCACGTCGCACGTGCCGGTCAAGGGTGTTGATCAGGTGCGCAACGCAATTGCCCCGCTGACCGCTGAAGCCATGAGCCCGCTGTGCGGCATTGCCGCTACCGATATTCGCCAGCTGGCGCGTGATTTTGCGGCTGCCGACAAGGCCGTCTGCTATGGCCGCATGGGCGTATCGACCCAGGCCTTCGGCACCGTGTGCCACTGGCTCGTGCAACTGATCAACCTGGTCACCGGCAACCTGGATCGGGTGGGCGGCGCCCTGTGTACCGAGCCTGCAGTCGACTTGGTGGCGAGTACCTCGGGTGGGCATTTCAATGCCTGGCAAAGCCGGGTTTCGGGGCTGCCGGAGTACGCCGGCGAGCTGCCGGTGGCTGCACTCGCCGAAGAAATGCTCACGCCCGGTGACGGCCAGGTGCGGGCGCTGGTGACCGTGGCGGGCAACCCGGTGCTGTCCACGCCCAATGGTCGACAGCTGGACGAGGCGCTGGAGGGGCTCGAGTTCATGCTCAGCATCGACCTTTACATCAACGAGAGCACCCGCCATGCTGATTTGATCCTCCCTTCCACGTCGGCGCTGGAGAACGACCACTACGACAGCACCTTCAACTTGCTGGCGGTACGCAACGTGACGCGCTTCAACCGCGCGATCCTCGCCAAGCCAGAAGGCGCGTTGCACGATTGGGAGATCTTTGTCGGCCTGGCCAAGGCCTTTGCCGAGCGTGCGGCAATGGAGCTCAAGCCGACCCTGCCCCCGGCGCAGATGATCGACTGGGCTTTGCGCAAGGGGCGCTATGGTGATGAATCGGCCTGGAAGCTCTCGATCGAAACACTGGATCGACACCCCCACGGGCTCGACCTGGGGCCGCTAGGCGCCAATCTGCAAGCGCGCCTGCGCACCGCCAGCCAGGCCATCGAGGCGGCCCCTCAGGTGCTGCTCGACGACTTGGCCAGGCTTGCCCGGCAGGCACCGTTGGCCGCAGGGGCGCTGTTGTTGATTGGCCGCCGCCATGTGCGCAGCAACAATTCATGGATGCACAACTTCCACCGGCTGGTCAAAGGCAAGCCGCGCCATCAGCTGTTGATGCACCCTGATGACCTGCTGCAACGGCAACTGCAGGATGGCCAGCGCGTGCGCATACGTTCGCGTACCGGCACCCTTGAGGTTGAAGTGCAGGCGTGTACCGACATGATGCCGGGCGTGGTCAGCCTGCCACACGGCTACGGCCATGGTCGCCAGGGCGTGCACCTGCAGGTCGCCCAGGGGCAACCCGGGGTCAGTGCCAATGACCTTACCGATGAGCGTTTGCGCGATCAGGTGTCGGGCAATGCCGCCCTCAATGGCGTGCCTGTGCACGTCGAGGCCGCCTGAGCAACGGCAAGGCCGAGCATACCGCTCGGCTTTCCGATACAATGCGTCACCGTGCCGACCATCGAGTCGGAAAGTTCAGACGAGGTGTTCCATGGATATCATCGAAACGATCAAAGAGCAGATTGCCAACAACACCATTCTGCTTTACATGAAAGGCTCGCCGAATGCCCCGCAGTGCGGGTTCTCGGCCAAGGCATCGCAAGCTGTGATGGGTTGTGGCGAGAAGTTCGCCTACGTCGACATCCTGCAGAACCCGGAAATCCGCGCCAACCTGCCCAAGTACGCCAACTGGCCAACCTTCCCGCAACTGTGGGTAGCAGGCGAGCTGGTCGGCGGTAGCGACATCATGCTGGAAATGTTTGAAAACGGTGAGCTGCAAACCTTGATCAAGGATGCTGCTGCCAAGGCGAAGGCTTCTGAAGCCTGATCCTCGAACGTTCATAAAAAAACCCGCTCATGGCGGGTTTTTTTATGGGCGGGATTTTACTCTTCGCCCATCTGCGACTGCAGGTAGTTCTCGATGCTGATCTTGTCGATCAGGCTCAGCTGGGTTTCCAGCCAATCGATGTGCTCTTCCTCGGACTCGAGGATGTCTTCGAGCATTTCACGCGAGCCGAAGTCGCCAACGGTTTCGCAGTGAGCGATGGCGGCTTTAAGGTCGATCAGGCCTTTCTGTTCGATCTTCAGGTCGCACTCGAGCATTTCTTTGGTGTGCTCGCCGATCAGCAGCTTGCCCAGGTCCTGGACGTTCGGGATGCCTTCGAGGAAGAGAATACGCTTGATCAATTTGTCAGCGTGCTTCATCTCGTCGATGGATTCCTTGTACTCGTGCTTGCCGAGTTTGTTCAGGCCCCAATCTTCGTACATGCGTGCGTGCAGGAAGTACTGGTTGATCGCGACCAGCTCGTTTCCGAGGATCTTGTTGAGATGCTGGATGACGCTTACGTCGCCTTTCATGACGGGTTCCTGCCCTGTAGAAGTGTGCCAATACAGAGAAGTTTGAGCCTGATACTTAGGGCTGTCAAACCTAAGTTATTGAATAATAAGTGAAAATGAATAGGAATAAGAATGTTTGTGAAGCGCGTTGGAGTGCTAAGTTATTGAATTGCGGGCATAAAAAAACCGGACGCTAGGTCCGGTTCTTCAAAATAGGGGGTTTCAAGCGGCAGTAAATTCTACCGGATAGGGCAGGGCAGCCTGGCTGACCTGAAGATCGGTCAAGGTGTCGCGGACCACTTGCTTGGCAAGGCAGGCACATTTACCGCATTGGCTGGCGACGTTGGTCGCGGCTCGAACTTCCTTGTAGCTGCAGCATCCGTCATAGATCGCATCGCGGATCTGTCCGTCGGTCACGCCGACACAAAGACACACATACATAAAGTCGGACCATCGCTGGTTGAGATGGTCTGGAGCTTAATGGTAATGAGAATGCTTGTCAAAAGACTTTCTGAGAGGGGCGTGCTTGAGCGACCGGCGGTTGGATTCGGTCTGTCATGAGAAGCCGTGTATGATGGTCGGCCTTTGTTGGATGTCGGGCAAGCCCGTCTGGCCCGGCAAACGGTTTTTCACCCTCATCAGGAGATAACAATGAGCGTACTCGTTGGTAAACAAGCCCCCGACTTCACCGTTCCCGCTGTACTGGGCACTGGCGAAATCGTCGACAGCTTCAACCTGGCCTCGGCCATCAAGGGCAAGTACGGCCTGGTGTTCTTCTACCCGCTGGACTTCACCTTCGTTTGCCCGTCCGAGCTGATCGCCCTGGACAACCGCATCCCAGACTTCCAGGCTCGCAACGTTGAAGTGATCGGCGTTTCGATCGACTCGCACTTCACCCACAACGCCTGGCGTAACACCCCGGTCAACAACGGCGGCATCGGCCAGGTGAAGTACACCCTGGCTGCCGACATGACCCACGAAATCTGCAAAGCCTACGACGTTGAGTCCGAAGGTGGCGTGGCCTTCCGTGGTGCCTTCCTGATCGACACCAACGGTGTTGTCCGTTCGCAGATCATCAACGACCTGCCACTGGGCCGTAACATGGACGAGCTGCTGCGTCTGGTTGACGCCCTGCAATTCCACGAAGAGCACGGCGAAGTCTGCCCTGCCAACTGGAAGAAAGGCGACAAAGGCATGAACGCTTCGCCAGAAGGCGTTGCTGCATACCTGAGCGAGAACGCTGGCAAGCTGTAATTGCCAAGCGCATAAAAAAACCGGCCCTGGTGGCCGGTTTTTTTGTGCCTGGAATTTGAGTCTTCCAGTGTCTGTTCTGCTCTCATCGCTGGCAAGCCAGCTCCCACAGGTACCCCACAATATTCAAGCCTGTGGTAATCCTGTGGGAGCCGGCTTGCCGGCGATGAGGCATTCAACTCAGTCGTTGAAATCGCGCCAGCCGCCCATTTCCTTCCAGCGGTTGACGATGCCGCAGAACAGCTCGGCCGTCTTCTCGGTGTCGTAGCGCGCCGAATGCGCCTCACGCCCGTCAAAGTCGATGTCGGCACTCTGGCAGGCCCGCGCCAGCACGGTCTGGCCATACGCCAGGCCCGCCAGGGTGGCGGTGTCGAAGCTGGAGAACGGGTGGAAGGGGTTGCGCTTGAGGTCGTTGCGGTTGACCGCCGCATTGAGGAAGCCCAGGTCGAAGCTGCTGTTGTGGCCGACCAGGATTGCGCGCTTGCAGCCGTTGGCCTTGAGCGCTTTGCGCACGCCGCGGAAGATATCGGTCAGCGCGCTTTCTTCACTCACTGCCATGCGCAGCGGGTGGTCCAGCTTGATGCCGGTGAACTCCAGTGCGGCAGCCTCGATATTAGCCCCCTCGAACGGCTCTACCCGGTGGAAGTAGGTGTGTTCGGGGAACAGGAAGCCTTTCTCGTCCATGCCGATGGTGACGGCGGCAATTTCCAGCAAGGCATCGGTGGCGCTGTTGAAACCGCCGGTCTCGACATCCACCACCACTGGCAGGTAGCCACGGAAGCGCTCAGCCATCGGGTGGCGCGAGCCGCTGCCGGCCTGGCCGTCCTGATCGTCTTCGTAGAGGTCTTCGCTCACGCGTTTTCCTCCAGCAGGCGCCAGCGCAGCTTCTCGCCGGCACGCAGCGGTACCACGGTCTGCTCGCCAAACGGCAGGCTTTCAGGGGCAGTCCACTCTTCGCGGACCAGGGTGATGGTGTCGGTGTTCGCCGGCAGGCCATAGAAGGCCGGGCCGTGCAAGCTGGCGAAGCCTTCGAGTTTGTCCAGCGCGTTACGCTGCTCGAAAGCTTCGGCGTACATCTCGATGGCCGCGTACGCGGTGTAGCAGCCGGCGCAACCGCAGGCCGCTTCCTTGGCGTGACGGGCGTGAGGGGCCGAGTCGGTGCCGAGGAAGAACTTCGGGCTGCCACTGGTGGCAGCATCCAGCAGCGCCACCTGGTGGGTGTTGCGCTTGAGGATCGGCAGGCAATAGAAGTGCGGGCGGATGCCGCCAACCAGCATGTGGTTGCGGTTGTACAGCAGGTGCTGGGCAGTAATGGTGGCACCGACGTTGGCCGAGGCCTCGGTGACGAACTGCGCGGCATCGCTGGTGGTGATGTGTTCGAACACCACTTTGAGCGTCGGGAAGCGTTCGACCACACGGCGCATGTGCTCGTCGATGAAGCGCTTCTCGCGATCGAACACGTCGATCTCGCTGCGGGTCACTTCACCGTGCACCAGCAGCGGCATGCCAACGTCGGCCAGCGCTTCGATAGCGGGGAAGATGTTGTCGATGCTGGTCACGCCTGAATCGGAGTTTGTCGTGGCGCCGGCCGGGTACAGTTTGGCGGCGTACACGATACCGCTGGCCTTGGCCGCGCGGATGTCTTCGGGGCTGGTGCGGTCGGTGAGGTAAAGCACCATCAGCGGTTCGAAGCGGCTGCCGGCCGGGCGCGCGGCAAGGATGCGCTCACGGTAGGCGCCAGCTTCGACGGCATTGCGCACCGGCGGTACGAGGTTGGGCATGATGATGGCACGGGCGAAGGTACGCGCCACATCGCCAACGGTATGGGGCAGGACGGCACCATCGCGCAGATGGATGTGCCAGTCGTCGGGACGCAGGAGGGTCAGGCGATCGGACATTGGGGATTCCAGGCGGGTCGAACTCAAGGCCCAATGCTACCGGAAAACCCTGGGCCGAGCACGGCTATCAAGTTTTTCGGGTGGCGTCCGATACCCTGCAGGTAAGCCGTCAGAATTTGTGGAGCCGCCCGTGCGCCAGCGTTACCTAGCCCTGTTGACCCTGTTCGCCAGCCTGCCGACCGGTGCACTGACTTTCCAGACGCGCATGGAGAACATTGCCTGGCAAGTCGAGGGCGACCAGTTCGAGTGCCGCCTGATCCAGCCGATCGACGGTTTTGGCAGTGGCGAATTCGTGCGCCGGGCCGGTGAGCTGCCGGTGTTCCAGCTGCGTTCGCACAGTAACGCGCTGGGGGCTGGGTCTGCCACGTTGCTGGCCGCAGCGGCGCCTTGGCAGCCGGGGCGTGGTGATATCAACCTGGGTGTGGTGCGGATGGCACGTAGCGGCGTGCTGTTCAGCTCATCCCAAGGGCAGGCCGGCCGACTGATCAATGGTTTGCTCGATGGCCGCAGCACGGTGGTGCGCAACTACACCGGCGAGGCGGGGCGGGCAATGGAGGTGCGGGTACTGCCGGTGAGTTTCGCCAAGGCCTACAGCGACTACCAGGCCTGTGCCAGCAAGTTGCTGCCGATGAATTACGACCAGGTGAGGCAGACGCAGGTGGGCTTCCCGGGGGGCGGCATCGATCTGGACGATTCGGCTCGAGCCCGGCTGGACGTTGTGCTGGATTACATGAAGGCCGACCCGACGGTTAACCACATCGAGCTCGACGGGCACTCCGACAACAGCGGAAACCGCCTGACCAACCGTGACCTGTCGCGCCGCAGGGCAGTGGCAGTGGCGGACTACTTCAAGGCCCATGGCGTGCCCGAAGCGCAAATCACCGTGCGCTTCCATGGCGAGCGCTACCCATTGGCGAAGAACAACAATGCCGCTAACCGGGCTCACAATCGGCGGGTGAGTATAGCGCTGGGCCGGGTTGCGGAGGTTGAGAAACCGGTGGAGAAGCCGGTTGAGCAAACAGTGCCAGCTGCTGCTCCGGCGCCAGCTAGCCCTGCTGCCGTGGCGCCAGGGGCGAAGCTACCCTGAGGTCGTGGGGCATGGTAAGTGATTGCATCAGGGTCATTAGGGGTTCGCCACAACATTTTCAGCGCCTGTGAGATCGAGCGCCGCCCGCGCGGCGCTCGATCTGATAGGCGCTACACCTCTCAATCCATGCCCCCGCATGCCCAGACCGCAATACCTCCCAAGCATCCATTCAGGCAACGTCGCGCCCTCGACAATTACTGTCGCTTTGTCGTCAGAAGCTGTCGCCCCACTGTAAATTTTTCCATAACGCCGTTAGAATCGACCCCTTTCCGTACAACCCCGTGGAGTGATGGCATGGCGGACGTAAATAAGGTCGTACTGGCGTATTCCGGCGGCCTTGATACTTCGGTGATTCTCAAGTGGCTGCAGGATACCTACAACTGCGAAGTGGTGACCTTCACCGCTGACCTGGGTCAGGGCGAGGAGGTCGAGCCGGCCCGTGCCAAGGCACAGGCAATGGGTGTGAAAGAGATCTACATCGACGACCTGCGCGAAGAATTCGTGCGTGACTTCGTGTTCCCGATGTTCCGCGCCAACACCGTCTACGAAGGCGAGTACCTGCTGGGTACCTCCATCGCCCGTCCGCTGATCGCCAAGCGCCTGATCGAAATCGCCAACGAAACCGGCGCCGACGCCATTTCCCACGGCGCGACCGGCAAAGGCAACGACCAGGTACGTTTCGAGCTGGGTGCCTACGCGCTCAAGCCGGGCGTCAAGGTCATCGCCCCATGGCGTGAGTGGGACCTGCTGTCCCGCGAGAAGCTGATGGACTACGCCGAGAAGCACGGCATCCCGATCGAGCGTCATGGCAAGAAGAAATCGCCGTACTCGATGGACGCCAACCTGCTGCACATTTCCTACGAAGGCGGTGTCCTGGAAGATACCTGGACCGAGCACGAGGAAGACATGTGGCGCTGGAGCGTCTCCCCGGAGAACGCTCCGGACCAGGCTACCTACATCGAACTGACCTACCGCAACGGTGACATCGTTGCCATCGATGGTGTCGAGAAGTCTCCGGCTACCGTCCTGGCTGACCTGAACCGCATCGGTGGTGCCAACGGCATCGGCCGTCTGGACATCGTCGAGAACCGTTACGTCGGCATGAAGTCGCGTGGCTGCTACGAGACCCCTGGCGGCACCATCATGCTGCGCGCCCACCGTGCGATCGAGTCGATCACCCTGGACCGCGAAGTCGCTCACCTGAAAGATGAGCTGATGCCGAAGTATGCCAGCCTGATCTACACCGGTTACTGGTGGAGCCCGGAGCGCGTGATGCTGCAGCAGATGATCGACGCTTCGCAGGTCAACGTGAATGGCGTGGTACGCCTGAAGCTGTACAAGGGCAATGTCACCGTTGTCGGCCGCAAGTCGGACGACTCGCTGTTCGATGCCAACATCGCGACCTTCGAAGAAGACGGCGGCGCTTACAACCAGGCCGACGCTGCGGGCTTCATCAAGCTCAATGCACTGCGCATGCGCATTGCCGCCAACAAGGGCCGTTCGCTGCTCTAAGTACTGGCAAGCGTTGCACGAACCCCGGCTCAGGCCGGGGTTTTTTTTTGCGGCGTTATGCCAATGGCTTTTAAGCCTTGTGATTGACGACGTCCTCCTGAAGCGCACTGATAGACAGGCGTGCGCATTGGCGCTTGTCCAGATTAAGGAAGTGCCACGTGCGTGTTGATTCAGGCGCGTGTGCGAGTGCCACGAGGATATGCTGTTCCAGCCTTTGTTGTGCATCGGGGCCAGTAAAGATAACGGTCACAGGTTCAGGCGATTCAGCCTCTGGGTTGTCGGTTGTTACTTTTTTTAGGGCAGGGTTGTAGAACGACTTGTAATTGAAGTTCAACGTTAGAAAGAACAAGGCTGTAAGGAAAAACGGAAAGCCGACCAGAAACCAGGTATAGAGACTTTGGCTGGATTCGCTGAGAAACGGCAGTGTTGCAAGGGCGGATGCTTCGATGATCCCCGCGAAGATAGCAATGATCGTCAGCGGGGCGACAGGTTGTACGTCGGGCATGATGGCTGTCTCCTGCGGTTTTGCTCATCATTACCGTACTGTTATGCTCAACTAAAGGCTGTAGTGTTTCCCGACTGCGCATTGTCGGCACAACGGCGGGTGCCTGATTTTTTTCGCGCATTTAAAGTGGCCTATTCTTCGCGCGGAAGTGTGTTTTCAACTGGTTCATTCGATCGGGTCAGTGCTACGTTTCTTGCGAGACATGAACACTCACGATTAGCGTGCTGCAAGGTTTTGTGTAGGAAATTTCTGTAAGTGTTGTAGGGCTCGTCTATTCATGAGTTTCATTGACAAATCGTCGCGCCATTAAGCGTTCTGTCGGTTATCGTGGCGTGCCACAGCAAAAATAATGAATGAATGGATATCACATGAATAAAGTCCTTATCGTGGATGACCATCCGGTCATACGCCTGGCCGTGCGCATGCTGATGGAGCGGCATGGGTATGACGTCGTTGCGGAAACCGATAACGGCGTGGCTGCCTTGCAACTGACGCGTGAGCACCTGCCGGATATCGTGGTGCTGGATATCGGGATTCCCAAGCTCGATGGCCTTGAGGTCATCGCCCGCATGGCGGCATTCAGCCCCAGCAGCAAGGTGCTGGTGCTCACCTCCCAGGTACCTGGGAACTTCTCGATGCGTTGCATGCAGGCGGGGGCGGCGGGTTATGTGTGCAAGCAGCAGGAGCTGACCGAGCTGCTAAGCGCCATCAAGGCGGTGTTGTCAGGCTACAGCTATTTCCCTAATCAGGCCTTGCATGCCTCGCGAGGCAGGGGCAGCGGTGGCAGCGAGACGGACATGGTCAACCGTCTCTCGGCCCGGGAGATGACCGTTTTGCAACAGCTGTCGCGCGGGCGCTCGAACAAGGAAATTGCCGACAGCATGTTCCTCAGCAACAAGACTGTCAGCACCTACAAGTCCCGTTTGCTGCTCAAGCTCAACGCCCGGTCGCTGGTAGACCTGATCGAGCTGGCACAGCGCCACGGGTTGAACTGACCGCTGCGCTGCAAAGCCTCCCGGTGGGAGGCTTTGCAAGGGTCTATAAGTCGTAGTCGAAATCGGCCAGTTGCTTCTGCAGGCGTCGCTCTTCCAGCAGGTTGTCGATGGTGCGACGTTTACTGAGGTTGGTCTTTGCAGTCTCTACCTGGGGCTCCGCTTCATCATCTGCGGCAACAAAATCATCTTCGATTGACAGGTCGTCTTTATCAGCACTCATGAGTCGCTCCAAGCCAAGGGGCCGTTGGCCGTCCTTATAACCAGAAAGCTGACGCTGGTAAAAAAGATTTTTTCAATCGCCCAGGGTGGTTTTTAACTATCGGCTCAATCGTCAGACGTCTTGTGCTTGTATTCGCACAGGTCTTCGATTCGGCAGCTCCCACAGCGGGGCTTTCGCGCCTGGCATACATAGCGCCCATGAAGGATGAGCCAGTGGTGGGCATCGAGCAGGTAGGGCTTGGGCACGAACTTGATCAGCTTCTTCTCGACTTCCAGCACGGTTTTACCGGGCGCGATACCGGTGCGGTTACTGACCCGGAAAATATGCGTGTCTACCGCCATGGTCGGCTGCCGGAACGCCGTGTTGAGGACCACGTTGGCCGTTTTGCGGCCCACACCGGGCAGTGCTTCCAGCGCTTCGCGGGTTTCAGGCACCTGGCTGCCATGGCGCTCGATCAAAAGCCGGCAGGCTTCGATCACATTCTTGGCTTTGCTGTTGTAGAGCCCGATGGTCTTGATGTATTCGCTCAGCCCTTCGACGCCCAGGGCGTAGATGGCCTCCGGGGTATTGGCGACCGGGAACAGCCGGGCGGTGGCCTTGTTGACGCCTACGTCGGTGGATTGCGCTGAAAGGGTCACGGCGACAAGCAACTCAAATGGCGTGGTGTAGGCCAGTTCCGTTTTCGGGTCAGGGTTGTCTTCGTGCAGCCTGCGAAAGATCTCCAGGCGTTTTGCGGCATTCATGGACTCAGGGCTTTCCTTGAAGACGTGGGTGGGCAGGGCCCGGACGCAGGTGATTGTACAGGGCCAACAGCAGTCCGAGCAGTAGCAGTGCGCCCGGGGCGAGGTTGGCAAGTTGCACGCCCAGCCCTTGGCGACAGGCGCCGAGCACAAGGTATGCAGCCAGCAGGCCACCCAGGTGCAGTAGCAATGAGCGCCATCGACCTGCTTCCGGCAGCAGCCGGTCCATTGCCAGGCACGTCAGGCACAACAGGGCGGGGTACGGGCCCAAGAGCAGCGCCATGGGCAGCAGCCAGGCACGCAGGGCCAATTGCAGGCAACTGGCCAGGCCAGCGAGTATCAGCAGGCTTGCCAGCACGTAGGCCGCCCCATGCAGGCGGTTGCGCAATGGCATCAGCAAGGCTTGATGCAGGCCAACCATCAACACCGCGCACCCGCCCATGACAGCCGCCATGGGCAGCGTTTGCGTCGTCCCTAACAGCGGGGCGAGGGCGGCGACCAGCACGTAGTCCCTATTCATGGGGGAAGCCCTCAAGGAGTGCGTGACGATGCTCATCGAAGTAGCGCAGGGCATCTTGCAGCGCCTCGATCACTGCCCGCGAGGTGACTGTTGCGCCTGCCAATTGGTCGAAGTCGCCTTGGTCACGCTTCAGTGCCCAGTGATCACCTAGGCTGCGATTGGCAAACTGCGTCAGCCAGTGCACCTGCGGGTCGGCAAGGCGCCCGCCGAGCCCGGGGCTTTCCTGCTGCTCGACCACCTGGCTGCCCAGCAGGCGCCCGTCAGGCGTGATGGCGATGGTCAAGACGATCGGCCCAGCATAGCCCTGGACCTGGGTGATCAGGACGACCGCTGCAGGTGTGCCCGCCAGCGTTGCCCGATAGGCCGACACGATGCGGCTGTGCGCAAGTTGTGCATCGGGCGTTGGCAGGGGGGTATCCAATGGGTGATTGTCGTAACTGGCCTCGGGGAGCACTGCCAGCCGCTGGCGGCTCTGCAGCTGTTTTTCGGCTTCGCCGATAGTGGGCGTGGTCCATGTGCGCCAGATCAGCGTCGTCGACAAGGCCAACGCCGCTGTCGCCAGCAACACTGCCGCCTGCGCGAGGCGCTTCATCGGGCAGCCTCTTGGCGGCGCAAGGCCAGCCGTTCAAGGCTGGGGACCATGAGGTTCATCAGCAGGATGGCGAACGCCGTGCCATCGGGGTAGCTGCCCCAGGTGCGGATCAGGTAGATCAGCAGGCCTGTGCCAAAGCCGAACAGCAGCTTGGCCCACTCGCTTTTGGGGCTGGAGACAGGCTCGGTGGCAATGAAAAAAGCCGCCAGCATGGTCGACCCAGAGAACAGGTGCAGCAAGGGCGAACCGTTGGAATCGGAGCCTGAGCCGTTCCAGCCCAGCAGGCTGAACAACATCAGGCCAGCCAGCAAACCCACGGGCGCATGCCAGCTGAACACTTTGCGCTGAAGCAGAAACAACCCGCCCAGCAGAAACGCCAAGTTGACCCATTCGCCGCCGCGCCCACCGATGCTGCCGAACCCGGGGTGGCTGGCGAACAGTTCATCGATGGTCAGGCTGCGGTTGTGGCGCAGGCCGTCGAGTATTGTCGGTTGTGCCCAGGCATCGATGTGCTCGCCGCCGCCCACTACCTGCTGCAGGCTCTCGAGCAACCCCGGCGCGTGCCCTGGCCAATGGTTCATCTGCAACGGGAAACTCAGCAGTACGAAGGCGTAGCCCACCATGGCTGGGTTGAACAGGTTGCGGCCGACACCGCCGAAGGCCTGTTTGCCAACCCCGATCGCCACCCCAGCAGCGACCATGGGCAGCCACCAAGGGGCCAGCGCAGGAAGGGCGGCCGCCAGCAGCACCGCAGTGACCAGCGCACTGCCGTCGCTCAGCGTCGCACCTACAGGTTGGCCGCGCAGGGCCAATAGCAGCGCTTCGCAGAGCAACGCTGCACTGGCACACAGCAGCAGGTTGCACAGCAGCCCCCAGCCCTGCACCCACAGCAGTGCTAGCAAACCGGGGGCACAGGCCAGTAGCACCAGGCCCATGCTGGTACGCAGGCGTGGGTCAGGCTTTGCCTTGGTCGGGGTCATTGCGCAAAAAGTCCGTTGAAACCGGAAAATGCCAAGGCCATGATGCCCGCACCGAGCAATTCGACTGGCAGGCCACGCAGGGCAACAGGTATGTCGGCATGGGCGCTGCGCTGGCGCAGGTCCGCGAACAGGGCCAGCGCAAGCCACAAGCCCACGCCGGCCAGCAGGCCTTTGCTCAGCGTCGCGAGCCAGGCCGTGCCAGCGCTTGTCTCCTCCAGGGCCAACCCCAGCACGGCGACGTTGCTCAGCAGCACTGCAGGCAGGTCTGCCACGGGCCAGTCGGCGCGTAGCCTGCCCAGCGCCGATGGCACGCCGTAGGCCAGCAATGCCAACCAGGGCAGCAACAGGAACAGGCTCAGGTCGTGGAGCTGCCAAGGGGCGAGCACCAGCCACCTGAGCAGGTGAGCGCCGATCATGGCGAGTGCCACGGACAAGGCGCAGGCCAGGCCGAGCACATGCACGCGCAGCCACGATATTGGCTGTTGCTGCAGGCACAGGTGATTGATCAGGGTGGCGCTGATCAGGACCAGAAGGTAGTCACTCATGACATGACGATAGCCGGGAATCGTGTCGATTGTCCGGCATTCAGCGGGTGATAGAACAGCCCCGGCACAGAGGCCGGGGCTGGGGGCTTACTTGATGCGTTGGCCTGGCTTGGCGCCACTGTCCGGGCTGAGCAGGTAGATTTCTTCACCGCCAGGGCCGGCAGCCATGACCATGCCTTCCGACACGCCAAAGCGCATTTTCCGAGGCTTGAGGTTGGCGACCATCATGGTCAGGCGGCCTTCCAGCTTGGACGGGTCGGGGTAGGCCGACTTGATGCCGGAGAACACGTTGCGGCGTTCGTCACCGATGTCCAGCGTCAGTTGCAGCAGCTTGTCGGCACCGGGTACGGCCTCGGCCTTGACGATCAGGGCCACGCGCAGGTCGACGGCGGCAAAGGTATCGAATTCGATTTCCGCCGAGAGCGGGTCCTTGGCCAGTTCGCCATTGCCGGCCGGCGCCTGGGCTTCGGCGGCCAGTAGGTCTTCTTTGCTGGCAGCGACCATGGCTTCGACCTTGGCGGGTTCGATACGGCTCATCAGTGCCTTGAAGGCATTCAGGCTGTGGTTTTCCAGGCGCGACTGGTGGTCGTTCCAGGTCAGCGGCGCGACATTGAGGAAGGCCTCGGCGTCGGCAGCCAGCACCGGCAGTACCGGCTTGAGGAAGATCACCAACTGGCGGAACAGGTTGATGCCTTGGGCGCAAATGGCCTGGACTTCGTCCTGCTTGCCTTCCTGCTTGGCCAACGACCAGGGTGCTTTGTCGGCGATCCAGGCGTTGGCGCGGTCGGCCAGGGCCATGATTTCACGCATCGCGCGGGCGAAGTCACGGCTCTCATAGGCTTCGGCGATGGACGGCGCAGCTGCCAGGAAGGCTTCGGTCAGCTCGGGTGCGGCATCACCGGCTACCATCACGCCGTCGTTGCCTTTGTGAATGAAGCCTGCGCAACGGCTGGCGATGTTGACCACCTTGCCGACCAGGTCGGAGTTGACCTTCTGCACGAAGTCTTCCAGGTTCAGGTCCAGGTCATCGACGCCACGGCCCAGCTTGGCCGCGTAGTAGTAACGCAGGTATTCCGGCTGCAGGTGATCCAGGTAGGTACGGGCCTTGATGAAGGTGCCGCGCGACTTGGACATCTTGGCGCCGTTGACGGTCAGGTAGCCGTGCACGTTGACCGCAGTTGGCTTGCGGAAGCCCGCGCCTTCGAGCATCGCTGGCCAGAACAGGGCGTGGAAGTTGACGATGTCCTTGCCGATGAAGTGGTACAGCTCGGCGCTGGAGTCTTCCTTCCAGAAAGCATCGAAATCCAGCTCTGGGCGGCGCGCGCAGAGGTTCTTGAAGCTGGCCATGTAGCCGATTGGCGCGTCCAGCCAGACGTAGAAATATTTGCCCGGCTCGCCCGGGATCTCGAAGCCGAAATACGGCGCATCGCGGGAGATGTCCCACTCTTGCAGGCCCGAGTCCAGCCATTCGGCGAGCTTGTTGGCGACGGCATCCTGCAAGGTGCCGCTACGGGTCCACTGCTGCAGCATGGCCTGGAAATCAGGCAGCTTGAAGAAGAAGTGCTGGGAGTCACGCAGTACCGGGGTGGCACCGGAGATGGCCGACTTGGGGTTCTTCAGCTCGGTTGGGGCGTAGGTTGCGCCGCACTTCTCGCAGTTGTCGCCGTACTGGTCTTCGGCCGCGCACTTGGGGCAGGTGCCCTTGATGAAGCGGTCGGCCAGGAACATGCCCTTTTCGGGGTCGAAGTACTGGGTCACCGAACGGGTGGCAATGTGGCCGGCGTCACGCAGGCGCGTGTAGATCAGGCTGGACAGCTCGCGGTTTTCTTCGCTGTGGGTTGAGTGGAAGTTGTCGAAATCCACCAGGAAGTCAGCAAAGTCGCCGCTGTGCTCGGCCTGGACATTGGCAATCAACTGCTCGGGGGTGATGCCTTCCTTCTCGGCGCGCAGCATGATGGCCGAACCGTGGGCGTCATCGGCGCAGACATAAATGCACTGGTTGCCGCGTAGTTTCTGGAAGCGGACCCACATGTCTGTCTGGATGTACTCGAGCATATGGCCAAGGTGGATCGATCCATTGGCATAGGGCAGGGCGCTGGTGACGAGAATCTGACGTGGCTCGGACATGGTGGCTCGGCTACTTATCTGGCTACGGGGTAAAAATGAGGGTGATCGGCCACTATAAAGGGCTGGCGAAGATATTTCACCCCACAGACGCACCTGCTGACGATTGACGGGTTAGGATAGGCGCCTGTTTTACATTCAGTTTGCCAATGGGAGTCTCCATGAGTGCCGTCACCCGTGCCGCCGTCGAAGGCGTGCTTCGCCAGTACACCGACCCCTACCTGAACCAGGATCCGGTCAGCGCCGGCTGCGTGCGCGCCGTGGATATACAGGGCGGGCAGGTCAGTGTGCAGTTGCAACTGGGGTATGCCGCTGGGTTGTTCAAGAACGGTTGGGCCCAGGTGCTGCAGACCGCGATCGGCAACCTTGACGGCGTCAGCAGCGCCCAGGTGTCGATCGACTGCGTGGTCGCCGCGCACAAGGCCCAGGCCCAGGTGCCGGCCATGGCCAACGTCAAGAACATCATCGCCGTGGCCTCGGGCAAGGGGGGCGTCGGCAAGTCGACCACTGCTGCCAACCTGGCTTTGGCCCTGGCCCGTGAAGGCGCCCGGGTCGGCATTCTCGACGCGGATATCTATGGCCCTAGCCAGGGCGTGATGTTCGGCATCGCAGAAGGCACCCGGCCACAGATTCGCGATCAGAAGTGGTTCGTGCCGATCAAGGCGCACGGTGTAGAAGTCATGTCCATGGCGTTTCTCACCGACGACAACACGCCGATGGTGTGGCGCGGCCCGATGGTGTCGGGTGCGCTGTTGCAGTTGGTGACCCAGACCGCCTGGGATGACCTTGATTACCTGGTCATCGACATGCCGCCAGGCACCGGCGACATTCAGCTGACCCTGGCGCAGAAAGTGCCGGTGGCGGGCTCGGTGATCGTCACCACCCCGCAGGACCTCGCCCTGCTGGACGCCAAGAAGGGCGTGGAGATGTTCCGCAAGGTCAATATCCCGGTGCTGGGCGTGGTCGAGAACATGGCCGTGCACATCTGCTCCAACTGCGGCCATGCCGAGCACCTGTTCGGCGAAGGCGGCGGTGAGAAGCTGGCAGCCCAGTACGGTGTCGACCTGCTGGCCTCGCTGCCGCTGTCGATGTTGATCCGCGAACAGGCCGACAGTGGCAAGCCGACGGCGATTGCCGAGCCGGAAAGCCAGATCGCCATGGTGTACCAGGAGCTGGCCCGCCAGGTCGGTGCGCGGATCGTGCTGCAGGAAGCCGCAGCGCCGGCGATGCCGAGCATCACCATCAGCGAGGATTGACCTGAGAAACCCCCTCCTACAGGTACACCACAGGCCTGTAGGAGCGGGTTTACCCGCGAAGAAGCCAGCACCGGTTTCAGCCAGGCATAAAAAAACCCGCCAGAAGGCGGGTTTTTTTGAAAGCTAGAAAGCTGAGATCGACTTAGGCGATCTGAACTTCTTCAGCCTGCATGCCTTTCTGGCCGCGGGTAGCGACGAAAGTAACAGCCTGGCCTTCTTTCAGGGTCTTGAAGCCGTCAGCTTGGATGGCTTTGAAGTGCACGAACAGGTCGTCACCCGACTGAGGGGTGATGAAGCCGTAGCCTTTCTCGTCGTTGAACCACTTAACAACACCGTTTTGGCGATTGGACATGTTTCTGTCTCCTTGGACAAAGTTGATTACGGTCAGGAAAAACCCTGCCCGGGACTGAGTGCAAAGAGAGCAGAAAATTCAGATATGGGCCGATCAGGATCGTGCGTCAAACTAGAGATTCTCGGTGTCACGTGCAGCACAGTGGCGTCACCTTAACCCACTTTCCGCAACCTGCCAATGGCCAGAAGCCGCTTTACTGAAATTCAGATCGGTGGCAGCTGTAGCCCCCGCCTGGCGGGGATTGTAGCAAGAATGCAGGATGGAACTTTGAAGAGGGCGCTGGGACCGGTAAGATGCGCCTCACGATTTTCACCTCGCAACTCTTCAGGACACCCCCGCCATGAGCATCAAATCGGACAAGTGGATTCGCCGCATGGCGCAGGAACACGGCATGATCGAACCGTTCGTCGAGCGCCAGGTGCGCGGCGAGCACGACAGCCGAGTCATCTCTTTCGGCGTCTCCAGCTACGGCTACGACGTACGCTGCGCCGACGAATTCAAGGTGTTCACCAACATCAACTCGGCCACCGTCGACCCGAAAAACTTCGACGCCGGCAGCTTCGTCGACGTCAAGAGCGACGTCTGCATCATCCCGCCAAACTCCTTCGCCCTGGCCCGGACCGTGGAGTATTTCCGCATTCCACGCAACGTGCTGACCATTTGCCTGGGCAAAAGCACCTATGCGCGCTGCGGCATCATCGTCAACGTCACCCCGCTTGAACCCGAGTGGGAAGGCCACGTGACCCTGGAATTCTCCAACACCACCACCTTGCCGGCAAAAATCTATGCCAACGAGGGTGTGGCGCAGATGCTTTTCCTCGAGTCCGACGAAGAGTGCGAAGTGTCCTACAAGGACCGCGGCGGCAAGTACCAGGGCCAGCGCGGCGTCACCCTGCCACGCACCTGAGCCGACGAGCGCGGGGAATTCCCCGCGCATTTGGTACTCCAACGGGTAACCTGCCGATGTGCACGATGCGTGTCGGCTCTCGTCAGGAGCTGCCTATGAAACTCCATCCCGCAATCAGTGCCAAGCTGGCTGGCCTGCAGCCTAACCAGGTCGGTATGTTGCCATGGTCACTGCTGGCGCACCCGCTGCCGATGCAGGCGGGCGGCGTGCCCCACCAGCCTGATCCCGATACTCCTCAACCACCGGAACCGGGCGAAACGCAGCCCATGGAGCCCGGTGAGCCGACCTTGCCCGACGAACCACCTCCCGCGCCCGTCGCCTGAGTGGGCGCTGCTTTAGAGCGCCCATACCCGCCCGGCGCCGGCCAGAAACACGCGGTTTTCGGCGTCGGGTTGCACGCGCCAGCCACCGGTGAATTCACCGAAGGCCGGTAGCAAGCTGATCGCGTCACCCATCAGGAAGCAGGGCAGGCGCAGACGTTGTCTGGCCCGCCCTTGCAACACGAACACCGGGTGGACGTGGCCCGCCAGCACCGGGTGCTGGGGGTGAGCGACAGGCTCGTGCTGCAAGGCGAAAGGTGCCAATAGCCATGGCTCTTCGACCACCTCGATGTCCAGCGAATGCGGTGGGTCGCCCGCGTGGCGATCATGGTTGCCAAGCACCAGCACGATGCGCAGTCCGGCATGCCGTTCCCGCCATGTTTGCAGCTTGGCCAGCGTTGCCGGTGCGCGCGCGGTTTTGGCATGCAGGAAATCGCCCAAAATGATCAGCATCTGGCACTCATGGCTTGTCAGCAGTTGGTCTAGGCGCGCCAAGGTGGCCTCGGTTGTGCCCCGCGGCACGGGCTGATGCAGGGCGCGATAGCTGGCAGCTTTGCCAATATGCACATCCGCTACCAGCAGGGCTCGGCGGGCAGGCCAGTACAGCGCTTTGTCCGGCAGTAACCACAGGGTTTCGCCGCAGTGCTCGATGGCCAGGTGATCATTCATGCGTTGTTACCCGCCACTTTTTCCAGGTCTGCCACCATCCGCGCAATGCGGTCTGCGAGTTTTTCTGTGCTCAAGGTTTCGCGCATGCCTTCCACCAGCAGGGTAAAGGCCAGTGGCCCTGGGCGGCGTAATTCACGCAGGTCCAGCTGCAGTTGGCCCAGCTTCGCCAACTGCCGGTGCAACCGCTCGATTTCCAGTTCTTCGCGCAATACTTCGTCCCGTGCCTGGCCCAGCAGCAGGTTGTCGGCATCGTGCTTGCGAAACACCTCGTAGAACAGCCCGCTCGACGCCTGGATCTGCCGGGTGCTCTTTTGCGCCGCCGGGTAGCCGCCAAACACCAGGCCGGCGATCTGGGCGATCTCGCGAAAGCGCCTTAGCGCCATCTCGCCTGCATTCAGGCTGGCCAGTACATCCTCCAGCAGGTGCTCGGTCGAGAGCGCGCTGGGCAAATGCCTGGCCCAGTCCACGGCGCTTGGGCTGAGCAACTCAAAGCCATAGTCACTGACCGCAATTGAGACCGAAAGCGGTTGCACCTGGCTGACCCGCCAGGCAATAAGGTTGGCCAAGCCGAGGTTGGCCATGCGCCCGGCGAACGGGTACAGAAAAAGGTGCGAGCCTTGGCGAGATTTTAACGTTTCGGCCAGCAGCGTGCGGGTAGTCGGCAGTGCAGACCAGCTTGCCTGCAAGGCCAGCAATGGGCGCACGGCGCGCATTTCCGGGCCTTCGAAACGCTGGTGGGCGGCGGCATCGAGTTGTTCGACCAGGGCATCGGCCAGTTCGCTGGACAGCGGCATGCGCCCGCCATTCCAGCGGGCCACAGCGGCCTTGCGCGAGGTGCTGCGGCGGACGTAAGCGGTCATGTTCTCGACGCGCACCAGTTCCAGCACGCGCCCTGCGAAGACCAGGCTATCACCGGGCCGCAGGCGGGCGATGAACGCTTCCTCGACACTGCCCAGCGACTTGCCACCGCCGCCTTTGCTCCAGTACTTGAGCTGCAGGCTGGCCTCGCTGACGATGGTGCCGATGCCCATGCGGTGGCGCCGTGCCAGGCGCTCGCTGGCAACCCGCCAGACCCCGTCGGCGTGGGGTTCGACACGTTGGTAGTCAGGGTAGGCGCTGAGCGAGTTGCCGCCGTGGCAGACGAAGTCCAGCGCCCACTGCCACTGGCTGTCGCGCAACGCGCGGAAGGCCCAGGTGCTGCGTACCTCGGCCAGCAACTGCTCGGGGCGAAAGCCACTGCCCAAGGCCATGCTGACCAGGTGTTGCACCAGCACATCCATACACAGCTGTGGTGAGCGCCGGGCCTCGATCTGCCCGGCGAGCAGGGCATGCCGGGCCGCAGCGGCCTCCACCAGTTCCAGGCTGTGGGTGGGCACCAAGGTAACCCGCGAGGGGCGCCCCGGTGCGTGCCCAGAGCGACCGGCGCGCTGCATCAGGCGGGCGATGCCTTTGGCCGAGCCGATCTGCAGCACCCGCTCCACCGGCAGGAAATCCACGCCCAGGTCCAGGCTGGAGGTGCAGATGACGGCTTTAAGCGTCCCTTGCTTCAAGTTTCGCTCGACCCAGTCGCGGGTGTCGCGGGACAACGAAGCGTGGTGCAGGGCGATCAGGCCGGCCCAGTCGGGGCGTGCCTCGAGCAGCGCCTGGTACCACAGTTCGGCCTGGGCGCGGGTGTTGGTGAAGACCAGGCTGCTGGCGCTGCTGTCGAGCTCCCGGCTGACCTGATCGAGCATCTTCAAGCCCATGTGCCCTGCCCAGGGGAACCGCTCGATCGCGTCGGGCAGCAGGGTATCGACCTGCAGTTGCTTGTCTTGCCGGCCTTGCACCAGCAACCCATCGCCTGGCAACAGCACGTCGCGTGCGTGCTGCAGGTTGCCGAGGGTGGCCGAGAGGCCCCAGGTCAGCAGCGGCGGGTGCCAGTGGCGCAGGCGTGCCAGGGCCAGTTGCAGTTGCACCCCACGCTTGTTGCCCAGCAGCTCATGCCATTCATCCACCACCACCAGGCGCAGGTTGGCGAAGTCGTCATGGGCCTGTGCCCGGGTCAGCAGCAGGGTCAGGCTCTCGGGGGTAGTAATTAACACGCTGGGTAGGCGCCGGGCCTGTCGCGCGCGTTCGGCGCTGCCAGTGTCGCCGCTGCGCACGCCCACGCTCCAGTTCAGGCCCAGCTCATCGAGCGGCGCTTGCAAGGCACGCGCGGTGTCGGCGGCCAAGGCGCGCATGGGCGTCACCCACAGCACCTGCAAGGGGGCCGGCTGGCGGGCTGAGCTGGCAACGGCGAACGCGCGCAGGGCTGCCAGCCAGACGGCGTAGGTTTTGCCGGCGCCGGTACTGGCGTGCAACAGCCCGGACTCGCCGCGTTCGACGGCCGCCCAGACACGGCGCTGAAAGGCGAAGGGTTTCCAGCCGCGCAGGGCGAACCAGGCGTTGGCGAGGTCGGTGGAGGCGGCCATGGGGCGGGTGATCCTTCGAAGGCTGTGCTTCTACTGACCGCCCGCCAGGGGCATTGGTTTTACCGGATCAATTCCCCAGCAGGTAGCCGCTGCGGCACACCTGCTCGCCCGCCACATGGGCGATGACCATGCCTGCCGTCGCCATGCGGCGCACGCTACGGGCGTACAGCAGGCCGGGTTGGCTGTTGCGCACCGCAGTCACCCGGTCGTTGAGCGGGTCGATGACTTCGGCGATCAACTGGTCGGCTTGCAGGTGCTGGCCTGGGCGCGCGTGGTACACCAGCAAACCGCCAAGCGGCGTCGACACGGGCTCTACGGCCGCCAGGGGCGTGGCCGCGCGGGGCAGTGGAGGAAGGGGGGCGCAGGTGCCTTCGATGACGCCGTTGTGGGTCAGGAAGTCGAGGATCGCCTGGCAGTCCTTGCCGGCCAGGTCATGGCTCACGTCCGCCTGGCCGCGCAATTCGACAGTGACCGAGCAACAGCCCAGCGGAATCGGGAAGCGCTTGCCAAAGCGTTGCTGCAACTGCCACCAGACCAGGCTGAAGCATTCATCGAACGATTGCCCGCCTGAATCGGTGGCCAGCAGGCTCGCCTGGGCGCCCAGGTAGCGGGCCAGTGGCTCGATCTGTGGCCAGGCATCGGGCGTCGTGTACAGGTGCTCGACGGCTTCGAAGTCGCAGTGCAGGTCGAGTATCAGGTCGGCGTCGCAGGCCAGGCGCTGCAAGATCAGGCGTTGGGCCTGGAGTGGGGTGCGTGCGGGGTGGGCGTCTAGCCCGCGGCGCAGGTATTCGCGGATCAAGGCGACGTTGTGTGCGGCGTCCTGAGTCAGGTGCTCTTCGATCTGATCGCCGATGGAATCGGACAGGTCGACGAAGTTGCGATTGAAATTCTCGCCACTCTGCAGTTCGAAGCGCCCCAACGGAGCGTCCAGCAGCACCTGTTCGAGACCGACCGGGTTGGCCACCGGCACCAGGATGATTTCCCGCTGCAGACGGCCCTGTTGTTCCAGTTCGGCCAGCCTGCGCTTGAGGTGCCAGGCCACCAGCATACCGGGCAGTTCGTCGGCATGCAGCGAGGCCTGGATGTACACCTTGCCGCCACCGCGTGGGCCAAAGTGAAAGCTGTGCAGTTGGCGTGAAATGCCCGGTACGGGAGAAAGCAGGTCGTGGGTCGAATGGTGCATGGTAGTCCTGGCTACGTGGCGAATACGGTCTGCGACACGGGTCGGCACAAAGATAGAAGCATAATTTTTGCGTCTGCGCCTGTGCGAATTAGGCACTGTCAGATCAGCAGTGCCTGCAGTGTCGCGAGGTCGTCGGCTTCTTCGACCGGTTTGTCCAGGCGCCAGCGCAGCATGCGTGGAAAGCGCACGGCGATGCCGCTTTTATGGCGTTTGGACAGGGCAATGCCTTCGAAACCCAGTTCGAACACCAAGGTCGGGGTCACGCTGCGCACCGGGCCGAACGTTTCCACTGTGGTTTTGCGGATGATCGCGTCAACCTTGCGCATCTCTTCGTCGCTCAGCCCTGAATACGCCTTGGCGAAGGGCACCAATGCTCGCCCGGCCGTGCCGGGCGGCGCGTCCCAGACGGCGAAGGTGTAGTCGCTGTAGAGGCTGGCGCGGCGGCCGTGGCCACGCTGGGCGTAGATCAACACGGCATCGACGCTGAACGGGTCGATTTTCCACTTCCACCAGGTGCCCATGTCTTTGGTGCGACCCACGCCATACAAGGCCTCGCGCTGCTTGAGCATCAGGCCTTCCACGCCCAGGCTGCGCGACTGCTCGCGCTGTTCGGCCAGCTCGGCCCAGGTTTGCCCTTCGAGCAAGGGCGACAGCAGCACAGGCGCCAGCGGGTAATCCGCTACCAGGCGTTGCAACTGCTGACGACGTACGTGCTGCGCCTGGTTGCGCCAATCCTCGCCCTGCCATTCCAGCAGGTCATAGGCCTGCAGCACCACGGGCGCGTCGGCCAGCAGCTTCTTGCCCAGGGTCTTGCGGCCCAGGCGTTGTTGCAACAGGGCGAAGGGTTGCACGGCCAGGGCATCGTCCGTGGCCCCTGGTTTCCACACCAGGATCTCGCCATCGAGCACAACGCCGTCCGGCAGTGTTTGCGCCAGGCTGTGCAGCTCGGGGAAGCGATCGGTGACGAGCTCTTCGCCACGCGACCAGACCCACAGCTGGCCGTCGCGCTTGACCACCTGTGCGCGGATGCCATCCCACTTCCATTCGATCTGCCAGTCGCTCGGCGGGCCGAGTTGCGCGTCAAACTGCTCGACGGGCGCCTGCAGCGGGTGAGCCAGAAAAAAAGGATAGGGCTGACCGCCACGCTGGCGGTGTTCATCCGCCGACTCGGCAGCGATCAACTGCTGGTAACTGGCGGCGGTAGGGCGGTGGCTGATGTCGGTGTAGCCGACCAGGCGCTGGGCCACGCGCTTGGCGTCCAGGCCGGCCAGTTGCGCCAGGGCGCGAGTGACCAATAGCTTGGACACACCGACGCGAAAGCTGCCGGTGATCAGCTTCAGGCACAGCATCAGGCTTGGCCGGTCGAGCTGCGCCCAGAGCGGCGGCAGGCGCTGGTGGATCACGTCGGGCGGCAGGCCTCGAAGGGGCAGCAGGTGTGTCTCGACCCAGTGGGCCAACCCCTCGTCGCTGCCATGGCTGTTCTCGGGCAGCAGCAACGAGATCGTTTCGGCCAGGTCGCCCACGGCTTGATAGCTCTCTTCGAACAGCCATTCAGGCAGTTCTGCCAGCTCAGTCGCCAGTTCGCGCAGCACACGGGTTGGCACCAGTTGCCGCGGGCGGCCGCCGGCGAGGAAGTACACGGCCCAGGCCGCATCCTCGGCAGGCGCCTGGGCAAAGTAGTCGCGCAAGGCGTCGAGCTTGGCGTTGCTGGAGGTGGTCGCGTCCAGGCGCAGGTACAGTGCGGCGAAGGCTTTCATGCCTCGGGCTCCGAGGTCGCGGGCTCGTCTTCGTCGCCGTATTCGGTGGCGAAGGCGCGAGCATCCAGGCCCTGTTCGTTCAAGTAGCGCACCAGCACGTTAACCGAGCCATGGGTGACCATCACGCGCTCAGCGCCGGTCTGGCCAATGGCCCACAGCAGGCCCGGCCAGTCGGCGTGGTCCGACAGTACGAAGCCGCGGTCGACGCCACGCCGCCGGCGTGTGCCGCGCAACAGCATCCAGCCGCTGGCGAAGGCATCGCTGTAATCGCCGAAGCGCCGCATCCAGCTACTGCCCCCGGCAGAGGGCGGGGCCAGGACCAAGGCTTGGCGCATTAATGGGTCGTTGCGCGGGATGTCGCCGGCATAGCGGGTTTCCGGCAGGTGCACGCCAGCTTCGCGGTACACCCGGTTCAATGGCTCGACCGCGCCGTGTACCAGAATCGGCCCGATGCTCGCGTCCAGCCCGTGGAGAATGCGCTGCGCTTTGCCGAAGGCGTAGCAGAACAACACGCTGGCCTTGCCCTGTGCGCAATTGGCGCGCCACCAGGCGTTGATACCGGCGAACACCTGAGGCTGGCGGGGCCAGCGGTAGATAGGCAGGCCGAAGGTCGACTCGGTGATGAAGGTGTGGCAACGCACTGGCTCGAACGGGGCGCAGGTGCCATCGGGTTCGACTTTGTAGTCGCCCGAAGCGACCCAAACCTGGCCTTGGTATTCCAGGCGTACTTGCGCCGAGCCCAGCACATGGCCGGCGGGGTGCAAGCTTAGGGTGACACCGTGGTGGAGGATGCGCTCGCCGTAGGCCAAGGTTTGCAGGTTGATGTCCTGGCCCAGTCGGCTGCGCAGGATGCCCGCGCCGGGCGCGGCGGTCAGGTAATGGTTATTGCCGGTGCGGGCGTGGTCGCCGTGGCCGTGGGTGATGATGGCACGGTCCACCGGCCGCCAAGGGTCGATGTAGAAATCACCGGGCGGGCAGTACAGGCCTTCGGGGCGGGCGATAACGAGGTCCATGGCACGGGCGCCGGTGGTGGGTTACCAGTTAGGAGCGCGGTGGGCGATGGGAAGTTCGAGTGAGTTCGTCGTGGGGCTTGTGGCGCCTGTGATATCGGGCGCCGCCCGTGCGGCGCTTCGCAGCACAAGGCTGCTCCTACATTTTTACGGTTACGCCAAGAAAGTCGCGTGCCCTCGTCCCAGAAATAATTGGCCCGAAACAGATGTAGGAGCAGCCTTGTGCTGCGAAGCGCCGCGCGGGCGGCGCTCGATCTCATAGGCGCTGCATCTCCCAAGGCAAACACCAAGGCAAACCCCACCGGCCCCTATGCACAAATCACAACGCCATCCGCACCGCCTTGGCCATCTCCGTCGCCAATTCTCGGCTCATCCCATCCAAGGTTCGCCCACGGCGCGTAACAATCTGGATATCGGTCGCATTCATCGCCTCGCAATCGATGGCCAGGGCCTTGAAGGTGCCGTTCTTGAGCTCGTCGATGATCGGCAGTTCGGCCAGCAAGGTGGCGCCCAGCCCCGACCGAACGAAGTCCAGAATCACCGCCAGGGAGTTGGAGGTGAGGGTGGGCACGATGGCGAACGGCTGGTCCTTGCAGGCGGCATCCGCCAGCTCCCGCACGCGGAAGTTGGCGCCGGGCAGCACCAGTGATTCGCGGGCCACTTCGGCGAGGCTGACCGTGGAGCGCTCGGCCATCCGGCTGTCACGGTGAACAATCATCCGCAATGGCTGCGCCAGGCTGAACAGGCGCGTCAGGCGGGCCGACGCGTTAGGCGCAAAGACCACGCCGAGGTGCGCCTCGTCGTTCATCACCATGCGCTGCACCTCCAAGGACGGGGCGCTGATGATCTCGGCCTTGTGCGCATTGTGCGCGTGCAAAAAGCCCTGCAACGAATTGATCGCCCGGGCCCCCAGCAGGCCTTCGCCGATGGCGATCACCGTCGAGGCTTGCTGGCGGCTTCGCAATTCGTCCAGCCGGTCGACCAGCAGCGCGTGTTGGCGAATGCGTTCGATGTAGTAGTCCACGGCAGCCTCGCCCGCGGCAGTCAGGCTGATGCGGTGGGTGCCGGGGCGCACCAGTTCGATGCCCAGTTCTTCTTCCAGCCGGGCGATCTGCCGGCTGACCGATGAGGTGGCGACGCCGAGCACTTCGGCAGCGGCGCGCATGGAGCCCTTGTCATGGCTCAGGTGCAGGTAGCGCAGGCGGTGGTCCTGCAGATCGATATGGCGGGTGGGCATGACCTCGACCTCGGGGGTAATCACGGCAGGCATTGGCGTGTCCCCATCCATCCTGGTGGGGCGTTGGCTTGTTTTTTTTGTGTGCTCGGCGTGGTGGCCGGCGTTGTTGCGCTCCATGCCAGGCCATCGTACACGCGTTTTTTTCTGTCCGAAATCATGTGAAAAAGGCGCTAAAAATTTTTCGTGATATCGGCGCGGGTCGTTAGTTTTTTTAGGCGCGTTGAGACCGGTTTTTGAAGTCGTATAAATCCATTTAAATCATGTAGATAGCCAATTTTTAGAGGGTTTATCCGTTAGGTATAGGTAAATTTTTCTCCTGTTTTAGCGTGAAAATTCAATTGACAATTCACGTAAATCGCCGCAAATATTTGTCACCGGCACCTAAAACAAGAGAGACAGACCATGCCGCCCGAACCTGCCTTCGCCCCTCTGTATGGCCAGTGCTTGCCTTCCACGAGCCCAGCCAACGCCCCCCACAAGCATCAGTACAAAAACCGCGCCTGAGACGGAGAATGTCCATGGATTCGCTTTGCCTGCGTGCCGCGCCTGTGTCGGCGCTCGCCTCTGGCCCTGCTTTCGAGGCCTTGCTTGACGGTGTTCGTGATCGTGCTCGCCTCGGTGAGTTCGACCGCCAGCGCTACATATCCCGCGATGTGATCGACGCGTTCAAGGCCCATGGCGTGTACCGCGCCTTGGTGCCTAAGCGCTTTGGTGGGCTTGAGTGCTCGCCGGGGGCCTTCTGTGAAATGATCGAACGCATCTCCCATGCAGACGGCTCCGCCGGCTGGGTGGCCAGCTTCGGCATGAGCCCCGTGTACCTGGCGGCGCTGCCGCTGGAGACCATCGCCGAGATCTACGGCAACAGCCCCGACACGGTGTTTGCCGGGGGCATCTTCCCGCCACAACCGGCCGAGATCGTGCCCGGAGGCTTCAAGGTCAACGGCCGCTGGAAGTACTCCAGCGGGTCCATGGGCGCGGACATCGTGGGTGTCGGAATTGCCCCACGCAATGGCGACAAGCTCGACCTGCCGCGCCTGGCCGTGATGCCGCGCCAGCAGGCGCGCATCGAAGAAACCTGGGACACCGTCGGCCTGCTCGGCACTGGCAGCCACGACCTGGTGGTCGAGGACGTGGTGGTGGGCGAACAGTGGACCTTCGTGCGCGGCGGCAAGCCCAACCTGGACGAGCCGTTCTTCCGTTACCCGTCACTGTCGTTCGCCACCCAGGTGCTCTCGGTGGTCGGGCTGGGCATTGCCCGCGCTGCATTGGACGAACTGTCAGGCATGGCCAGTGGGCGCATCTCGGTGACCGGCGCCCCGGCACTGGCCGACCGGCCGCTGGCCCAGGTCGATGTGGCCAAGGCCGAGGCGGCGCTGCGCTCGGCGCGCGCGTTCTTCTACGAGTCCATCGAACGTGCCTGGGAGCACGTGGTGGCGGGCGACCCGGTACCGGTCGACGTCACCAACCTGTTGCGCCTGTCCTCCACCCATGCCGCCCGTGTGGCCGCTGAAGTGGCGCGCAGTGCGCAGATGCTCTCGGGCATGACCGGCATCTACAACGAAAGCCCGCTGGCCCGCTGCGTCAACGATGCGCAGGTGGTGACCCAGCACGCCTTCATGGGCGACGTCACGTACCAGAACGCCGGTGCGATGTTCTTCGGTAAACAACCCCTTCCGGGCTACCTGTAATTTTCGGGAATTTTGTCATGAGCGATAAGAAAGCGTTGCGTGTGCTGTTCTGCATGGGCATCAACCAGAACTTCTTCAATGCCCCCCGTGAGGAGCAGCTACAGGTGTGGGCCGCCTTCAGCGCGATGTGGAATGGCATTCACGACCTGGCCGGGGTGAACGTGCTGGGCAACATGGACGATGACCAAGGCATGGTCGGCCCGTCCGACGGCTTCCCCTGGACCACCTACCTGCTGGCCGACGTACCGGACATCGATACCGTGCACGCCGCCTGCAACCTGTTCCGCTGCACGGCGGTGGGCGACGGGCCTTACAAGCTGTGGCGCTACGCCAAGGTCGAGGCCCGTGTCGGCCGCGAACTGATCATCCAGCGCGCCTGAGTCGAGGACGATACCGTGAGCAACCTGATCCCCGCCGTCAACCTGACGGTCGACCCGGCCGAGCTGGTCCAGCCCGACCGTGTCCACACCTCCCTCTACACCGACCCGGCCCTGTTCGACGCCGAACTGCAGAAGATCTTCCACAGCACCTGGATCTGGGTCGCCCACGAGAGCGAAGTCCCCGAGCCCGGCAGCTACAAGACCACCTTCATCGGCAAACAGCCGGTGATCGTCGTGCGTGACCGCAAAAAGGCCATCAACGTGCTGCTCAACCGCTGCCGCCACCGCGGCGCCACGGTCTGCGAGCACAAGAAGGGCAAGACCAACAGCTTCGTCTGCCCCTACCACGGCTGGGGCTACGCCCTCGATGGCTCGCTGCGCGGCATCCCCCACCCGGAAAGCTACGGCGACTGCCTGGACAAGGCCGAGCTGCCACTGGTCAGCCTGCGCGTCGAAAGCTACGCCGGCATGGTCTTCGCCACCTTCAAGGACGACATCGAACCGCTCGAAGACTTCCTCGGCGCAGCGAAAAAGTGGATGGACTTGTTCATGAAGCAAGGCGCCGGCTACGGCATCAAGGTCCCCGGCGAGCACCGCTTCCGCTTCCCCGGCAACTGGAAGATCCAGCTGGAAAACACCAACGACCGAAGCCGAAACAGATGTAGGAGCAGCCTTGTGCTGCGAAGCGCCGCGCGGGCGGCGCTCGATCTCACAGGCGCTACAAGGCCTGCGCCATACACCCAGCCCATCACACCATCCCCTTTACCGACCCGGCACCAAGGTCAGCCGCTGGCTCCCGTAGGCCCGCCCAAAGTTCTGCGGTTGCAGCGGCAGGCTCATGAAGCGCCCCTTGAACCAGGCATCCAACCCGTCGCTGTAGTGCGGGCTTGCCGCGTTGCCGGACTGGCCACTGCTGGTCAGCACCTGCAACGGTTCGGCCTGGCCGAAATCGACGACCATGCGTGCCGATGCTGGCAGGCGGGTGTCGAAGTCACTGCCCCAGGCGTAGGGTGTGAGGGCCAGGGTACTAAAGTCGCCGCCGGCAGCCAGCGGTGAACGGCTGAGGGCATCACCCAGGCCATGGTAGGCCGGTGCCGGCCAGCGGTACTGGTGCAGCTTGCCCCACTGCCAAGCGCGGCGGTCGGCGCCGAGTTGCGCAGTGCCGGCATCCACCGCAGCGGCCAGGCTGCGGGCGAGAATCACCGGCTTGTCTTCTTTCTGCGGGGTGCTGCGGTCATCCCAGAACGGGCTGTCTTCGCGGCCCAGCAGGTGGTCGGCCTGTGCCGAGTAGGAGAGCCGCGCGTTGCTGACGAACGCCTGCCAGGCAGGGCTGGATTCTGGCCCGAGGTCGTCGAGGAAGGTTTCGCGGGCGAAGGCCTGAAGGAACAGCTCGTACAGCGCGGCATCTGCCGACACCGGGCTCAGCCGGCCATCGAATGCCTTGAGCCGGGCCAAGGCGTCGCGGGCCTTATCACGCTGTGCAGGTGGCAGGGCATCGATGGCTTGCTTGAGCGGTTGAGCCATGCCCGGTGCGTCGAACATCTGCTTGAGCTTGTCGGCTAGCAGGGTGACTTGATCGTTTTGCAGGGCCATCAGGCTGCGGCTGTCGTGACGGCCGTTGCCTGCCAACTGAGCCAGGCGCTCGGCGCGCTCGGGGTAGTACCAAGTGTTGGACAACTGCATGCCGTAGCCGCGCGGCAGGCTGCGCTGGTTGGCGTGGCCGATCCAGCCAGCCGGCGGGTCCTGATCGTATGGGTGCAGCATCGGGTCAGCGTAACCGTCCCAGTCGTAACGGCCGTCCCAGCCGGGCGAAGGCAGCAGGCCCTGGCCTTCGCGGCGGTTAGGGTAGCGCCCGCTGACTTGCCAGCCGATGTGCTCTGGCTCGGCGAAGACGAAGTTGAGCGCCGCGGCGGCGACTTCGCGGGTGCTGTCGAATGCCCGTTCGACGGTCTTGGCGCGGGTCAGGTCGAACAGCGCGTCGAGGCTGCGGTCGCCCTTGAATTGAGGCAGGTTCAGGGCCAGGCCCAGGCTGGCGCTTGCCGGCTGGGCAAGCAGGGTGCCGTGGCGCGTGTCGTACATGACCTCGCGCAGAGGGCGTTGGCCACGCACGAAGAAGGTTTCGCTGCGTGCCCGTGCTGGCAGCCATTTGCCGTCGGCCAGGTAGCTCAGTTGGTTGCCTTGGCGGCGCAGTTGCTCCAGGTACAGGTCCTGGTTGTCGGCCATCACGGCGCTGCTGCTCCAGGCGATCTTACCGTTGTAGCCGGCCAGCACGATCGGCAGGCCCGGCAGCGACAGGCCGGCGACCTGGTACTTGCCAGTGTGGATCTGCACCGGGCTTAGCGCCCAGGCGGCCTGGCTGTCGCTGGCCAGCAGGCTCTTGCCGCTGCGGCTGCGTTGGCCTGCCAAGGCCAGGTTGGCCGAGCCTGGGCTACCGAGCAGGTCGAGGTCGGCGAGCTTTTGGCTGGCTGCCGCCAGGGCGGGCAAGCCGGGTAGCTGGCTAGCGAGGTGGAGGCCCTTGAGCTTGTCCACTTCGCTGTCGGCCAACGGTTCGTCCGGTGCGCCGGGCAGCAGCCAGGCCAGCTTGTCGCTGCCGACCTTCTGCGCCAGGGTCAGGGCACTGAGTTCTTCTTGCAGGTTCACCGATTGGCTGAAGGCGTACAGGCTGAAGATCAGCGCCGAGTCTTCTGGCTTCCAGTACTCAGGGCGATGGCCGCTGCTGGCCAGGCTGGCGGGCAGCTTGTCGCGGTAGCGGAACAGGTAGGCGTTGACGCCGCGGGCGTAGACCTCGAAGAAGCGCTTGAGCCGTGGCGAGGCGTCGGCGTATTGCTGGGCGGCGCTTTGCTTGAGGTTGGCGGCGCGCATCAGGCGGTCGATGTCGAGGGCATCGCTGCCGGCAAGTTCGGCGAGGCGGCCTTGGGCGAGCAGGCGCATGGCGATCATCTGCTCGATGCGATCCCCGGCGTGTACGTAACCGAGGCTGAACAGCGCGTCATGGAAGTTGCCGCTCTCGATCAACGGCGCGCCCATGGCATTGCGCCGGACCGAGACGTTTTGTGCCAGGCCTTTGAGCGGCTGTACGCCGGTGGTCGGTGGCACGCTGTCCTGGTAGCCGCCCATCTGGCAACCGGCGAGTCCGAGCATGCCGAGCAGCGTGGCAGCGGTCGTGAACCGCAGGCGGAAGGGAGGAAAGGCGGGGGCGGCCATGACAAGGGCTCCTGCAAGGCGTGGCGGGGGTTTGGAAGGCGCTAAGGTAGTGAGCACGCAGGCGCGGTGCAAGGTGCTTAGGCGGTTTATTTACGAATGGTATGTGGGAGGGGCGATGGGCGAGGGGCGGCAGGTGTAGGGGTTGAGTGATGTGGTGTTCTCAAGATCGAGCGCCGCCCGCGCGGCGCTCGATCTTGAGAACACCACATCACTCAACCCCTACACCCAGGCCCTCAGCACAACGTGCCGATCAAGCGCCGTGGCACTTCTTGAACTTCTTCTCGCTGCCGCAAGGGCAAGGATCGTTGCGGCCAACGTCCTTCAGGGCGTTACGAACAGGTTCCTGATGGCCGTGGTTGCAGTGCGGGCCGTGCACATGGCCATGGTCGTGATCGTGGTGGTGATCATGATCGTGGTTGCAGTCAGGGCCATGAACATGAGGTTGCTGGGTCATTGCAAAGTTACTCCGGTATGAAATCACCGGGGATTATCTCACCACTGCGCGACAAGTGCAGGTCCCGGTGGAACAGCAACCCGGTGGCCAGCTCGCCCTGCAAGGTGTAATGCAGCGGTTGCTCACTTTTAAGCAGCTTGGCCAGCGGCTTGAGGTGCTGCCACAGGTTGGTCCGCGCGGTGATCTTGAAGGTGCGCCGGGCATGGCCGCCGACGCTGCGCCACACACTGGTCTCATCCTGCACCAGCAGCAGGTCGTTGAGCCGTATCGAATACGCCAGGCTGCGGATGAACAAGCGGCTGTCATTCGGGTTGTCGACGCGCAGGTGCAGCACGAACTCCTGCTCAAGTAGCCTGGCCTTGACCGTTTCGACCCTGACCAGGTGCACCTCAGGTTCGCGCCAGTCGTCGCCGCCCCAGCTGACGCAGCCCGCCAGCAGTGCCAGCAGGGCGCCGAGCAGCAGTACGCGGGCCTGGGGGATCATGCTCAGCTGGCCACGTAACTGGCACAGCATTTCTTGAACTTCTGACCGCTGGCGCAAGGGCAAGGGTCGTTGCGCCCGGCCTTCAGCCCGACCGTGGGGTCGATGAAGTACCAGCGCCCCTCATGCTGGACGAACGCCGAGCGCTCGCGGTGCTGGTGATCGCCGTCCTCATCGTGCCAGCGCGCGGTGAAGGTGACAAAACCGTGCTCGGGTTGGCCACCCAGCACCTCGGCGCTTTCCACCTCCAGCCCCAACCAGGTGCTTTGGGCGCTCCAACTGGCCATGGCGCCGCGGTCCAGCGCCGCTTGCTGGGCCGGCAGGGTGGTGCTCACCAGGTAGTCGATCAGGCCCAGCACGTAAGCGCTGTAGCGCGAGCGCATCAGCGTCTGGGCATCCGGTGCCGGGGTTCCGGCATGGTAGTGCCCGCAGCAGGCGTCGAGCAGGTTGCCACTGCCGCAAGGGCAGACCGAGACACTCATCATCACCACCAGTACTTTCCAAAATTTTCAGGGTTGGCCCAGAATCGCGCATTGAGCCAGTCCGGGACTTGCTTGTAGTCATGTAGATCATAGGTGAAGAGGCTCAACACCTGCCCTTCACGACGGAATTTTTCGCTGGCAGACAAGGCCAGGGCGAAAAAGTCGGTGTCTTGCCAACCGCAGGCCGAGAGGTCGGCCAGCACCGCAACCCGGCTGGCATTAAGGTTACGAATGCCGCCCAGCAGTTCCAGGCCGGTACGCTTGGGCAGGTGCTCCAAGCAGTCCACCAGCACCGCCAAGTCGAAGCGTTGACCGGCAAGGTCTGCCGGCAACGGGCCGGGTGCAGTCGTTGCGATGGCCACCTGCGGGTGTGCCTCGGCAAAGGCGTCCAGTGCGGGGAAGCGCGTGCCTACCAGCAACAGGCGTTGAGGGGTAAAACGCTCGAGCAGGGCCGCCAAGGCCTGCTGGGGCGTGCGCTGCGAAAAACCGTCGGTCATTGCCAATCCTCGTTCAAGTCATCCAAGACTAACGGGCCGCAGCGCCTGGGCAAAGCGGCATGTGACCGCGTCGTGGCTTATTGCTGGCAGGGATGGATTGCGCGGTCTTTACTCCCAGAGATCGGCCTTATGCCGATTCCCCTAGGAGAAGCAACGAAAATGAGCATAGTACGCACAGCGATACCCCTGGTACTGCTCACCAGTGTGTTGACTGGTTGTGCAGGTTTGCAAAAAACCGACTGGCCGAAGTGTGCTGCCGTCGGGGGCGTAGGCGGCGCCGCCTTGGGTGCCATCGAGAGTTCCAGCTGGGCTGGCTGGGGCGCGTTGTTGGGCGGTGGCCTGGCGGCGGGCTATTGCTGGGCCCATGGCGATGGCGACGAGGATGGTGACGGCGTGCCGGACAGCCGTGACAAGTGCCCCGGCACCCCACGCGGTGTTCAGGTCGATGCCAATGGCTGCCCGCCAGAACCGGTCGCGGTGGTCGAGGAAGTCGTGGTGCAGAAGGAAGAGGTCATCGTCATCCGCGATGTGCACTTCGAGTTCGACTCTGCGCGTCTGACCGCCAAGGATAAAGAGCGGCTGAACACCATCGCCACCCGCCTCAAACAGGAAGCACCGAGTGCCCGCCTGAGTGTCAGCGGCCATACCGACAGCGTGGGTTCTGACACCTACAACCAGAAACTGTCCGAGCGCCGTGCCCATTCGGTGACCGATTACCTGGTCGAGAGCGGTGTGCCGCGCAGCAGCTTCGTCTCGATAGTGGGTGCCGGTGAAACCCAGCCAGTGGCTGACAACGCCACGGCCGATGGGCGCGCCATGAACCGTCGCACCGAGATCAAGATCCAGCGGTGACGGCCAGCACCAGCGTCCGCGCCTGGAGCAGTGGCGCGGGCGCAGGCTGCTGGGCAGTTCGATCCGACAAGCGTCACTGCAGGGCCTCTGGCGCACGCCTTGGCATTACAGGTACTGTTGGTCGCACGGCTCGCTCGAACGGGCCGCTTCGACATAACAATAAATGTAGAGGGGCGGGGCTATGAAGTTCATCCTGGGCCTGGGCAAGGTCCTGACCGTTATCTTCTGGGGCGTGGCGCTGTTCAATCTGTTGATGCCGCAACCCTTGCCATTCAATCTTCTGATCAACGCGGCAGGCATTGTCTTGCTGAGCCTGCATGTGCTCGAGGTGTTGTTCTTCAACGCCAGCCTGCGTGGGCGCAGCCACCGTTGGTTCGACCGCTTGCAGATCCTGCTGACGGGGATCTTCCATGTCATGTCCATTCCTCGTGCGCAGGAGGCGCCGCGCAATGCGTAATCTGATGTTGCTGGCGGTGTTGGCCGCGCCCTTGGCCCAGGCCGAAAGCCTTGAAGTGGCTTCCAATTCCATGCTGCGCTTGCCCGACAAGTCGGCCAGCGTGCACCTTGAGTCCCTGCGCGTAGCCGACTCGGCGACGCTGCTTTTACCTGCCACGCTCACCGAGTTGAAGGTCGATCACCTGCAACTGGGGCGTGAGGCGCGTATCGCCATTGCCCCCGCTGACCACCCGCTGCGCATTGAAGCACGCAGTGCCCGGCTGGGTGAGGGCAGCGAAATCAGTGCCCCGGGTGCGCCAGGCACCTACCAGCGTGCGGCCCGTTCCGGGCGAAGCCTGGACTTGAAGCTGGATGAGTTAGAGGCCGAGCAACTGTCGATCGATGCCCGAGGCGGTGCCGGCGCGCCGGGTTATGCAGGGCTTGATGGTGCCAACGGCCAAGCCGGGGGCTGCACCTGGGGCCAAGCCAGCCGCGGCGCCAATGGCGATGATGGCGGCAACGGGCATGACGGTGCGGCGGGTGGGCGAATTCGCCTGAGTGTGCCGCAGGGCTTTGCTCAATCGCGCATTGTGGTGCGCCTGGATGGCGGTGCCCCGGGCCAGGCCGGCACAGCGGGCAAGGCAGGCAAAGGCGGGGCGAGTAAAGGGTGTTTGGTCTATCGCACCGATGCCGGTGCCAGCGGGCGGCCGGGGCAACCGGGCCAGCCAGGCCTGGCCGGTGCCTCGGGTGAGTTGATCCTGCAGCGCCTTTGACCCGCGCGGGCGGCGCGGCCCAGGGTTGCGTCGCCTACAGCACCCACCGCGAGCTGGCCACTGCCACCACCGCGATGCCCAGCAGCAGGTTGATGCCGACCATCCGTCGAATCCTGCCCAGTACCGCGGCCCCCGCCGCCCAGTCCTCGGCCTGCACGGCTGCTTTCAGCTCTGGCAGCAGCAACGCCTGGATGCGCATGAACAGGGCGAACATGGCAATGCCGCCACCGATCATCACATGCACGTATTTGGGCGCGGTCTCGAAGCCTGTGAAGCGCATGTGCAACATGCCGATACCGCTGATCGCCAAAATCGCGACCGCCAACCAGACCCATCTGAAGAAGCGTCGGAAAACTTCCACCCACAACCGCAGGCGCGCAGGCCCGTCGAGGGCTGCAACCGTTGCCGGGCGCAGCACCAGCCAGGCGAAGAACATGCCGCCGACCCAGACCAACGCGGCCAGGACATGCAGTGTGTAGGGGAGGGCAAAGGCAAGCATCCGGATCTCCATGCGGCATAAAGGGCAATAGCGGGGTATGATAGCCGCCCATGCGAAACACTGAAAATATATCCAGCCCTCCGGGCGCCTGCAGACCATGATCAGCAACGAACTCAAAGCCACCATCCAGGGCGCCTATTCGCGTTTTCTCGAAGCCAAGAGCCTCAAGCCGCGGTACGGCCAGCGCCTGATGATCGCCGAAGTGGCCAAGGTGCTCGGCGACATCGCCTGCGACGATGAAGGCCGCCGTGCCGGCGAGCCTGCCGTTGTCGCCGTCGAGGCGGGTACCGGTACCGGCAAGACGGTCGCCTATGCGCTGGCCGCGATCCCGGCCGCCAAGGCTGCCGGCAAGCGCCTGGTCATCGCCACCGCGACCGTCGCCCTGCAAGAGCAGATCGTCTTCAAGGACCTGCCCGACCTGATGCGCAGCAGCGGGCTCAATTTCAGCTTCGCCCTGGCCAAGGGGCGCGGCCGCTACCTGTGCCTGTCCAAGCTCGATGTGCTGCTGCAAGAAGGCCACGCACAATCGGCCACTGCGCAGTTGTTCGAGGAAGAAGGCTTCCACATCGAAGTCGACGAGCGCAGCCAGAAACTGTTCAACAGCATGATCGAGAAACTGGCGGGCAACCGCTGGGACGGCGACCGCGACAGCTGGTCCGAAGCCCTGGAAGACCAGGACTGGGCACGCCTGACGACCGATCACAGCCAATGCACTGGCCGCCACTGCCCGAACTTCCAGCAGTGCGTGTTCTATAAAGCGCGCGAGGGCATGGGCAAGGTCGACGTAATCGTCACCAACCATGACATGGTCCTGGCTGACCTGGCCCTGGGGGGCGGCGCGGTGTTGCCCGACCCACGCGACACCATGTACGTGTTCGACGAAGGCCACCACCTGCCAGACAAAGCCATTGGCCACTTCGCGCATTACTCGCGCCTGCGCTCCACCGCCGACTGGCTGGAGCAGACCGCCAAGAACCTCACCAAGCTGCTGGCTCAGCACCCGTTGCCGGGTGACCTGGGCAAACTGATCGAACAGGTGCCGGAGCTGGCACGTGAGATCCGCACCCAGCAGCAGTTCATGTTCACCCTGTGCGAACAGGTCGCGGACTTCCGCCCCAGTGAAGACACCGAGGGCCGTGAACGCCCGCGCTATCGCTTCGAAGGGGGCGTGGTGCCGGAGCAGATCCGCGAGGTGGGCATCGAACTGAAAAAGGGCTTCGCCCGCCTCAACGACCTGTTCACTCGCCTGGCCGACCTGCTGAAGGAAGGCATGGACGGTGAAGTCAATATCGGTATCGCCAGCCACCAGGCCGAAGAATGGTACCCGCTGTTCGGCAGCCTGGTGACCCGCGCACAGGGCAACTGGGAGCTGTGGACGGCCTTCACCGCCGAAGACCCCGAAGACAGCCCACCCATGGCACGTTGGCTGACCCTGGCCGAAAGTGGGGCGTTGTTCGACATCGAAGTCAACGCCAGCCCCATTCTCGCCGCCGAAATGCTCCGTCGCAGCCTGTGGAGTGTCGCCCACGGCGCGCTGGTGACCTCGGCCACGCTCACCGCCTTGGGCAAGTTTGACCGCTACCGCATGCGTTCGGGCCTGCCGCGTGATGCCGTTACCTGCGTGGTCCCCAGCCCGTTCGTGCATGGCGATGCCGGCCTGCTGCGGGTGCCCGACCTGGGCGCCGACCCACGTGATGCGGCGGCGCACACCGCCGCCATCATCCGCGAATTACCTAACATGCTCGACGATGCCCGCGGTGCGCTGGTGCTGTTCTCGTCGCGCAAGCAGATGCAGGATGTGTTCGACGGCCTGGACCGGGACTGGCGCAAGCTGGTGCTGATCCAGGGCAACCTGTCCAAGCAGGAGACCCTGAACAAGCACAAGGCGCGGGTCGATGATGGCCAGCACAGCGTGTTGTTCGGCCTGGCCAGCTTTGCCGAAGGTGTCGATTTGCCCGGTGCCTATTGCGAGCATGTGGTGATCGCCAAGATCCCCTTCGCCGTGCCCGACGACCCGGTCGAGGCGGCCCTGGCCGAGTGGATCGAAGCCCGCGGCGGTAACCCGTTCATGGAAATTGCCGTGCCGGATGCCTCGTTGCGGCTGATCCAGGCCTGTGGCCGGTTGCTGCGGACCGAGCAGGATCGCGGCGTCATCACCTTGCTCGATCGGCGCCTGGTCACCCAGCGCTACGGCAAGGCTATTCTCAATGCGCTGCCGCCCTTCCGGCGGGAGATTTCCTGACGGCCGGAGCACACTGCTCCGGCTTGTTGTCCATCACTCAGTCTTGGGCTCACGAGGGCCCTGAAGGAGAGCCCCAGCCCTATGGTCCGCCGTACCCTGCCTGTCGTATTCGCCCTGTTGTTCAGCTCGCCCTTGCTGGCCGGGCAGCAGACGCTGTTCAGCTTCGTGCGCCCGGCCTCGGTGGTCAACGTGGTGACCACCGAGGCCGGCATGCCGCAGTACAACGCAGAGCAGACGGCCGGGGGGGAGGTGCTGCGGCGCGTGGTGTTCAACCCAGTCGAGCGGCCGACCCTGCGCCTGAGCCCGCAAAGCGGTGCCTGGGACTGGTCGACCGGGCAGTTCCTGACCTTGCGCCTGCAAAGCGCCATGGATTGGGCGCTGACAGTGGATGTCACCGTGCTGGGCACTGATGGCCGCACGCTGACCAGCCGCATCGACCTGCCAGCCGGGCCGGCCCAGACGGTGATGGTGCCGCTCACGGCCACCTCGCCGTTGAGCCAGGGTATGCGCGCAGGCCCGCCAATGCCGTGGACGTATGCCGGCCAGCGCCTGCTGCTGACCAGTAGCGCGGGCGCTGTAGACCTCAAGCAAGTGGCCTCTGTCAGCCTGACGATCCCCAACCCCAAGGTGGCGCAGAGCCTGCTGATCGAGAAGGTGGGTATTCAGGATGACGACCAGGCCTACAAAGCTGCCTACCACGAGCTGATCGATGCTTATGGCCAGTCCACGCGTGGCCAATGGCCTGAAAAAATCGGCAGCGACGAGCAGCTCAAGGCTGCCGATGTGCGCGAACAGCAGCAACTCAAGGGCTGGCTGGCAGAGCTTGGCAAGCAGCCCCTGGACACCTATGGCGGGCTGCTGGACGGGGCGGCGTTCGAGGCCAAGGGTTTTTTCCGAACCGAGAAGCGTGATGGGCGCTGGTACCTGGTAACGCCGGATGGCCACCCGTTCTACTCGCTGGGTGTCAACGCCGTGGCCGCGGATGGCGGGCGCACCTACGTCGAAGGCCGTGACGGCATGTTCAAGGCGCTGCCCGGCGATAATGATCCGCTGGCGGCGTTCTATGGCAAGGGTAACAACGACGACGGCAATGCCTCGTCGCAAGGGCGCAACTTCAAGCAGGGGCGTTGGTTCGACTTCTATGCCGCCAATATCCAGCGCACCTATGGCAAACCTTGCCCGCCCCGCGTTGAGGGGCAGCCTGCAGTAGAGTGCCCGCCATTGGTGCTGGATGCCTCGCGCTGGCAGACGCACGCGCTCGATCGCCTGCAAGCCTGGGGTTTCAATACCCTGGGTAACTGGAGCGATTCGGCGTTGGGCCAGGCCAAGCGCATGCCCTACACCTTGCCGCTGTCGATTGTCGGTGACTACGCCAGCATCAGTACGGGCATGGACTGGTGGGGCAGCATGCCCGACCCCTTCGACCCCCGGTTCGCCATGGCCACTGAGCGCGCGGTCGCCATCGCCGCCCGGGACCACCGTGATGACCCGTGGCTGATCGGCTACTTCGCTGACAACGAGCTGGCCTGGGCTGCACCGGGCAATGACCCCAAGGCCCGCTACGGGCTGGCCTACGGCACACTGCGCCTGACCACCGACGTGCCCGCCAAGCGCGCCTTCCTCAAGCAACTGCGGGACAAATACCGCAACCAGGAGGGCCTGTCCAAGGCTTGGGGGATTGAACTGTCCGCCTGGGAGCTGATGGAAGACCCCGGTTTCGAGGCCCCCTTGCCCAACCCGGAGCACCCGGAAATCGAACGGGATTACCAGTACTTCCAGCAGGTGTTCGCCGAGACCTATTTCAAGACCATCGCCGATTCGTTGAAGTGGCACGCGCCCAATCACCTGCTGCTCGGCGGCCGCTATGCGGTGAGCACGCCAGAAGCGGTCAAGGCCTGCGCGGAGTTCTGCGACGTGCTGAGTTTCAACTTCTATACCCTCAAGCCTGAGGACGGTTACGACTTCGCCCGCCTTGCCGAGCTGGACAAGCCGGTGCTGGTGTCCGAGTTCCAGTTCGGCTCCCGCGACCGTGGGCCGTTCTGGCCGGGGCCGTTGGAGGTGGCGCGTGAAGAAGACCGTGGGCCGGCCTATGGCAACTTCCTCAAGGCCGCGTTGGCGCAGCCGATGATCGTCGGTGCGCATTGGTTCCAGTACCTGGACCAACCGGCCAGTGGGCGGCTGCTCGATGGTGAGAACGGGCACCTGGGGCTGGTGGCCATCACCGATGTGCCCTACTCAGGGTTCGTCGAGGCGGTGCGTAAAAACAACCAGCAGGCCATTGGTCAGTTGCGCGCGCAGTTGGTCAAGCCGCAGCCGTGAGCCATCGGGGCCGTCAAACGGCCCCTTTACCTGCGACCACCCAGCCTAAGCCAGTTTGCAAAACCGCCAACTACTGAAACAATGCACGCCATTTTCAGAAGGTCGTACGGAGAACAGTGGGTGCAGATCCAGGGTCACTATGAGCTGAAGTTCGAGGCGGTGCGTGAAGCCTTCGCCGAGTTGTTCGATGATCCCCAGGAGCGTGGCGCGGCGCTGTGCATCCAGGTGGGCGGCGAGACCGTGATCGACCTGTGGGCGGGCACCAGCGACAAGGACGGGCAGCAGGCCTGGCACAGCGACACCATCGCCAACCTGTTCTCCTGCACCAAGACTTTCACCGCCGTCACCGCCTTGCAACTGGTAGGCGAGGGAAAATTGGCGCTGGATGTTCCGGTCGCGCATTACTGGCCCGAATTCGCACAGGCCGGCAAGCAGTCCATCACCCTGCGCCAGTTGCTCAGCCATCGCGCTGGCCTGCCGGCCATCCGTGAGTTGCTGCCTGCCGAGGCGTTGTATGACTGGCAGGCGATGGTCGATGCCTTGGCCGCCGAAACCCCGTGGTGGGCGCCCGGCACCGAACACGGCTACGCCGCCATCACTTATGGCTGGCTGATCGGGGAGCTGATCCGCCGTGCAGACGGCCGTGGCCCAGGCGATTCGATCGTGGCCCGTACGGCCCGGCCGTTGGGGCTGGACTTCCATGTCGGCCTGGCGGATGACGAGTTTTACCGCGTGGCGCATATCGCACGCGGCAAGGGCAACCCCGGCGATGCCGCGGCCCAGCGCTTGCTGCAGGTGACCATGCGTGAGCCCGAGGCGCTGTCGACCCGTGCGTTCACCAACCCGCCAGCGATTCTCACCAGTACCAACAAGCCCGAGTGGCGGCGCATGCAGCAACCGGCGGCCAATGGCCACGGCAATGCCCGCAGCCTGGCAGGCTTCTATGCCGGGCTGCTCGATGGCAGCCTGCTCGAGTCCGAGCTGCTCGACGAACTCACTCGCGAGCACAGTATCGGCCAGGATCGCACCTTGCTGACCCAGACCCGTTTCGGCCTGGGCTGCATGCTTGACCAGCCCGAGGTGGCCAATGCCACCTTTGGCCTCGGTGCCCGTGCGTTCGGGCATCCCGGCGCGGGCGGCTCGGTAGGTTTCGCCGACCCGGAGCACGATGTGGCATTCGGTTTTGTGGTCAATACCCTTGGCCCGTATGTGCTCATGGACCCAAGAGCCCAGAAGTTAGTCCGCGTCCTTGCCAGTTGCCTTTGATCGGGTAATGCGGGTATTGGCTGACCCCTTTGACTATCCTCAATGTCTACGCGTTAAGTGCGTTGGCAAAATTTCCTTCTATTTCATGGTGTATCGCTGATGTCTTCACATAAAACCTTAGCACTCGCCCTGTGCCTGACCGCCGTCACCGGCTGCGCCAGTCATTCCCCGGACGCCGCGAAGGACAGTGGTTTCAACTGGTGGCCTTTTGGGTCGGACCAGGTTGCCGAGCAGGAAGTGAAGCAAGCCGTCACCGAAAAGGTCGCCAAGGCCGATGCCAAGTCCGAAAGCGCAAGCCGCTGGTGGTGGCCGTTTGGCGGCGACGACACGGCCAAAGGGCCCGTTGTACCCAAGATCGACCAGAAAGCCACCCAGGCCTGGTTGGACGAATACGAGCCCAAGCTGCGTGAAGCCATCAAGGACAGCAAGCTGGAACTGGAGCGCCGTGACAACGTGCTGGCGGTGACCATTCCGGTGGACAGCTCGTACAACCCTGATCGCCCGAACATGCTGCTGCCGATGACCCTGGGCCCGATCACCCGTGTGGCCAAGACCGTCGAGGGCGATTCCAAGACCGCCGTGTTGGTGCTGGGCCATGCCGACAGCAGCGGTGTTGCAGCGGCTAACCAGAAGCTCAGCCTGGAGCGCGCCGCCTCGGTGTCGGCGATTTTCCGCCTCAGCGGCCTGCAACGTGATCGCCTGAGCCTGAAGGGGATGGGGTCGGTAATGCCGCGCGCCGCCAACGACAGCGCCGAAGGCCGTGCACTGAACCGCCGTGTGGAATTGCTGCTGACGCCACAGAACACCATGGTCGCGCTGCTGGCCAAGTACCAACAGGCCGCGCCGGCACCGACCCCAGCGTCGATGGTCGCAGTGCAAGATGCCAAGGCACCTGCCGCCAAGGCCGTCAGCACCAAACCGGCTGCCAAGGCCGCTGCCAAACCGGCCGCGAAAAAGCCTGTCGCCAAGGCCAAGGCACCCGCCAAGACGGCTGCAAAAAGCAAAGCCGCGCCGGCCAAGCCCGCTGCCAAGAAGGCGACCACCGACAAGAAAGTAGCCGCCAACAGCCCTGCGAAGACCAACTGATCGTCAAGGAAACGCAGCCATGACTCAAACCCTGGCCGATATGCGCCGCGACTACACCCGTGATGGCCTGGCAGAAGCCCAGGCCCCGGGGGAGCCGTTCGCTTTGTTCCACCAGTGGTTCGCCGATGCGGTGAAGACTGAACAACCCCCGGTTGAGGCCAACGCCTTGACCCTCGCCACGGTCGATGGCGAAGGCCGGCCCCATTGCCGCGTCTTGCTGCTCAAGGGGCTCGATGACCGTGGTTTTACCTTCTTCACCAACTACGAAAGTGCCAAGGGCCAGCAACTGCAGGCCAACCCTTTCGCCGCCATGACGTTCTTCTGGCCGGCGCTGGAGCGCCAGGTACGTATCGAAGGGCGTGTGGAAAAGGTCACGGCCAAGGAGTCGGACGACTACTACCAGGTGCGACCGCTGGGCAGCCGCCTGGGGGCTTGGGCCTCGCCGCAAAGCCAGGTAATAACCGGCCGCGAAGCGTTGGAAGCGCTGGTAAAGGCGACCGAGGCGCGGTTCTGTGACACTCAGCCGCATTGCCCCGAGCACTGGGGAGGGTACCGTCTGTTGCCTGAGCGTATCGAGTTCTGGCAGGGGCGGGCGAGCCGCCTGCATGACCGGTTGAATTACCGCCTGGTGGATGGGCAATGGCTGCGAGAGCGGCTGGCGCCTTGACAACCCTGGGGCCGCTTGCGGCCCCAGGTGTTTATTCCGCTACGCCGGGATAAGCCTCGGCCTCACGTGCCAACCAACTCGCCAGCGCCTTGCGCTTGACCTTCTCTCTGCGTGCCTGCTCCAGCCGCTGCAACATGTAGTCACGCTTCTGCGCATCCTTCCCGGCCAGCGATAGCGCCAGGTCGCGGTCCATCCAGCGGCGCATGCGCACATACAGCCACCCATGGAAGTACAGCCCTGCGACAGTTGTCACCACGACGATGAAGTAATCCATGGCTATCCTTGGTCTCACTTGAAAGGCCCCACGATACAGTCCATGCAGGCTGTACCCAGGCTGAATGAAAACAATTTTATTGCGTCTGCGTCGTGACAGCCGTCAACGCGCAGCGTCTAATGGACACCGATGACTTTTGGAGATTTTACCTATGCGTAAATCCGCTTTGCTGGTGGCGACCTTTACCACCATGTCGCTGTTGCTGGGGGGCTGTGCCTCGAGCCTGACCGGCGATAGCTACTCCCGTGATGAGGCCCGTCGCGTGCAGACAGTGCGTATGGGTACCATCGAATCCCTCCGTCCGGTCAAGATCGAAGGCACCAAGACCCCAATCGGCGGTGGCGCTGGCGCCATTGTCGGTGGCGTTGCCGGCAGTGCAGTCGGTGGTGGCCGCGGCAGCATCGTTGCGGCCGTAATTGGTGCAGTGGCCGGTGGCCTGGCAGGTTCTGCCGCCGAGGAAGGCATCACTCGCACCCAGGGTGTTGAAATCACCGTGCGTGAAGATGACGGCAGCATGCGTGCCTATGTGCAGGCCGTTCAGGAAAACGAGATTTTCCGGGTTGGCGACCGTGTTCGCATCATGACCGTCGACGGTACCAGCCGCGTCTCGCACTGAGCCTTGACCCCGTTGTAGCGCAACAATAAAAAACCCCGACATGGCCACGCCAGTCGGGGTTTTTTAATGCCACTGTTTTTAGCTTGCGAGGGGTTTGCGGCTGGCCATCGCAGTGACGGCATAGCCGATGACCGCGGCGAAGAACGAGCCCGTAAGGATGCCCATGCGGTCCATGCCTGCGTAATCGCTACTGCCGGGCACGAATGCCAGCGAGCCCACGAACAAGCTCATGGTGAAGCCGATGCCACAGAGGATCGCCACCCCCAACAATTGCCCCCAGTTTGCGCCTGCCGGCAACGCGGCCAGGCCAAGTTTGATCGCAACCCAGGTCAGGCCGAAGACCCCTACCGTCTTACCCAACAGCAAGCCGACAGTGATACCCAGCGGTACTGGATGAGTGAAGCTGTCCAGGTTCATGCCTGCCAGCGAAACACCGGCGTTGGCGAAGGCGAACAGCGGCAGAATGGCGTAGGCAACCCAAGGGTGCAGGGCATGCTCCAGGGACAGCAGCGGCGACGTTTCGGCGTTGCGGGTGCGCAGTGGGATGCACAGCGCTAGGGCGACACCCGCCAGCGTGGCGTGAACACCGCTCTTGAGCACGCACACCCAAAGCACCAGGCCGATGATCAGGTAGGGCCCGAGTTTGACCACGCCAAGCCGGTTCATGGCCAGCAGCGCTACCAGGCAGGCGCCGGCCAGCAACAGCGAGACGCTCGACAAGGTGCCCGAATAGAACAGGGCAATGACAATGATCGCGCCCAGGTCATCGATGATCGCCAGGGTCATCAGGAACAGCTTCAGCGAGACCGGTACCCGCTTGCCCAGCAGTGCCAGCACGCCCAGGGCGAAGGCAATGTCGGTGGCGGTGGGGATGGCCCAGCCGGCGACCGCAGCCGGGTCGTCGCGGTTGATGAACCAGTAGATCAGTGCGGGTATCACCATGCCACCCACCGCAGCGGTAGCGGGCAGGACTATCTGCGAGGGCTTGGAGAGGTGGCCGTCGACCACCTCGCGCTTGACCTCCAGGCCGATGAGCAGGAAGAACAGCGCCATCAGGCCGTCGTTGATCCACAGCAGCAAGGGCTTGGCGATTTCCAGCGCGCCAACTTTGACCGCCACCGGGACGTCGAGCAGGCCGTTGTACAGGTAGGACAAAGGTGAGTTGTTGATGACCAGCGCAAGAACGGCCGCGGCGATCAACAGCAGACCGCTGGCAGCTTCGAGCTGAAAGAATCGGGTGAAGAGGCTACGCACGGGCTATGGGCTCTCCCTGAGAGATTAAGGATGGAACGGGCGTACACCCTAGCCTGTGGCGATATGCTTTAAAACAAAAACTATATTCGTTTTTGTTATATGTTATTGCTGCCTGGGCTGTGGCAAGCCTAGACGGTGTTGCGGAAAGCGTGGGTAGGGGGAATCCGATTATCTCTGCAGGCTTTTCTGGCACTGCAGAGCCCCGCAGACTCGATGCCGTGTAGGAGCAGCCTTGCGCTGCGAAGAGGCCAGTGGCAGCACATAGCGCTTCGCTGCTTTCACCGCCCTCTTCGCAGCACAAGGCTGCTCCTACCAGAAGCGGGCCTTATGCGTTCAGCCCGAGCATATCCCGCGCCACCGCCTCGGCAATGCGAATGCCATCGACGCCAGCGGACAGAATACCACCCGCATAACCCGCACCTTCGCCCGCTGGGAACAGCCCCTTCAGGTTCAGGCTCTGGAAGTCTTCACCCCGGGTAATCCGCAGCGGTGAAGACGTGCGCGTCTCGATACCGGTCAGCACCGCATCGTGCAGGTTGTAGCCTTTGATCTGCCGATCGAATGCCGGCAGTGCTTCGCGGATCGCCTCGATGGCGAAGTCCGGCAGGCTCGGCGCCAGGTCGCCGAGGGTCACGCCCGGTTTATACGACGGTTCGACACTGCCCAGGGCAGTGGACGGCCTGCCGGCCACGAAGTCGCCAACCAACTGCGCCGGTGCCTGGTAGTTGCTGCCACCCATCACGTAGGCGTGGGCTTCCAGGCGCTCCTGCAGCTCGATACCGGCCAACGGGCCACCCGGGTAGTCGCGTTCCGGGTCGATGCCGACGACGATGCCGGAGTTGGCATTGCGTTCGTTACGCGAGTACTGGCTCATGCCGTTGGTAACGACGCGGCCAGGCTCGCTGGTGGCCGCGACCACGGTGCCGCCTGGGCACATGCAGAAGCTGTACACCGAACGGCCGTTCTTGGCGTGATACACCAGTTTGTAGTCGGCGGCGCCGAGCTTCGGGTGGCCGGCGTACTTGCCCAGGCGCGCCTTGTCGATCAGCGTTTGCGGGTGCTCGATACGGAAGCCGACCGAGAAGGGCTTGGCCTCCATGAACACGCCCTTGGCGTGCAGCATGCGGAACGTGTCGCGGGCACTGTGGCCCAGGGCCAGGACCACATGGCGCGATTGCAGCTGCTCGCCGCTTTCCAATACCACGCCGGTCAGTTGCCCATCATCGGTCAGCAGGTCGGTGACTTTCTCCTGGAAGCGCACTTCGCCGCCCAGGGCGATGATGTCCTGACGCATCTGCTCGACCATACCGGTCAGGCGGAAGGTACCGATGTGCGGCTTGTTGATGTAGAGAATCTCATCGGGCGCACCGGCCTTGACGAACTCTTCCAGCACCTTGCGGCCGTGGTGCAGCGGGTCCTTGATCTGGCTGTACAGCTTGCCGTCGGAGAACGTCCCGGCGCCGCCTTCGCCGAACTGCACGTTGGACTCCGGGTTGAGCACGCTTTTGCGCCACAGGCCCCAGGTGTCCTTGGTGCGCTGGCGCACTTCTTTGCCGCGCTCGAGAATGATCGGCTTGAAGCCCATCTGCGCCAGCAACAGGCCGGCAAAGATGCCGCAGGGGCCGAAGCCGACCACGATCGGGCGTTGCTCGACCTCGGCAGGGGCGTGGCCGACGTACTTGTAGGTAACGTCAGGCGCGACGCCGATGTTGCGATCGTCTGCGAATGTGCGAAGCAGCTCGGCTTCGTTGCTGGCTTCGAGGTCGATGGTGTAGATGAACAGCAGTTCGCTGTTTTTCTTGCGTGCGTCGTAGCTGCGCTTGAACAGGTTGAAGCTGAGCAATTGCTCATCGCGGATGCCCAGGCGCTGGACGATGGCTTCGCGCAGGGCTTCGTCAGGGTGGTCCAGGGGCAGCTTCAGTTCGGTGATTCGTAGCATGGCAGGGTCCAGTATCCCGGCCATGGGCGGCCGGCGGCTTTACACAAACCGCCAAGTATAAGCTGTTCGCCGCCCTGACTGGCAGGATAAAAGCGCCCGGCGATCAGTTGTCGCGTGCACCACCGTAGTAACCGCAGCCTTGTAGGGTCTTGCCATCGATGCGCAGCTCGGCGCGCAAGTGACGGACTGCCCCGGTCGCGCTGTCCACGCAGCGTTGCGGTGCGACCCAAAGTTCCACGTGCTGGCCGTTGGCTTCGCTGGTCAGGGTCAGGCCGCCACCGGGTACTTCTTCTTCCAGGAACGGCAGGGGCAGCGGCGCCTGGCCTACGCGGTTGACGACCATGCCTTTGCCGCTGGCTTTGATGTCCCAGTCGGGTTCGTGGCCGTTGGCACGCAGGGTCAGTTGTTTGAAGTTGGGGTCTTCACAGGCCCTGGTCGAGGGCTCCAGGCGGTACAGGCGGCGGACGTCGAGCTGGCCGTCGGTGTTGGCCTGCTTGCTGCCAGTCAGGCGGCCGCGCACGTCGGCGAACAGCTTGTCGCCAGCATCCTTGGCGAGGTTGGCGGCTTCCTGCAGGATGCCAGTGCTGGCGGCGTCGTTGATCACGAAACGGCGGCTTTCATTACAGGGTTTGAACAGCAACTGGCCCCCGGCGGCGCTCAGTTCGCCCTGCATGCGCGTGGTGCCGATGTTCGGGTCGGTCGGCGTGGCAGCCATGAGCTGGCAGCCGGCGAACAGGGGCAGCATGGCGGCGAGCAGCAGGGAGGGGGTGAGGCGCATGGGGCGGGCTCCGGCGATCGTTGCAAAAGAGCTGGCCACGTTACTCAGGGTGCGCGGCGATCACAAGCTTTGTTGATAGCCTGTGCCGGCCTCTTCGCGGGTAAACCCGCTCCCACAGGTACTGCACAGCTTTCAAAGTATCTGCTGGTCTGTGGGAGCGGGTTTACCCGCGAAGAGGCCGGCACAGGCCATATAAATGCAGCAGGTAGAACAAAGGGCCCGAAGGCCCTTTGCTCATCAACCACCCAGATACGCGTCACGCACCTTCGGGTCACTCAGCAGCGCTTCACCCGTGCCCTGCATCACCACCCGTCCGTTTTCCAGTACATAGGCACGGTCAGCGATCTTCAGCGCCTGGTTGGCGTTCTGCTCCACCAGGAACACGGTCACGCCGTCACGGCGCAGCTGTTCGATGATGTCGAAGATCTGCTGGATGATGATCGGGGCCAGGCCCAGCGAGGGCTCGTCGAGCAACAGCAACTTGGGTTTGCTCATCAGCGCCCGGCCAATGGCGAGCATCTGCTGCTCGCCACCGGACATGGTGCCGCCGCGCTGGACATAGCGTTCCTTCAGGCGCGGGAACAGCTGCAGGACCTTGTCCAGCTGCTCCTGGTAATCGCCCTTGTCGGTGAAGAAACCGCCCATGGCGAGGTTCTCTTCGACCGTCAGGCGGGCGAACACGCGGCGCCCTTCGGGGACTACGGCGATGCTCTTGCGCATGATGTGCGAGGAGGTCTGGCCGACCAGTTCTTCACCCAGGTACTTGATGCTGCCACTGTGCGCCTGCGGCGAGCCGCACAAGGTCATCAGCAGGGTCGACTTGCCTGCGCCGTTGGCGCCGATCAAGGTGACGATCTCGCCCTGGTTGATTTCCACGTTGACGCTGTGCAGTGCCTGGATCTTGCCGTAGAAGGTGGAAACGTTCTCGAACTTCAGCATTTACGCTTCCCCCAGGTAAGCCTTGATCACATCAGGATTGTCGCGAATCTGCTCCGGCGTGCCGTCGGCCAGGGGGGTACCCTGGTTGATCACCACGATATGGTCGGAGATGCTCATCACCAGCTTCATGTCGTGCTCGATCAGCAGCACGGTGACGTTGTGTGATTCGCGCAGGTAGGCGATCAGGGCCTTGAGGTCTTCGGTCTCTTTCGGGTTCAGGCCTGCTGCCGGTTCGTCGAGCATGATGATCCGTGGCTGGGTCATCATGCAGCGGGCGATTTCCAGGCGGCGTTGCTGGCCGTAGGCGAGGGTGCCGGCGGTGCGGTTGGCGAATTCGGTCAGGTTGACCTTTTCCAGCCAGTACTGCGCGCGTTCCATGGCTTCCTTCTCGCTGCGGCGGAAGCTCGGGGTCTTGAACAGGCCTGCGAAGAAGTTGGTGTTCAAGTGCCGGTGCTGGGCGATCAGCAGGTTCTCCAGCGCGGTCATTTCCTTGAACAGGCGGACGTTCTGGAAGGTCCGTACCACGCCCTTGCGGGCGATCTGGTGGCCGGCCAGGCCCTGGATCGGCTGGCCATCGAGCAGGATGGTGCCGCCGCTGGGCTTGTAGAAGCCGGTCAGGCAGTTGAACACGGTGGTCTTGCCAGCGCCGTTCGGGCCGATCAGCGCCACCACCTGTTTTTCTTTGACGGTCAGGGCCACGCCGTTGACCGCCAACAAGCCGCCGAAGCGCATGCTCAGGCCGCTGACTTGCAGAATTTCGCGGCTCATCGACGCAGCTCCATGTGTGGACGTTGCATAGGCAGCAGGCCTTGCGGACGCCAGATCATCATCAACACCATCAGCGCACCGAACATCAGCATCCGGTATTCGCTGAACTCACGCATCAGCTCAGGCAGCAGGATCATCACGATGGCCGCGAGGATCACGCCCAGCTGTGAGCCCATGCCGCCGAGCACGACGATGGCGAGGATGATCGCCGATTCGATGAAGGTGAACGACTCGGGGGTCACCAGGCCTTGGCGAGCCGCGAAGAAGCTGCCGGCGAAACCGGCGAAGCAGGCACCCAGGGTGAATGCCGAGAGCTTGATCACGGTAGGGTTCAGGCCCAGTGCGCGGCAGGCGATTTCGTCTTCACGCAAGGCTTCCCAGGCACGACCGATCGGCATGCGCAGCAGGCGGTTGATGACGAACAGCGCCAGCAAGGCCAGCAGCAGCGCTACCAGGTAGAGGAAGATCACCTTGTTGATCGAGTTGTATTCCAGCCCGAAGTACTCGTGGAAGGTCTGCATGCCCTCGGCGGCACGGCGTTCGAAGGTCAGGCCGAAAAACTCTGGCTTGGGGATGTTGCTGATGCCGTTAGGGCCGCCGGTCCAGTCGGTGAGGTTACGCAGGAACAGGCGGATGATCTCGCCGAAGCCCAGGGTCACGATCGCCAGGTAGTCGCCGCGCAAGCGCAGCACCGGGAAGCCGAGCAGGAAGCCAAAGGTGGCGGCCATCAGGCCGGCGATCGGCAGGCAGACCCAGAAGCTCCAGCCCAGGTAATGCGACAGCATGGCATAGCTGTAGGCACCTACGGCGTAGAAGCCCACATAACCCAGGTCGAGCAGACCCGCGAGGCCGACCACGATGTTCAGGCCCAGGCCCAGCAACACGTAGATCAGAATCAGCGTGGCGATGTCGACCGCACCGCGCGAGCCGAAGAACGGCCAGACCAGCGCAGCCACGATCAGCCCCATGATGATCCAGCGCTGGGTCTTGGGCAGGGTCAGGTAGTTGCTCACCGCAGGCGGGACCAGCTTGCGATCCGAGCGGCGGCCCATCACCGAACTCCACTGCTTGTCGAACAGCACGCGCAGGAACATCAGCACCGAGCAGACGGCGATGATGCTGATGGTGAACGACCCTTGGCTGTGCACGGCCAGGCTGATGCCGTCGATGCTCAGTTTCAGGCCGAGCACCGGGAAGGCCACGGCCCAGACCAGCAAGGCGCTGAAGAACGCCTGTTTAAGATTTTTGTTCATACTTTTTCAACCTCCGGGCGGCCCAGGATGCCGGTCGGCCGGAACAGCAGGACAAGTACCAAGAGACCGAATGCCACCACATCCTTGTACTGGTCGCCGAAAATGTCGGCGCCGAAGGCTTCGGCCACACCCAGCACCAGCCCACCGAGCATGGCGCCCGGAATGCTGCCGATGCCACCCAGCACAGCGGCGGTGAAGGCTTTGAGGCCCACCAGGAAGCCGGCGTTGGGGTTGATCACCCCGTACTGCATGCTCAGCAGCACGGCCGCCACCGCCGCCAGTGCGGCACCGATGACGAAGGTGAGGGCGATGATGTTGTTGGTGTTGATGCCCAGCAGGTTGGCCATCTTGATGTCCTCGGCGCAGGCACGGCAGGCGCGGCCCAGGCGGGAACGGGAGATGAACAGGGTGAGCAGGGTCATGGCCACCAAGGTGACGACGAACACCAGGATCTGCATGTAGCTGATCAGTACTTCTTCAGCACCGCCTGGCCCGAAAGAGAAGCTCCCAGGGATCAGGTTGGGGATGGATTTGTCCTTGGAGTCCTGCGAAAGCAAGACGGTGTTCTGCAGGAAAATCGACATGCCGATGGCGGAAATCAGCGGGATCAGACGGTTGCTGTTGCGCAAGGGGCGGTAGGCAACCCGTTCGATGCTGTAACCATAGGCACTGGTGACGAAGATCGTCGCGACGAAGGCGACGGTCATCAGGATCGGCAGCGAATGGATACCCATCATGGCCAGGCCCGCCAGGGCGATGAAGGCCACGTAGGAACCGATCATGTATACCTCGCCGTGGGCGAAGTTGATCATGCCAATGATGCCGTACACCATCGTGTAACCGATGGCGATCAAGGCATAGGTGCTGCCGATGGTCAATCCATTAACCAGTTGTTGGAAGAAATGGTAGATCTCAGGCATTACAGCGCTCCTAAAAACCTGATTTGCATTTCACTGGCAGGGGTACGGCCAGGAAACCGCGGGTGACGGTTTTAAGATTTTCAGGTGGACCGGCCCCCGGATCGCGGGGATCAGGCCCATGAACCTCGTAAAACAAAGCCCACTGCTCGCACAGTGGGCTTCTACGGTCAGCTATTTAGTCACGCAGTTACTGAGGGGAAACTTCAGTCTTCGGCTTGCCGAAGTGCCATTCGTAGACCACGAATTTGAAGTCTTTCAGGTCGCCCTTGGCGTCGTACGACAGGTCGCCGGTAGGGGTCTTGAAGGTGCCGTTGTGGATGGCTTCGGCAACCTTGGCGGTGTCTTCCGACTTGGCGGCCTTGATACCTTCAGCGATCAGCTCGACAGCCGAGTAGGCCGGGAACACGAACGGGCCACTTGGGTCTTTGCCGTCAGCCTTGATGGCGTCGACGATGGCCTTGTTCGCAGGGTCTGCGTCAAACGACTTCGGCAGGGTAACCAGCAGGCCTTCGGAAGCGCCCTGGGCGATCTGCGAAATGGAGTCGTTGCCGACACCTTCCGGCCCCATGAACTTGGCTTTCAGGCCTTTTTCCTGAGCTTGGCGCAGGATCAGGCCCAACTCTGGGTGGTAGCCGCCGTAGTAGACGAAGTCGACGTTGTTCTGCTTGAGCTTCTGGATGATCGAGGAGAAGTCTTTGTCACCGGCGTTCAGGCCTTCGAAGACGGCTACCTTGGTGCCTTTGCCTTCCAGGGTCTGCTTGACCGCGGTGGCGATGCCTTCACCGTACTGCTGCTTGTCGTGCAGGACCGCAACGACCTTGGGCTTGACGTGGTCGGCGATGTAGTTGCCGGCTGCCGGGCCCTGGGCGCTGTCCAGGCCGATGGTGCGGAAGATCAGCTTGTAACCACGGGCGGTGATTTCTGGGCTGGTGGCGGCGGGGGTGATCATGATCACGCCTTCGTCTTCGTAGATGTCGGACGCAGGCTGGGTGGAGCTGGAGCACAGGTGGCCGATGACGAACTTGACGCCGTCGTTGACCACTTTGTTGGCGACTGCCACGGCCTGTTTAGGGTCGCAGGCGTCGTCGTATTCCTTGGCTTCGAGCATCTTGCCATCGACGCCGCCCTTGGCGTTGATGTCTTTGATGGCTTGCTTGGCGCCGATGAACTGCATGTCGCCGTACTGGGTGACAGGGCCGGTCTTAGGCCCTGCGATCCCGATCTTGATGGTATCGGCGGCAAACGAATGGCTGGCTACCCCGGCCAGAACCATTGCGGCGAACAGCTTGGAAATCTTGATCATAGTGCTCCACTCATTCTGTTGTAATTCTTATAGTCCTGGCGGCCAGGGCTACAGACCGGGCGGGATTTGCGGTATGGCCACGCCATACTGCATGCCCACCTTCCCCCGGAACATGTCCCGGAACTGTACCGGTACAGTGTAGAGCGCTGTCCGAGCGCTTGAAAAGCGGTCAAAAAGAGCCTGTTTCCTGGGTTGTCGCTTGATCGACACAAAGATACAGAAAGGCGCCATCAATTTGCCTGTATCTGCGGCCCCACCCCACAAGTTCGGGGCCGATCGACCAAATTACGTATTTGAAACCGGGTTTTTCTGCAAAAATACCGGCCTTTTTTATTGGCCGATTTTTGCGGGTACAAACCCATGACTGATCAAACAAGCACCCTCTATGCCAAATTGCTTGGCGAGACGGCAATCATCGAATGGAAAGCACTGGAGCGCTTCTGGGCGAAGGGTGACCTGATTTGGGTCGACCCCAGCCTGGACCTGATCGCCGTTGCTGAAGCAATGGCCGAGAATCGCAGCGAGATCTTCGCCAAGTGGCGCAGTGATGGCACTGTGGGGCCGGTCACTGCTGAGCAGGCATTGGACCTGCAAAACCGCGACCCAGAGATCTGGGCGGTGGTGGTTTCACCGTTTATCGTGATTCAAGCGAAGCGTTCGGAATCAGCGTGATCGTTTTTGGTGCGTGAAAATGCGCAGCCCGCCTTAATTTGGTGCTTGAAGGCGATCAGCCGGGTAGAGGTAAGTAACAATTCGGCGTGGCGGTAACAGTTTACGGGATGCGTAATGTGGCCGCTGCGCGCCCCCTCGCGGGTATACCCGCGCCTTAGGCCCTGAATGCGGCCTCAAAAAATAACAAATGTGCAAGGAGTCGTTCATGAGTTCACAACTACCTTCGCTAGGATTCGCCGGCATTGGCCTGATGGGCCTGCCGATGTGTCGGCGCTTGCTGGCTGCCGGCTACCCCTTGACGGTGTGGAACCGCAGCCCGGACAAATGCGCCGAACTGGTGGCGGCTGGCGCGCGCCTGGCAGCAAGCCCGGCCGCGTTGTGCCGCGACAGCGATATGGTGCTGCTGTGCCTGGCTGACACGCCGGTGGTGCGCGAGGTGGTGTTTGGTGAACAGGGCATTGCCCAGGGCGGGCGCAGTGGCCAACTGCTGATCGACTTTTCAAGCCTCGAACCGACCGCCACCCGTGAGATGGCTGCCGAGCTCGCTGCGCTGTGTGGCATGGCCTGGCTGGATGCGCCGGTGTCCGGTGGCACGCCGGGGGCCGAGGCCGGCACCCTGGCAATCATGGTCGGTGGCGAAGCGGCTGACTTGCAACGCGCGCAGCCGGTGCTGCTGACCCTGGGCCAACGTGTAACGCACATGGGCGCCGTGGGTGCAGGCCAGGTGACCAAGGCTTGCAACCAGATGATCGTGGCCTGCAATGCGTTGGTGATCGCCGAAGTGGTGGCGTTGGCCGAGCAATCGGGGGTTGATGCGACACTGATCGCCGAGGCGTTGGCGGGAGGTTTTGCCGATTCGAAACCCTTGCAGATCCTCGCTCCGCAAATGGCCGAAAGCCGCTTCGAGCCGATCAAGTGGCATGTGCGTACGCTGCTCAAAGACCTCGACAGCGCGGTCAAATTCGCCCGCGAGCAGGGCTCGGCGACACCGCTCAGTGGCCTCGCCGCGCAATTGATGCGCTTGCACGGTAGCCAGGGCTACTTGCAAAAAGATCCGGCGACCCTGGTATCGCTGTATCGCAGCAAGGGCTGAGCACGCCTTTGTCGCGCTCCAGCCGCTCCAGGATGGGCCGCAATTCGCCCAACGCCACCGGGCGGCCGAGCAGGTAGCCTTGCAGGTAGTCGCAGCCGTGGGTTTCGAGGAATTCAAGTTGCTCGACGGTTTCCACCCCCTCACTGACTACCTGCAAGTGCAGGGTGTGGGCCATGACGATGATGGCCTGGACGATCTCGCGGTCTTTCTGGCTGCCGGGTACCTCCTGCAGGAAGGTCCGGTCGATTTTCAGCACGTCCAGCGGCAGGCGCTTGAGGTAGGCCAGTGACGAATAACCGGTGCCAAAGTCATCGATCGACAAGGCCACGCCGAGGGCGCGCACGCGCTTGAGCAGGTTGACCGTGCGATGAATATCGCCCATCAAGGCATTCTCGGTGACTTCAAGCTCCAGGTGGCGGGGCGCCAGCGCCGAGTGATACAGCGCTTTCTCCACTTCGCTGGGTAGCTCATCGTGGCTGAGGGTTACCGCCGAGCAGTTGGCGGTGACCTTCAGGTCAGCAAAGCCGTGACGGTGCAGTTGCGCCAGGTCGGCGCAGGCGTGGCGCAGCACCCACAGGTCGAGGTCGATGATCAAACCATTGGCTTCGGCGATACCGATGAACCGGTCGGGCCCGAGCAAGCCGTGTTGCGGGTGCTGCCAGCGGACCAAGGCTTCGAGCTTGGCCACCTGGCCATTGCGCAGGTCGAAGATGGGCTGGTAGTGCACGCACAGCCCGCGTTCCTCCAGCAGCGCGATGCGCAGTTCTTCTTCCAGCTGCAGGGCGAGGGTGGCGCGGGTTTTCAGGCTGTCGTTGAAGAAGTTGAGGCTGTTGCGACCGTTGCCCTTGGACTGGTACAGGGCAAGGTCGGCGTGCTTGAGCAGCTCTTCAGCGGTGTGGCCATCGTCGGGGAAAATGCTGATACCGATACTGGTGGTCATGACCATGCGCCGCCCACCCAGGTCGATGGGTTCCTTCATCCGTTGCATGATGCGCTGCGCCAGGTGACGTGCCTCGTCACGGTTGTTGAGGCTGGTGACCACGCAAAACTCGTCGCCCCCGAAACGCGCCACCAGGTCGTGGCTGCGGGTGGCTGCCTTGATGTGGTTGGCAATCACCTTGAGCAGTTCGTCGCCGGCGGCATGGCCAAGGCTGTCGTTGATCCGCTTGAAATGGTCGATGTCGAGGAACATCACCGCCAGGCGGTTTTGACTGGCGGTCTGTTCGGCGAGGCGTTCGGCGAATACCTGATTGAAACCGCGGCGGTTGATCAGGTTGGTCAGGGCGTCGTAATGCGCGGCCTGTTGCAGCGAGGCCCGTGCCTGGTCGAGCTGGCTAAGCAGGATGCTGACCCGGCGCAGGTCGTGCTCCTTGCTTTGCAGCTTCTTGTCGGCCAGTGCCGCACTGATGCTGGCGCCGCTGATCAGCAGTGTAATGAAGGCAATGGTCAGCCCCAGTTGCAGGCTGTTGTCTGCCGAGGGCAGGCGCAGGGCGGTATCGGCGGGGATGACCAGGGTCATGGCCGACATCGCGGTGAAGTGGGTCGCGACGATGCCACCGGCCATCACCAGGCTGGCGCCGTACTTCAGGGCTTGGTGCAACGTGCCGCTGCCATTGCGGAAATACCGCGCCAACAGCAACGCCGCGAGGCTGGTGAGCATGGCAATGACCACACAGGCCAGTAACAGCCCGGTCTGGTAGTACTGCCGGGCGCCGGTCTCGAGGGCGGCCATGCCGACAAAGTGCATCAGGATAATACCGGCACCAATCAGCACGGCACTTTGCAGGTAGTGCTGCACTCGCATTTGGCTGCGGTTGAGGCTGTTCATGCCCAACCAGGCAACGATCAATGCAATGAGCAACGAGAGGACGGTCAGCGAGACGTCGTAGTGGACTTCCACCGGCGCCTGGAAGGCCAGCATGCTGATGAAGTGCATGGCCCAGACACCGCCAGCCAGGCAACAGGCGCCAAGCACGCGCCACTGGCGTTGTGCGGTGGGGTGTTCGTTGTGGGATTGCCGCTCGGCCATGTCCAGGGTCGCGAAGCAAGCCGCGCAGGCCACGGTAAAGGCGAGCAGAACAAGGAAAGGCTCGTGGCGACAATCGATGACGATGCGTCCGGTTGCCGGCAGATCGGCGAACAGTTGCAGTCCCAACCAGTCCATTGCGTGCCTCTTGGCCGAGTTTTCACGCGTCTCCGGTAGAACGCCTTGGGAGACTGTCCAGAGGCAGTATAGGAAGAGGTGGTTAGGCCTTCCTGACTAATGGCACTTTGATTTCTACGATTTGGTTATGCGTTCAATAGCAGCCAGGAATATGACTGCTTGTGCCGCGCCACCTGTAGGAGCAGCCTTGTGCTGCGAAGAGGCCGGTAAAGCCACAGCATTGGCTGTGCCTGAACTGGCCTCTTCGCAGCGCAAGGCTGCTCCTACAGGGGCGGGGTGTATCAGCCGGCTACCAGCACGCGAATGGCTTCGAGGCGCAGGGCAGCTTTCTCAAGCATCGCCAGGCCTTCTTCACGCTGCTTGCGCAGGGCGTCGATTTCGCTGTCGCGCACGCTTGGGTTGACGGCTTGCAGGGCAACCATGCGCGCCAGCTCTTCGTCGGCCTCGGCCTGCAAGCGACGCTGCGCTTCGGCCACACGCTCGACGTGGGTCGGCATGATCTTGGCTTCACCACCACTGATGCGCTGGGCCAGTACATCACGTTGCGCCTGGACGAACTTGTTGGCGCTGGCGCGCGGCACACTTTCGAGCTGGTCGTTGAGCGTTTCGAATGCCACGCGCGACGCCAAGTCGTTGCCGTTGGTGTCGAGCAGGCAACGCAGGGCTGCCGGCGGCAGGTAACGGCCCAACTGCAGGGCGCGCGGTGCCACCACCTCGCTGACGAACAGCAGTTCGAGCAGCACGGTACCTGGCTTCAGGGCCTTGTTCTTGATCAGCGCAACGGCGGTGTTGCCCATCGAGCCGGACAGCACCAGGTCCATGCCACCCTGAACCATCGGGTGCTCCCAGGTCAGGAACTGCATGTCCTCGCGGGACAACGCCTGGGCGCGGTCGTAGGTGATGGTCACGCCTTCGTCGTCACCTAGCGGGAAGCTGGCGTCGAGCATTTTCTCGCTCGGCTTGAGGATCAGAGCGTTTTCCGAATGGTCTTCGCTGTCGATGCCGAACGCGTCGAACAGGGTTTCCATGTAGATCGGCAGGGCGAACTGGTCATCCTGTTCGAGAATCGCCTCGACCAGTGCCTGGCCCTCACCGGCTCCGCCAGAATTGAGCTCCAGCAGGCGGTCGCGGCCGCTGTGCAGCTCGGCTTCCAGGCGCTCGCGTTCGCCGCGGGCATCGGCCACCAGTGCATCCCAGGCTTTGCTGTCACCGCTTTCGAGCAGCGGCAGCAGGCGAGGGCCGAACTGATGCTGCAGGGCATTGCCGGTCGGGCAGGTGTTGAGGAAGGCGTTGAGCGCTTCGTGGTACCACTGGAACAGGCGCTCTTGCGGGCTGTCCTGCAGGTAGGGCACGTGCAACTGGATGGTGTGCTTCTGGCCGATCCGGTCGAGACGGCCGATACGCTGCTCGAGCAGGTCCGGGTGGGCCGGCAGGTCGAACATCACCAGGTGATGAGAGAACTGGAAGTTGCGGCCTTCGCTACCGATCTCGGAGCAGATCAGCACCTGGGCGCCGAACTCTTCGTCTGCGAAATAGGCGGCGGCGCGGTCACGCTCGAGAATGCTCATGCCTTCGTGGAAGACCGAGGCAGGAATGCCGGAGCGCACGCGCAGGGCGTCTTCCAGGTCCATGGCGGTTTCGGCATGGGCGCAGATCACCAGTACTTTGGTGCGCTTGAGCATCTTCAGGGTATCGATCAGCCAGTCGACCCGAGGGTCGAAACGCCACCAGCGCTCGTCGTCAGTGATGTCGCCCTGCGCCTGGAAGGCGACTTCCGGGTACAGCTCGGCTTTTTCGCCAGGCGGCAGGTCGCGGTACTGCTCCGGCATCGCTACCGGGTAGGCATGCAACTCGCGCTCGGGGAAGCCCTGAACGGCTGCGCGGGTGTTACGGAACAGCACGCGGCCAGTGCCGTGGCGGTCGAGCAGCTCGCGGATCAGGCGCGCGCTGGCTTGGGTATCGCCATCGCTGACGGCTGCCAGCAAGGCTTCGCCTTCGGCCCCGAGGAAACCATGGATGGTGGCGTGGGCCTCCGGCGACAGGCGACCTTCGTCGAGCAGCTCCTGTACCGCCTCGGCGACCGGGCGATAGTTTTCGCTCTCGGCACGGAACGCCACAAGGTCGTGGAAACGGTTGGGGTCGAGCAGGCGCAGCCGGGCGAAGTGGCTGTCCTGGCCGAGCTGTTCGGGGGTGGCGGTGAGCAGCAGCACGCCAGGGATCACCTGGGCCAGTTGCTCGACCAGGCCGTACTCGGCGCTGACCTGGTCTTCATGCCAGACCAGGTGGTGGGCTTCGTCGACCACCATCAGGTCCCAGCCTGCAGCAAACAGCGCGTCCTGGGCTTTTTCGTCGTCAACCAGCCATTCCAGGGCCACCAGCGCGAGCTGGGCGTCTTCGAACGGGTTGCTGGCATCGCTCTCGATGAAGCGCTCGGCGTCGAACAACGCCACTTGCAGGTTGAAGCGCCGGCGCATTTCCACCAGCCATTGGTGCTGGAGGTTTTCCGGGACCAGTATCAGTACGCGGCTGGCACGCCCTGAGAGCAGCTGGCGATGGATGATCAGGCCTGCCTCGATGGTTTTGCCCAGGCCGACTTCGTCCGCCAGCAGCACCCGGGGTGCGCTGCGGTCAGCGACTTCACGGGCGATGTGCAACTGGTGGGCGATCGGTTGTGCGCGGCAGCCACCCAGGCCCCAGAGCGACGACTGCATCTGCTTGCTGGTGTGCTGCAAGGTGTTGTAACGCAGGCTGAACCACGACAGCGGGTCGATCTGGCCGGCGAACAGGCGGTCGCTGGCCAGGCGGAACTGAATGAAGTTCGACAGTTGGGTTTCCGGCAGGGTACGCGGCTGGTTTTGCGCGTCCAGGCCGTGGTACACCAACAGGCCATCGACATCGTCGACCTCGCGCACGGTCAGCTTCCAACCGTCGAAGTGGGTGATCTGGTCGCCTGGCGAGAAGCGCACGCGGGTCAGCGGCGCATTGCGCAGGGAATACTGGCGGGTGTCGCCAGTGGCCGGGTAGAGCACGGTCAACAGGCGGCCATCCTGCGCCAGGATGGTACCCAGGCCGAGCTCTGCTTCGCTGTCGCTGATCCAGCGTTGCCCCGGTTGATACTGCTGCGCCATACTGCCTGAACTCCCGCGATGAAAAGCCGGCTATGTTAACGGATCGGCCGGTCAGACCAAAGTGTTGAAGTGCACCGAAGGGTGCCGAAGACCAACAGTCTAGCCGTTTCATCGACCAACACCGTCTTGTAGACGAGGGCCGCGCACCAACATGTCCGCCAAGCACCGCTGGTTGAACGTATCCCTGGCCGTGAGCAGCCTTGTGCTGCTGGCCGGCTGCGAGCAAAAAAGCTTCGAGACCTTGCCGGCGATTACGCCCGGGCAGCTTGAGGCACTGGGCGTCCAGACGCCGATCAAGAGCGTGCACTTTCGTGACCGCGACGGCGAAGGCCTGCTGGTGCTGAGCCGCACCGACGGCCAGGCCACCGACGCGGAAAACCAGCAGGAAGTGGACAAGGTAGTGCTCAAGGCCACGCTGTATGGGCGCACGGCCGAAAGCGATGCGTTCAAGGCACGTTGGCAGATCGAACAGGAAACCACCTGCCCGGGGCTGGACCTGGACGTCGACTTCTATTCCGATGTCAGCGATGTCAGTGACCTGAACAAGGACGGTATCGCCGAACTGACGGTTGCCAGCCATGCCTTCTGCGGCGGCGGCATCGACCCCCACGATATCGCCATCGAAATGCGCGAAGGCCAGGCCATCTACACCATTACCGGCCAATCACTGATCACCCCGGCGGGCGAGGAGCCGATCGGCGGCGAGCGCGAAGACAGCGCCTCGCTCAAAAGCGCGCCGCAGGTACTGCGCGAGCACATGGACGCGGTCTGGCAGCAGGTCTACAAGCGGCCCTGGAGCGAGGCGAGCCCGCCGAGCGATGACGACCCCGATGACGAAGTCGAATAAGCGTTGTCTCTATTCAAGGTAGGACAACGCCCGCCGATACAGGGGTAATAGGAGACTTTCCATGTTGCCGCCGATTATTCCGCTCAGTGCAGCCCCGGTAACCTCGCAACAGGACCCGGTCAAACCTACTCCCGACATCAAGCCGGTGGTCCCCGCGCAGCCGACTTCCGGTGAAAGCGCCATCAACCTCAAGCAGCAGCGCGACCCGCAGGAGCAGGCCTTGATCCTGCGTGATGAACAGCGTCGTCAACAGCAACGTCGGCAAAAAAGCGACGGCGAGCTTTACAGCGCGTTACCGGGCGATGAAGTCAACGCCGACAACACCGTGCCGGTCGCCCCCTTGATGGGCGAGAGCCCACGCCAGGGGCTGCTGGTCGACATCGAAGTCTGACGCGGGGCTGGTCAGCGTCACTGGCTGGCTTCATCATGCAAGTCTCTGTTGATCGTCGAGCCCACCCATGAGCCAAGACAACCTCATCGATTTCGATGCCGAACGTGCCAAGCGCGTCCACGACCTCAAGGAAAAGCGCCTGAACGAAGTGCGCCAGGCCTTCGAGCAAGCCATGCCCCTGAGCGCGGCAAAGAAAAAGAAGCCCAAGGGCAAGCCCAAGAAGCGCTGAAACTTGACGCAGGTCAACCCTGCGCCCGCCCCGCGTGCCCGGTCCCGGGCACCATTGACCCCGGTCAATTTTCCCCGCCCCCACATTCGTTACCTTGCATCCATCGGACAACGGCAAACGAAGAGGGAGGCCGACATGTTCTTCGACAACGTGGTTATCGCAGGTGTGGTAACGGTCGGGTTGATGGTCGCATTCTTTGCCGGTCTGGGCATTTTCATCTGGAAGGACTCGAACAAGCGCAAGCCGCGCTGACCTTCCGGGTTCACGAGCACGCAAGGCATTTAGGGCGACTTCGGTCGCCCATTTTTTTTGCCTGCGAAAAGTCGGGCAGCGCATTTCAATAAAGATGATTAGCTAGCTAATTAATCGTTTCCGCATTATCCTTCGCTCCATTGTCTATCGTTTACCTGATCATCCCCGCAAGGTCCGCCTCGTGCCCATCACTCTCCAGGCCCTGTTCGCACCCAGCAGCCTCGCCCTCAAGTTCGCCATCAAGACCGTGCTCGGTGGCGGCCTGGCGCTTTGGCTGGCGATGCGCTGGGGGTTGGAGCAGCCGTCATGGGCATTGATGACGGCGTTCATCGTGGCTCAGCCGTTGTCCGGCATGGTGGTGCAGAAGGGGCTTGCGCGCCTGGCCGGCACCCTGGTCGGCACGTTCATGTCGGTAGTCTTTATCGGCTTGTTCGCCCAGACGCCAGGCCTGGTCCTGATCACCCTCGCGCTGTGGCTGGCACTGTGCACGGCCGCGTCGACCCAACTGCGCAGCGCCTGGGCCTACGCCTTTGTGCTGGCCGGCTACACCGCCGCGATCATCGCCCTGCCGGCGATCGACCACCCGTTGCAGGTGTTCGACCAGGCCGTGGCGCGCTGCACCGAGATCTGCCTGGGGATTTTCTGCGCTACCGCCACCAGCGCCCTGATCTGGCCGCTGCGCGTGGAACAGCAACTGGGCGGGCAAGCCCGGCAGGCTTGGCAAAATGGCGTGCAGGCGGCCAGTGCCATGCTGGGGGGAGAGGATGAAGCGCGCAAAGGGCTGCTGGAAAGCCTTGGGCGCATCGTCGCCATCGACAGCCAGCGCGAACATGCCTGGTTCGAAGGCAATCGCGGGCGTCAGCGGGCGCGCGCCATTCGCGGCCTGAGCCAGAAGCTGATGGTGCTGCTGCGTATCTCCCGTTCGGTGCGCCGGCAGTGGCGCCAGCTCGATGAAGGTGAAGCTCGGCACCTGGCGCCCTGGCTGGAGGCGGTGCGCGCGCAGTTGGGTACACCCGACCAACCCGGCCTGTTGCTGTTGCGCCAACGCATCTGGGATGCCGCCCATGATGAGCGGATAAGCGCTGCCGAACATTACTGCCTGGCGCGCATGACGCTGTTGCTGGACTACGCAATGGCCGCGACCCAGGCGCTGGACGACGTCGAAGCGGGCAGGGCGCCCAAGGATGTGTCCCAGGGCCTGGCCGCACACCGCGACTGGTCGCTGGCACTGTTGTTCGGTTCACGCAGCGCGCTGGCGTTTCTGGTGATGAGTGGCTTCTGGCTGGCGACCGCCTGGCCCTCTGCGCCGGGCGGCCTGGTGCTGACCTGTGTGGTTTGCAGCTTGTTTGCCAGCCGCGAAAACGGCGCTCAGATCGGCCTTAGTTTCTTGCGCGGCATCTTTTTGGCGATCCCCGCGGCGTTTCTGGTCGGGCAGATTCTTTTGCCGCAGTGGAGCAGCTTCGCCATGCTCTGCCTGGGCATGGGTGTGCCGCTGTTTCTGGGTGCGTTGGGCATGGCCCACCCGCGTACCGGCGCGACCGCGACTTCGTATTGCCTGCACTTCATCGTGCTGGTATCACCGCTCAATGCCATGCAGTTTGGCGTGGCCAGCATGCTCAACAGCGCGCTGGCGATGCTGGTGGGCGTGTCTGCTGCGGTGATGGCCTTTCGTTTGTTGGTGTTCCGTCACCCGGCCTGGCTGGGCAAGCGCCTGCGGGCGGCGACCCAAAGCGACCTGGTGCGCCTGACCCGGCGCGACCTGCGTGGCGCCGACAGCTGGTTTGGCGGGCGTATGGCCGATCGCCTCTTGCAACTGGCGCGGCATGCCGGCGAATTGCCCGAAAGCGAGCGCAAGCGTTGGGATGACGGCTTGCACGGCCTGGACATCGGCGACGAACTGGTGCACCTGCGCATGTGCCTGGCGGTCGCCCAGGCGCCGTTGGGCCGCGCTGAACGCGAGTACCTGCAGCAGGTGGAGGCGGTACTGGCCAAGGGGCCGGCGCCGGGCCGTGGGCAACGCCTGGACAGCGCCAGTGAGCAATTCATCGCCGCCTTGCGTCGGCTGCCGGCAAGCGACCCGTTGCGCCTGGCTGAAGGTGCAGTGCTGCAGTTGCAGAAGAGCTGGGGCAAATGGTGCCGCTGGCAGGAGGACGTGCATGGGGTTGCGTGAATGGGCGCTGGGCGGCGTGCTGCTGAGCCCGTTTCTGATTTATGTGCTGCTGGCGTTGGTGCTCACCGGGGTGTTGCGCTTGTTGGTACAGGCCACGCCGTTGGGTCGCTGGATCTGGCATGAAGCGCTGTTCGACGCGGCGTTATTCGTGTGTGTGTTGTTCCTGGTGGTGCGAGTACTAGGGGCTGCATAAAGGCTCTTGTAACGATTTTTGTAAGGAGTGATTCAATGCGTGCCGCCGTACGTACCCTGGTAACCCTGTGTGTGGTCGCCCTTGCCCTGTTGGCAGGCTACCAGCTGTGGCAGTACTACATGCTGACACCCTGGACCCGCGATGCCCGCGTGCGTGCCGACGTGGTGGTGATCGCACCGGACGTTTCCGGTTGGGTGCGTGAGCTCAAGGTGCATGACAACCAGCAGGTCAAGGCGGGCGATTTGCTCATGAGCATCGACCGTGAACGCTTCCAGGCAGCCTTCGACCAGGCCAGCGCCGTGACCGAGACCCGCGCCCAGCAACTGCGCTTGCGCGAGCGCGAAGCGGCGCGGCGTACTGCCCTGGGGCCGGAGGCAATCAGTGCCGAGCTGCGTGAAAATGCCCAGATCAACGCCGCCATCGCCCGCGGTGAACTGCATGAGGCCGAGGCGCAACTGCAAGTGGCCAAGATCAACCTGGCGCGCAGCGAAGTGCGGGCGCCGCGCAGTGGCCATATCACCAACCTGCGCCTGGCCCAGGGCAACTACGTGAACACCGGGGAGTCGGTGATGGCCCTGGTGGACGATTCGACCTTCTATATCCAGGCCTACTTCGAAGAAACCAAACTGCCGCGCATCCGCGTCGGTGACACGGTCAAGGTCTGGTTGATGGGGGCGGGCGAGGCAATGCAGGGGCATGTGGAGAGCATCAGCCGGGGCATCACCGACCGCAACAGTAATCCGGACAGCCAACTGTTGCCGGAGGTGGAGCCGACCTTCAACTGGGTGCGTCTGGCGCAGCGGATACCTGTGCGGATCCGCCTGGACGAGATCCCGCAGGGCATGAACCTGAGTGCCGGCATGACTGCCAGCGTGCAGGTGCATGAGGACCGGGTTACGCAATGAAGGGAATGCCGAACCCTCTTACGGGGCTGCCGGCGGCTGGCGGAAAACCTTGGCGAATGCGCGGTGACTTGCGTTAGGCTGGCCGCTGCGAGTTGCCCGGCAGAGGCGACCGTTTGCAGCCCGGCGTGCGCCACTTTCGACTTGATTGCGAGGTTACGGCATGGCCATCACTTCCCAGGACATCTGCAACGCGGCGGAGCAGCTCAACGGTTTCGTTGGCTTTCATGGCAAGCGCGGCGTCCATATCGTGCGTTTTTCCGAGGACTCGTTCGGCATGGACGTGGCCGACGACAGTATCACCCCCTGCAGCGAATTCGTCTGGCGGCCCGAGCAAGGCCCGCGCATGGCGTTGTGCCGAGAGCGCCTGGCACTGCTGCTGGACCAGCATGTGGATGACCGCTTGAACATTGGCGAACCCTTGCGTACTTATCAGCGGCGCAGCGATTTGCCCGAGATCGTGGCCGAGCGCAACAAGCGCTGACGCCCTGCTGTTCACGGGGGCAGCCTTGTTCTGCGAAGGCTGCCTTTACAGCAGGCGCCTGGCCGAGCCTGTGGGCGCCTGTTGCAGCAAGGCTTCGAGCGCCTCTTTAGGTAAAGGCCGGCTCAGGAAATAACCCTGCACCTCATGGCAGCCGTCCTTCTCCAGTGTTTTGAGCTGCTGTTCACTTTCTACGCCCTCGGCCGTCACGGTCAGCCCCATGGCTTCACCCAGGTTGATGATGGCTTGCACCACGGCGCGATCATTGCCACTGGTGTTGTTCAGCCCGGCTATGAAGCGTTTGTCGATCTTGATGCTGTCGAACGGGTACGTGCGCAGATAGCCCAACGATGAGTAACCGGTGCCAAAGTCATCCATGTTCAGGCGAACACCCAGCTCCTTTAGCGAAAGCATGGTGCTTAGCGCGCCTTCGATGTCGTTGAGCATCACGTTTTCGGTGATTTCCAGTTCAAGGCGCTGGGCGGGGAACGCGGTTTCCAACAGGATCTCGCGAACATCGGCTACCACGTCGCTGCGCAAGAACTGCGCAGGTGACAGGTTTACCGATATCAGCAGGCCCTCCGGCCAGTCGTGGGCCGTGCGGCAGGCTTCGCGCAGCACCCAGCGGCCCAGCGCGACAATGATGTCGCTCTGCTCGGCCAGCGGGATGAAGGTGTCTGGCCCGAGCAACCCCTCCTGCGGGTGCTGCCAGCGCAGCAGGGCTTCGACCGCGACGATGCGCAGGTCGCCCAGGCGATAGCGTGGCTGGTAATGCAACGCGAATTCCTGGTTTTGCAGGGCCCGGCGCAGATCATTCTCCAGTTGTCGGCGGTACTGGATCTGTTTGTTCATTTCGGCGGCGAAGTACCGCCAGGTGTTCTTGCCCTCCGCTTTGGCCTGGTACAGCGCGATGTCGGCGCAGCGGATCAGTTCGCCGGCATCGAAGCCCAGGGTGCGGCTCTGGGCGACGCCGATGCTAGCGCCGATGTGCAGGGGCTGGTTGTCGAAGACGATTGGTTGCTGCAGCAGGCTAATCAGGCGGGCGCAGAAACGGTCGACTTCAGTGCGGTTATCCATGCCATTGAGCACCAGAATGAACTCATCGCCACCCAGGCGCGCGACCAGGTCGACATCGCGGGTGGTGTCGCGCAGGCGTGTCGCCACCTCTTGCAGCACAGCGTCACCGGCGGCATGGCCGAGGGAATCGTTGATCGGCTTGAAGTTGTCCAGGTCCAGCAGCAGCAACGTGAGTGGGGGCGAGTCGCTGCCGCGCAATAACAACTGCTCAAGGTGCCGAGCGAGTTTGTTGCGGTTGGCAAGCCCGGTCAGCGGGTCATGCAGTGACAGGTGCTGGATGCGTGCATGGGCGTCGACTTCGTCAGTGATGTCGCTGGCGGTGCCGCGAAAACCCGTCGGTTTGCCGTCGTACCAGATCGCCCTTGCCGAGATGCGGCAATAGCGGTTTTGCCCATTGTGGTCACGGTAGGTACAGCGCAGGTTTGCCAACTGCTGTGGGTCGGCGGCGGCCAATGCGTCCAGCCAGGGTGAGAGTGGCGTGGTGTCGCAGGCCAGCAGCTGGTTTACCGGCTGGCCCAGCCAGTCGTCCACCGGGTAGCCGGTGACGCTGACGAAACGCTGTGAAAGATAGGTCAGGCGTTGTTGTCGGTCGGTTTCCCAGATCCAGTCGGATGCGGCTTCGGCGACGGCGCGAAAACGCTGCTCGCTGGCCTCCAGGGCCTGGTTGCTCTGCTGCAGGCGCGCCAGGCTAAGGTCGATGGCGCGGGAGCTGCGCAAGGCGTGGCGGAACAGGTAAAGCATCACCAGGCCGAGTATCAGCAGCGCGCACAGCAGCGGCGGCAGCATCGCCCACAGTAATTGCTGGCCCGGCAGCGGGCTGGTCCAGGCCAGGTGGAAGCCGGTATCGCCCAGCGCGATACGCTGCTGGCCATGCTCGCCGGTAGCGTCTTTCTCGAGGTGCATGCCCGCCAGGCCGGCGCCGGTACCCAACCGTGTGAGTTTGTCGTCGGTCAACTGGTCGACGAACAGCATGACGGGTGCCTGGCGCACTTCGCTGTCCGACACGTCTTTGTCTGGCCGCACGGCCGCGGCGCTGAGCACGGCGGGCCATCCGTTGAACAGCACGAACCGGGTGATTTGTTCGCGGGCGCTGGCAGCCCCCCGCGCTTCATTGATGATGGGTTGCAGCGGCGCTTCTATATAAGTGCTGGCGCTCGCTTCACTGGGCTTGCCTTTGAACAGGGCGTAGGTGGTGCGCTGGTCGTCCACCACGAACACACCTTCGTAGCCACTGGCGCTGTATAGCGATTCCCCGACGTTCTTCTCTTCATAGGCCCACTGCCAGTCCGCCTTGCCGGCCAGGTGTTCAAAGGCGGCATCCCACACGGCATAGCTGGACAGGAATTGGCGTGAGGCAAGCAGCCGTTGCTCGAGAGCTTGTGAGGCATGGAAGGCGCTGCGCTGTTGCTCTTGGTGATCGAGGGTGGCGGCGATGTTGAGCAATGCGCCCAAGGTGACCAGGCAGGCCAGGCCAAAGACCACGCAAAAGCCTGCAATCAAGCGGCGAACTTGAAATCGGGGTGTGGGTAGGGTGGGTGGAAGGTTGGCGGTCCTGGCCATGTGCGGGTGACTCCTTCAAGAACAGCAGCCTCCCGCAAGGCAATCAGGAAGGAGGTTCAGTCAGGATAGGCCAGCCTGAGGCCGGTGGCCTCGCGTTGCGCGAAATTGACCTGGTCGCGGCCAGCGTGCTTGGCGGTGTAGAGCGCCTTGTCGGCCTGTTCGAGCCAGTGTTCGGGGGATTCAAGGTCAGCGTCGAAGGCAGACAGGCCGATGCTGAGGCTGATCCGCAAGTGTGGTAATTGCGGGTTGCGGTAGCTCGCCACCCGCTCGCGCAAGCGCTCCATGGCCAGGCAGGCCTGGGCCTCGTTGGTGTCCGGCAGGATCACGCAGAATTCGTCGCCACCGTAGCGCCCGGCCTGGTCGACCTCACGCAGGTTGCGTTTGAGCTCTTCGCTCATCTGACGCAGCACGCAATCGCCGATTACGTGGCCAAACGTGTCGTTGATGGTCTTGAAGTGGTCGATGTCGATCAGGGCGATGACCGCCTGTTGCTGCTGTTGCTGGCAGGTCTGGAACTTGAGCAGCAGCAGGTCTTTCCAGGCACCGTGGTTGAGCAACCCGGTCAGGCTGTCGGTAAGGCTTAGCGCACTGAGGCGGCGCTTGTGCTCTGCCAGTTTGATTGCCAGGCGGTAGCAGACCCAGCCCAGGGCCAGCGGGTAGAGCGTCAGCATTGGCAAGCACGCGTAAACCTGCAAGGGCGTGGCAGTGAGTTGCAAGCCAGGGCCGAGCACGAGCGTGGCCAGGAGCATGCCGGCAAGCTGGGCCAGCACGCCGCGAACGACCAGGCGCTTGCCGCCCGCGGCCACGTTGTTCATGGTCATCATCGACAGCACGGTCACGCTGGGCAGTGGGTTGAAGTGCATGGCGGCGGTCCAGAAGCCGCCCATCAGCGAGTCCAGCAGCAGATTGCGCTGTTCTGCCTGATAAGGCGCTGCCGAGCGCATCGCCCACAGGTAGGCTAAATGCGGCCAGACAATCCCGTTGAACAGCACCAGCAGCCAGACCCAGGTAGGCGGCGATAGCGGCGCCATGGCAGCCATTACACTGAACAGGCCGATGCCCATGCCGATGATGCGCGGCAGGTAGATGCGCTTGACGAAAGAAAGGCCCTTGCCGCTGCGGTTGTCCATCATGGTCATCGTTCTTCTGCTAAGGCGCCGTTTATCGCATAACGCGTGTGAATATTGTTGAACAGTGTTTCATCTATGAAAAATGACCTTACAAGCCAATTCACGGTTGATCTGATCACTGTGGGGTAATATGAAGGCTTTCCTGTTGCTTGGAGTGCTCATGCTCGTGGTTCCCATGGCTAACGCTGCCGGCGAGTCGGCGCCTCAACGGGACGGTCGTTTCCATAACCAGGCCCGCCTGCCTCAAGACGGCGTGATGAAAAAGCTGCGCATCGGCCTCAAGTACCTGTTTTTGCGCAAGCCGCCCGACACTCGGCCCTCCACCCCCCTCCATGTGCAGCCCATGACCCGGCAGCAGGTGCTTGATGCACCTGATCACAGCCTGTGGCGCCTTGGCCATTCGACGATATTGCTGAAGTTGCGCGGGCGCTTCTTTATTACCGACCCGGTATTCGCCGAGCGCGCCTCACCGGTGCAGTGGGCAGGGCCGCAACGTTTCCATGCGCCACCGCTTGGCCTGGACGAACTGCCGCCATTGGCCGCGGTGATCCTGTCCCATGATCACTTCGATCATCTGGATGAGCAGGCGATTCGACGGCTTGCCCCGCGTACGGGGGTGTTTCTGGCACCGCTTGGGGTGGGTGACCTGCTGATCGAATGGGGGGTTGCAGCAGACAAGGTGCGCCAACTGGATTGGTGGCAGGACACTGAAGTTGAAGGGGTACGCTTTGTCGCGACCCCAGCACAGCACTTTTCAGGGCGTGGCCTGTTCGACAGTAACCGGACCTTGTGGGCGTCCTGGGTGGTGATCGATGAACAGCTGCGGTTGTTTTTCAGCGGCGATACAGGCTACTTCGAGGGCTTCAAGCAGATCGGTGAGCGTTTTGGGCCTTTCGACCTGACCCTGATCGAGACCGGGGCCTATAACGTCGCCTGGCCGAGCGTGCACATGCAGCCGGAGCAGAGCCTGCAGGCACACCTCGACCTGCAGGGGCGCTGGATGCTGCCGATTCATAACGGCACCTTCGACTTGTCCACCCATGCCTGGCAAGAGCCATTCGAGCGCATCCTCGCCCTCACTGAGCAAGCGCAGGTGCGGCTATGCACCCCGCAGATGGGCGAGCGGGTCAGCCTGGACTCGCCGCATGCCGGGCAAAACTGGTGGCAGCCCAAGCCTGCGCATCAGCGAGAGCGGTCGACAGAGCGCGCCGTGGCGGTGCGCTGAGGGTCATTTTTCAGCGTCTCGCTGGCGAGGTGAGGGCGGCTTCTGGTCCTCCAGTAAACGCGAAGGCGGTTTGCCGCTGTCACTGCGCACCTGCGCATGGCTTATCAGCGCGAAGATGAAGCTGCCACCGATGATGTTACCGGCGAGGGTCGGCAGGGCGAATGCCAGCAAGAAGCTGCGCCAGGTCTCTTCACCGGCCCAGACCAGGTAGGACACTTCCACCGAACCGACGACAATATGGGTGAAGTCACCCAGCGCCATAAAGTAAGTGATCATCAGGATGATCCAGATCTTGGCGTGCTCCATCGACGGGATCATCCAGACCATGGTGGCGATCATCCAGCCCGACACGATGCCTTTGGCGAACATCTGGCCGATATCGTTCTTCATTACCTTGCGCCCGACCTCTAGGAAGGCCACATCGGTCTTGCCGTCGAAGATCGGCAGTTCCAGCATGACCCAGGCCACCAGCAGGGTGCCGGCCAGGTTGCCGAGCAATACCACGCTCCATAGGCGCAGCAGGCGACCCAGGTTGGCCAGGGTAGGCGAGGTCATCACCGGCAGCACGGCGGTGAGTGTGTTCTCTGTAAACAGTTGCTGGCGGGCGAGGATCACCGCCAGGAAACCTGCACTGTAGCCAATGCTTGCAATCACCTGGGCGCTGTCGCCCTCGGGGAGGCGGGCATAGAACAACCCCATGGCCATGAGCGAGAGCCCCATCGACAACCCGGCAGCCAGCGCTGACCACCACAGGGCTGCGATCGTGCGCTCAAGCTCTTGGTCGCCCTGGTAGCGAATGATCTCGTGCAGCACCGCTGCCCTTGGCGGCTGGTTATGGCTGACCTCCTGCTCTTCGTCCGCCGACAGGCCTGGCGTTTTCTCGCTTTGCGTCTCGCTCATGGTTGCCACGCTCCGTGGGGTGTTTATCTACAGATCGGTTGCGTGTTCATTAGTTGCGAAGGCCGGCCAAGTACTGCTGGAAAGTTTTTTCAGATCAGGGTGTTGACTCTGATTTCAAAGCGCGTATTATTCGCCTCCTCGCAGCGATGAACGCTTCGGGGCAAGCGGCAAGTTGTTGAAGTTAAAAGCTTTCGAAAGAAAGCGAAGTTAAAAACTTCAAAATAAACGCTTGACAGCAAATGAGGAAAGCGTAGAATGCGCGCCTCGGTTGAGACGAAAAGCTCTTAACCAAACGCTCTTTAACAAATTGAATCAAGCAATTCGTGTGGGTGCTTGTGAGTACGGACTGATAGTCACAAAGATTATCAGCATCACAAGTGACCATGCGAGAAATCACATAGTCATTTGAGATTGCTGAGCCAAGTTTAGGGTTTCTTAAAAACCCAAGCAGTATTGAACTGAAGAGTTTGATCATGGCTCAGATTGAACGCTGGCGGCAGGCCTAACACATGCAAGTCGAGCGGATGAGA
>NZ_KI519607.1:0-48708 GCF_000483465.1 Pseudomonas sp. LAIL14HWK12:I7
GATTAACTCGTTGATACTCAAGGAGTTTCTCGTTCCAATCACGCTGGAAGTGGGGCGCATTATAAGGGGATTCGAAACCCCGTCAACCTTTAATTTCAAAAGCGTGACATCTTGCCCTCTGCCCACGTAAGTGCGCACTATAGTGCACACCCCTACCCGCCCAAGGATCGCCGCGCAGAGATGAACACCCAACCCCGCAGCCTGGCCGCCACCCTCTTCCCTATCGGCCTGCTGCTGATCGCCATGGCATCCATACAGTCCGGTGCGTCACTGGCCAAAAGCATGTTCCCCATCATCGGCGCCCAAGGCACCACAGCCCTGCGCCTGATCTTCGCCAGTATCATCATGCTGCTCATACTGCGCCCATGGCGCGTCCGCATGACCGCCACCACTCTGCGCAATGTCATCATCTATGGCATGGCACTTGGGGGCATGAACTTCCTCTTCTATATGGCACTACAAACAGTACCTATCGGTATCGCCGTGGCACTGGAGTTCACGGGGCCACTGGCGGTGGCGATCTTCTCCTCGCGCCGCCCTATCGACTTTCTCTGGATCGCGATGGCGATCGCCGGGCTTCTACTGTTGCTGCCAGCGGGCGATGGCGGCCAGGCTCTGGACCCGGTAGGCGCGGCGTATGCCTTGGGTGCGGGGGTGTGCTGGGCGCTGTATATCCTGTTCGGGCAACGCGCCGGCGCCGAGCACGGCATCCAGAGCGCCGCCCTCGGCGTCGTGGTCGCCGCGCTGTTCGTTGCCCCGATCGGGGTGATTCATGCCGGCAGCGCACTGCTCACCCCAGCGGTCATTCCGATGGCACTGGGTGTCGCGATACTGTCCACCGCCCTGCCCTATAGCCTGGAAATGGTTGCCCTGACCCGCATGCCTGCACGCACCTTCGGCACCCTGATGAGCATCGAGCCGGCGTTTGGCGCACTTTCAGGCCTTCTGTTCCTCGGCGAGGTATTGAGCACCACCCAATGGCTCGCGATTCTCGCCATCATCGTCGCGTCGGTAGGCACCACGCTGTCGATGCGCCAGACGCCAACCCCACCCGTCGCCGCAGACTGATATGAGAACTATTTTCATTTGAGACGGGATTAGTGATTGTAGCGGCCCGTCTCGCTGATTAAGCTGTCACACAGAATCAATCACTTTACGCGATCTGGTGGACCGAAGACGGACGCTGGGGATTTTCAGGAAGACAGCAGTGACAACGACAGGGCCCGACAAATGATCCGCCCTGCATTTAAGGAAGGGAATGAAACGTATTTTGCTCATTCTGGCCATTTTGGCTATTGCTGGATGTGCCGCCACGGCCAAGACTGAGGTCAAAAAGGGGAAGAAAGGCCTGCATATCAATTGCTCCGGCCTCTCCTCATCGTGGGATAACTGCTACAGCAAGGCCGCCACCTCCTGTAGCACCCGCGGTTACAAAGTCATTGCTCGCTCCGGCGATACCGACGAAGAGCAAGGCGATTACCTGTTCGGTATCAATCCAGCTGGCTATACCAGCCGCAGCATGATCGTCATCTGCAAGTGATGACTACCAGGCATTGAGTTCAAAGGGGCAGCGCGAGCGCTGCCCTTTTTATTCGTCATCGCAGCGGCGCGGTACGCGCCTGCAGCCATGCCAGCGCCTCGCCCTTCAACAGCGGCGCAAGACGCTCATGCACACTCGCGTGGTAACCGTTCAGCCACGCCAACTCTTCCTTGGCAAGCAACTCGGGCAACAGGCAGCGTGTGTCGATCGGGCAAAGCGTCAAGGTCTCGAAGTTCAGGAAATCGCCGAACACACTCTTGCCCGCTTCCCGGCTAACCACCAGGTTCTCAATGCGCACGCCCCACTCACGCGGCCGGTAAGTACCCGGCTCGATCGAACTGATCATGCCCGCCTGCATGGCCGTTTGGGGCGCGGGCGCCGCCTGATAGGCAATCACCTGCGGCCCTTCGTGTACGTTCATGAAGTAACCCACGCCATGGCCGGTGCCGTGGCCATAGTCCACCTGATCGGCCCAGATCGGTGCCCGGGCAATGGCATCGAGCAGCGGCGAGAGGATCCCGCGGGGGAAGGTGGCGCGCGATAGCGCAATCATGCCCTTGAGCACACGCGTGCAATCCTGCTTCTGCTCAAGCGTAGGGTTACCCACCGGCACCATCCGAGTAATGTCGGTAGTCCCCCCCAGGTACTGCCCCCCGGAATCGATCAGCAGTAAACCGTCACCTTCGATGATGGCATGCGACTGCTCGGTGGCGCGGTAATGAGGCATCGCGCCATTGCCATTAAAGGCGGCAATGGTCGAGAAACTCAACGACACGAAGTCTGGACGGCGGGCACGGGCGGCGCTCAATCGCTCATCGACCGTCAGCTCGGTAATGACCTCATGGCCCAGAGACGCCTCGAACCAGGCGAAAAATTCGCACAAGGCGGCGCCATCCTGCTCCATGGCCCGGCGAATATGCACAAGATCATCCTCACCCTTGCACGACTTGCTCAGCGTGGTGGGGTTAACCCCCTCGACCAGCTCAACGCCTGAGGGCAGGTTTTCCAGCAGACCGCAGGTGACACGCGCCGGGTCGACCATCAGGCGACTGCCTGAAGGCACGGCGCCCAGGGCCTGACCGATTTCGGCATAGTCACGTACCTCAATGCCATCAACCGCCAACACTTGGCGCAGATGCTCATCGACCTTGTCCTGGCCCACGAACACCGTCGCCTGCTGCTGACTGATCAGGGCAAAGGAAACAAACACCGGGTTGTAGGACACATCACTGCCACGCAGATTGAAGAGCCAGGCGATGTCATCCAGGGTGGCTATGAAATGCCAGTCAGCGCCTTTGGCCTTCAAAGCCTCACGCAACTGGGCGAGTTTGTCTGCCCGGTTCTGCGTGGCATGCGGCGGCAAGTGTTGGTAGACCGGGTTGCTCGGCAGCGACGGGCGCCCCTCCCAAACCTTGCCAAGCACGTCCTTGTCCGTCACCAGCCGCACATCCCGGGCCTTCAGACGCTCACCCAGCAAACGCGCCGACGCCAAGGCCATGACAGCACCGTCCACTGCCACGACACCCTGTGGCTCGACATGCTCACCCAGCCATTCCAGCGCGCCCGGTTTGCCTGGCAGCAGCTTCATCAGCTCGATGCCACTGCCTGCCAGCTCATGCTCGGCCTGCTCCCAATAGCGGCTGTCAACCCAGAGCCCGGCAAACCCCGCCGTGACCACCAGCGTGCCGACCGACCCCTGAAAACCGGACAACCATTGGCGCCCCTGCCAGAAACCAGGCAGATACTCGGAAAGATGAGGGTCGGCCGAGGGCACCAGCAGCGCATCGAACCCCTCTGCGGCCATGGCCTGACGCACCCGCGCCAGGCGCTCCGGCACAGCTTGCTCTATCGTGGTCTGAACGTTCATGCGCACTCCTGCGAAAACATCTCTACTGATTTCAGACTATCGATAATGGTACAGCCACCCCTGCCCTGCAATCACGGCGACCGGCCTGCGGCATGCATTGCCCATCACGCCCTCTGCAATCAGGACATTTCCTACAGCAGAACCAGGACCACCGATCACATCCTGCTGAACTTCCCAAAAACCCCGGCTTCACACCAAGTACATTCATTGCAGACAGGCCACCCCCTATGCCCGCTGCCGGTGACGCGAAAACCGCCGTTGTGCTGCTCGACACCCGCCAGCACACGCCTGACCATGAACATGCTGTACACCTCAAGCTTGCCGATGGCCTGGCGCAATTGCTGGGTTGCGCACACGTGCATCTCGACCCGCCCTCCACGCCCAGCGACCGCTACTACTACCTGCCGACCGAAACGCTGATCGACCCGCAGCGCCATGCAGCCTTGGGCATCCGCACCGAACAGGACCTGTTCGGCGGGCTGGTCGCTTTTCCTTATATGGCGACCAAGGCGATTTCCCACCCGCTGCCGGCCGCCGCCAGCTTCCCCCCAGGCTGGACCGACGCCTTCGCCCTCCAGGCCAGCGATGCCCTGCTGCGGGGCTACACCGTATTCAGCAAGGCCGACGCCCGCAATGCCGCACGCTTGCTCCTGCTCGATGGCCCTCTACGGATCAAGCCGGTGCTGGCCTGTGCCGGGCGGGGGCAGCAGGTCATCGACACACTGGATGCGCTGGAGCCGTTGCTGGCCGACATGGACGACCAAGACCTGGCCGTCTGGGGGTTGGTGCTCGAAGAAGACCTGAGCGAGGTGCAGACCTTCAGTGTTGGCCAAGTGCGTGTCGCCGGCCTGACCTGTAGCTACCACGGCACTCAGCAACTGACGCACGACCACCAGGGCACAGAGGTCTATGGCGGCTCCGATCTGGTCGTAGTGCGCGGTGATTACCAGGCGTTGCTGCAACTGCCGTTGGAAGACCACCTGCGCCTGGCGATCAACCAAGCCATGGTCTACGAACGTGCCGCAGAGCAGCACTTCCCAGGCTTCGTGGCGTCAAGACGTAACTACGACATTGCCCGCGGCACCACCGCCCAAGGCCATGTACGCAGCGGCGTGCTTGAACAATCCTGGCGTCTGGGCGGTGCCAGCAGTGCAGAACTGCTGGCCCTGCAGGCCTTCGCCGCTGAGCCGACACTGCAGCGGGTGCGTGCTTCGACCCATGAAGTGTTCGGCACGCCCGACCTGCCCACTGACGCCACCCTCTTCTACCAAGGAATCGACAGTGAACTCGGACAATTCAGCAAATTTGCGCGGATTCGCGAACATGAGCATTCAGAGTGAGACCATTGAGCTGCACGTCGAGAACGACAGCATCGTCGGCACCCTGGTCAGCCCTGGCAGCAAGATGCCCGGCATACTCTTCGTCCACGGCTGGGGCGGTAGCCAGCAACGCGACCTGGCCCGCGCCCGGCACATTACCGGGCTGGGGTGCGTGTGCATGACCTTCGACTTGCGCGGGCATGAAAAGACCGAAAGCCAACGCCTGACCGTCACCCGCGAACAGAACCTCAACGACCTGCTGGCAGCCTACGACCGCCTGGTCAGCCACCCGAACGTGGACAGCAATGCCATCGCCATCATTGGCAGCAGCTATGGCGGTTACCTGGCCACCTTGTTGACGCGGTTGCGGCCAGTACGGTGGCTGGCAATGCGGGTGCCTGCCCTGTACTGGGACGATGAGTGGGACACCCCCAAGCAAACCCTTGATCGGCAGCGGCTGAACGCCTACCGCCAGCGCCAGCTTGGCCCGGCGGACAATCGCGCACTGGCCGCGTGCGCCGAATTCGGCGGCGATGTGTTACTGGTGGAGTCCGAGCATGATGACTATGTACCCCACAGCACACTGATGAGCTACCGCTCGGCATTCATCAGCGCCCATTCGCTGACCCACCGCATCGTCGACGGAGCCGACCACGCCTTGTCCAGCGAAGCAAGCCAGAAAGCCTACAGCTCGATCCTCACGTCATGGGTCAGCGAGATGGTCATTGGCGCACGCCTGGACCGCTACCCACACTACGCGCCCTGGTATGCCTAAGGCTCACCGACCTGGCAGTGCAGGCCACCGTCGGCATTGCGGACCAGGCTGCGCAATGTCTGGTAGGCCGCGAAGTTGACGCCCCGCGCCTGATGCTGGCACAGCAGGTCGAGAAAGGGTTCTTCAACGAAATGGTCGGCGGCCGCCGCCCATGCCTGGCGCGATTGCCACTGCAGGTACTGGAGAACCCGGCTGCCATCGTCACTGGCCTGGATGCTCACGCCCTGCAAGCCCTCACAACCTGCGGCCAACGCTTCGCTGCGCACCACCAGGGCCTGGGCCAGCGCCACTTGCTGCAGCGCAGGCACTTCGTATTCGATCATCTGGGTAAACCACAGAGAATGAGGCGTAGCCGTCATGAAAAGTCTCCTTGCTCCGGACGCCAATGGCGTGATGCTGAGCAGGGTAAAACCTCAAGTTAAGTCCAGGTCAAGTGTTTTTTGCTGCCGCACGAGCGGCCGCTGGTTCAACCTGAAACCGCAAAGCGTCGTCGATATTCACTGGGCGTCAAACCGGTGATGCGCTGAAACACTTTGCGAAAAGCGCCCGGGTCCTGATAACCCACACCCCAGGCAATTTGTTCGACATTGCGCCGGGTAAATTCCAGCAACCGACAGGCGCGCCCTACCCGTACTTGCTGGCAATACTCGGTCGGGCGTAAACCGGTGGCAGCTCGAAAGCGCCGTAGAAAGGTCCGCTCCTCAAGGCCTGCACAAGCGGCCATGGCGGCCAGGTCGGCATCCTGCCCACCATTGCCCTGTAACCAGTGCTGCACTTTGAGCACTGCCTCATCGCCATGGTCCAGGCGGGGGTTGAACAATGCCCCCGGCAACGGCGCCACCACGGGTTCGACAGCCAGGTAGCGAGCTGTCTCGCGCGCCACCGTCGCCCCCATAAACCGCTCCAGCAGGCGCAGGCCCAGCTCGGTCCAGGCCATCAGCCCGGCCGACGTCATGATGTCACCGTCGTCCAGCAGCGGCTGGTTCGCCTCCACCTGCACCAGGGGAAAACGCTGTGCAAGCGCTTGCACGTAGTTCCAGTGGGTACAGGCCGGGCGCCCGTCGAGCAGCCCACTGGCCGCGATGAAAAACACGCCGATGCACACCGACGCCAGCACCGTGCCGCGCCCGTGGAGCTGATTCAAGGGCAGGCGATGGCGCGCAAGCAGCTCAGCGTGTGGCGCCGAGTCCAGGCTTGGCGGAATGATCATCACCCTCAGCGCCGTGGCCGCCTCAGAGCCGCTATCCTCAACCCACTGCAACAACCCCGCTTCATCGACCTGCCAGTGGCTGACGCGGATCTGCGGCAGCTCGACAGCGCCCAACTCGGCGGCAACCCGGTTGGCCACCGTGAACAGGTCGGTCAGGCCATGCACGGCCGCGCGCTGCGCACCTGGGTAAAGCAGCAGGCCGATGTCCAGGCGCGCAGGGTTGTCAGTTTTTGCCCTCATTGTGTCGGTCGTGCCAATCCTCAGGTCGAAGCGCACAGCCTATAACTATCGTCATTCAACGACCACTGCCGCAGGAGGCAACATGAGCAAGCAAGCGCTGATCATCATCGACATCCAGAACGACTATTTCCCCGGTGGCAAATGGACCCTCGACGGCGCAGACCAGGCAGCCGACAACGCCGCCCGGCTGTTGGCAGCCGCGCGTGAGCGGGGCGACCTGGTGGTGCATGTGCGGCATGAGTTCGAAAGTGCCGATGCGCCGTTCTTCGCACCGGGCTCCCCCGGCGCGGCCATCCACGCCAAGGTGCAACCCAAGGCGGGCGAGCCGGTGGTGCTCAAGCACAAGGTCAATGCGTTTCTCGGGACCGACCTCAAGCACACGCTGGACCAGCAAGGGATTGAGGCACTGACCATCGTCGGCAGCATGAGCCACATGTGCATCGATGCAGCGACCCGCGCCGCCGCCGATTATGGCTACGACGTGACCGTGGCTCACGACGCCTGCGCGACCTTGCCGCTGGCGTTCGATGGCAAACAGGTGCCGGCGGCCCATGTTCACGACTCGGCAATGGCGGCCCTGGCGTTTGCCTACGCCAAGGTGGTGAAGACCGATGAGCTGCTCGGCAAATGATCGCGCCCCGCCTTTAAGGCGAGTGTCAGATCACCACATTGCGCACAAACCGCACCGCCACGGCGCCATCGTTGCGGTAGGCGTAGCGACAGTTGCTGGGGAAGACATGAAACTGGCCAACCTGCAGGCAATACTCGGCCTGCTCGATGACTAATGTGAGCTGCCCTTCGGCCACATAGATCTGTTCGCTCCAGCCATCGGCATCGGCCTCGCTGACATAGCACTCGCCCGGTGCCAGGGTCCACTCCCAGAGTTCGACCTCACGCCGGGCGGTGCTGCTACCCAGCAGCACTGCCTTGCTTTGCGGGTGCTCACCGGCCCAGGCCAGTTCGTCGATGCGGCTGGGATCCCGCCGCTCGGGCGCCTGGATCAACGTACTGAACGCCACACTCAAGGCCTCGGCGATCAAATCGAGCGTGGTAAGGCTGACATTCTTCTCACCCGCCTCGATCGCCACCAACATGCGTCGGCTGACGCCAGAACGCTCGGCCAAGGCAGACTGGCTCATACCCGCTGCGTGACGCAGGCTGCGTACGTTGAGGCTAACATGCTGTAACACCGATGCCCGGTGCGTGGAATTTTTGTGCACTGTATTGCTCGCTGATCGTGACTGCGCAGTATACTGCCCACTTTGCGCAGATTGTGCGCCGCCCCCTCCGAGTGCGCAAGACCATGAGCCAACCCACCTGCAAGCCCAATACACGCGTTTCTTTGCGCCTGAGCAAAGCCGAACTGATGCTGGTGTTCATCACCATGCTGTGGGGTGGCACCTTCTTGCTGGTACATAACGTGATGACGGTCAGCGGCCCGATGTTCTTCGTCGGCCTGCGCTTTGCTGCGGCGGCGTTGTTCGTTGGCGCGATCTCGGCACGCGCGCTGTCGGGGCTGACCTTTACCGAACTCAAGGCGGGCGTACTGATCGGCGTCTCGATCATGCTTGGCTACGGCTTGCAGACCATGGGCCTGCAAACCATCAGCAGCAGCCAGTCCGCGTTCATCACCGCGCTGTATGTACCCTTCGTGCCGTTGTTGCAATGGCTGGTGCTTGGCCGTCGCCCCGGCCTGATGCCGAGCGTCGGCATCTGCCTGGCATTCCTTGGCCTGATGTTGCTGGCAGGGCCGGAAGGCGGCAGCTTGCACTTCAGCGAAGGCGAGATGGTGACCCTGGTCAGCGCCATCGCCATCGCCGGCGAGATCATCCTGATCAGCCGCTATGCCGGCCAGGTCGATGTGCGCCGCGTGACCGTGGTGCAGCTGGCCACCGCGTCGTTGCTGTCATTCCTGATGATCGTGCCGACCCAGGAGCGCCTCCCCGACTTCTCCTGGCTGTTGGTGATGAGTGCGGTGGGGCTCGGCGCCATGAGCGCAGTGATCCAGCTGGCCATGAACTGGGCACAAAAGTCCGTTTCACCCACCCGCGCCACGCTGATCTATGCGGGCGAGCCTGTGTGGGCCGGGATCGTTGGGCGCATCGCCGGCGAGCGTCTGCCCGGTGTGGCGTTGATTGGCGGGCTGCTGATCGTGATCGCCGTGGTGGTCAGCGAATTGAAGGTGCGCCGCCCCCGCGAAAGCGCCACAACGCGCGAAGCGCAGGATGAAGCCGAACACCAAACAGGCCTGTAAACCGGCCAACTCCAGCTATGCTTTGTAAAAAACTGTTATAAAAAAATACCTTGTAACACCGTATTTGTACGATTCTGCGACAGCTTGCGTGTTGGTGATCAACTGCTCGGCACGTATGATCCTTGGCAAACCTCTCCAGAATAGAACGCTATGTCCTTGATAGTGCTATTGCTTCTGCCGTTCGTGGGCAGTTGCCTGGCAGCCGTGCTGCCGCACAACGCACGAAACGCCGAGTCCATACTCGCCGGGCTTGTCGCCTTGGTCGGTACGGTCCAGGTAGCACTGCTGTACCCCCAAGTTGCCCATGGTGGCGTGATTCGCGAGGAATTCCTCTGGCTGCCCAGCCTAGGGTTGAACCTTGTATTGCGCATGGACGGCTTCGCCTGGCTGTTCTCGCTGCTGGTACTGGGCATCGGCACACTGGTGTCGCTGTACGCCCGCTACTACATGTCGCCGCAGGATCCGGTACCGCGCTTCTTCGCCTTCTTCCTCGCGTTCATGGGCGCCATGCTGGGCCTGGTGATCTCCGGCAACCTGATCCAGCTGGTGTTCTTCTGGGAGCTGACCAGCCTGTTCTCGTTCCTGCTGATCGGCTATTGGCACCACCGCGCCGACGCCCGCCGCGGCGCCTACATGGCGCTGATGGTCACCGGTGCCGGCGGCCTGTGCTTGCTGGTCGGGGCGCTACTACTGGGCCATGTGGTCGGCAGCTACGACCTGGACAAGGTCCTGGCTGCCGGCGACCTCATCCGCCAGCACGCACTGTACCCAGTGCTGCTGCCTTTGATCCTGATTGGCGCCTTGAGCAAGAGTGCGCAGTTCCCCTTCCAGTTCTGGCTGCCCCACGCGATGGCAGCACCTACGCCGGTCTCCGCCTATCTGCATTCGGCAACCATGGTCAAGGCCGGGGTGTTCCTGCTGGCGCGGCTTTGGCCTGTGCTGTCAGGCAGCGAGGAGTGGTTCTGGATCGTCGGCGGCGCCGGCGCCATCACGTTGCTGCTCGGCGCCTTCGCCGCGATGTTCCAGAACGACCTCAAGGGCCTGCTGGCCTACTCCACCATCAGCCACCTGGGCCTGATCACCCTGTTGCTAGGCCTCAATAGCCCACTGGCAGCGGTCGCCGCGGTGTTCCATATTCTCAACCATGCCACCTTCAAGGCCTCGCTGTTCATGGCCGCCGGCATCATCGACCACGAGAGCGGCACACGCGATATCCGACGGCTTAGCGGCCTGATCCGCCTGGTGCCCTACACCGCGACCCTGGCCATGGTAGCCAGCGCTTCGATGGCCGGCGTGCCGCTGATGAACGGCTTCCTGTCCAAAGAGATGTTCTTCGCCGAAACGGTATTCATCAGCTCCACCGCCTGGGTCGAAACCGCCCTACCGGTAATCGCCACCCTGGCCGGTACATTCAGCGTGGCCTACGCCCTGCGCTTCACGGTCGATGTGTTCTTCGGGCCACCCGCCCAGGACCTGCCCCATACCCCCCACGAACCGCCGCGCTGGATGCGTGCGCCGGTCGAGTTGCTGGTGCTCACCTGCCTGGTGGTCGGTATTTTCCCCGCGCAGTCGGTAGGCCCGCTGCTGGCGGCGGCAGCCCTGCCGGTGGTGGGCGGTACGTTACCGGAATACAGCCTGGCCATCTGGCACGGCTGGAATGCACCCTTGATCATGAGCCTGATCGCCATGAGCGGCGGGATCGTGCTGTACCTGCTGCTGCGCAAGCAGTTGCGCCTGGGGCGCTTCCCTTATCCGCCGCTGATCGAGCGCTTCAATGGCAAGCGCCTGTTCGAGCATGGCCAGGTCCACCTGATGCTGTTGGCCCGGCGAATCGAAAACCTGCTGACCACGCGCCGCCTGCAATCGCAGTTGTTCATGCTGGTGCTGGCGGCGTTTCTGGCCGGCCTCACGCCCATGCTCTACAGCGGCCTGACCTGGGGCGAGCGCCCGAAAATCCCGGGCTCCGGTGTATTCGTCGCACTCTGGCTGATCGCCATCGCCTGCGCCATCGGCGCCGCCTACCAAGCCAAGTATCACCGCCTGGCCGCCTTGATCATGGTCAGTGTCTGCGGCCTGATGACCTGCATCACCTTCGTCTGGTTCTCGGCGCCCGACCTGGCCCTGACTCAACTGGTTGTGGAAGTGGTCACCACCGTGCTGATCCTGCTCGGCCTGCGCTGGCTGCCGCGCCGTATCGAGGGCGTTTCGCCGCTGCCCGGCAGCCTGGAGCGCGCCCGCATGCGTCGCCTGCGCGACCTGTTGCTGGCAGTGCTGGTGGGCGGCGGCATGGCGGTTCTGTCCTATGCCATGCTGACCCGGCCGACCCCCAACGACATTTCTTCGTTCTACCTGAGCCGCGCCCTGCCCCAGGGCGGCGGCACCAATGTGGTCAATGTGATGCTGGTCGATTTCCGTGGCTTCGACACCCTCGGTGAAATCACCGTGCTGGTCGCCGTGGCCCTGACCGTATTCGCCCTGCTGCGACGCTTCCGCCCACCCAAAGAGAGCATGCAGCTGCCCGCCCAGCAACGCCAGCTGGCGCCCGACGTGGTCACTGACCTGATCAACCCGCGCCACGCTACGGACACCGCGCTGGGCTTCATGATGGTGCCCGCGGTGCTGGTGCGGCTGTTGCTGCCGATCGCCCTGCTGGTATCGATGTACCTGTTCATGCGCGGCCACAACCAGCCGGGCGGCGGCTTTGTCGCAGGCCTGGTGATGTCGGTGGCGTTCATCCTGCAGTACATGGTCGCCGGTACCCAGTGGGTCGAAGCGCAGATGAGCCTACGCCCACTGCGCTGGATGGGCACTGGCCTGCTCTGCGCGACCCTGACCGGGGTAGGCGCCATGCTGCTCGGCTACCCCTTCCTGACCACGCACACCGCCCACTTGCACCTGCCTGTGCTGGGTGATGTGCATGTGGCCAGCGCGCTGTTCTTCGACGTCGGCGTGTACACCGTGGTGGTCGGCTCGACCCTGCTGATCCTCACTGCCCTGGCGCACCAATCGGTGCGCGCCTACCGCCCGGGCAACCCGTCGAAATCCAGCCAAGCAGGAGCCGCCTGATGGAAGAAGTCATTGCAGTCGCCATCGGTGTACTGGCCGCCTCCGGGGTGTGGTTGATCCTGCGCCCACGAACCTACCAAGTGATCATGGGCCTGTGCCTGTTGTCGTACGGGGTCAACCTGTTCATCTTCAGCATGGGCAGCCTGTTCATCGGCAAGGAACCGATCATCAAGGACGGCGTCACCCAAGACTTACTGCACTACACCGACCCGCTGCCGCAAGCCTTGGTGCTCACCGCCATCGTCATCAGCTTCGCCATGACCGCGCTGTTTCTGGTCGTGCTGCTGGCCTCGCGCGGCTTGACCGGTACCGACCATGTCGATGGCCGGGAGCGTGACGAATGAGTGGTATGAGTCAACTGATCGTCGCGCCCATCCTGCTGCCCCTCATCACGGCGGCAATCATGCTGTTGCTGGGCGAGAAACACCGGCGGATCAAGGCGCGGCTTAACCTGCTGTCCACCTTCGCCGGCCTGGCCATCGCGGTCAGCCTGCTGCTGTGGGTCCGTACCCAGGGTCAAGCCGAATCGATCGGTGTCTACCTGCCGGGCAACTGGCCTGCACCGTTTGGCATCGTGCTGGTGGTGGACCACCTGTCTGCCTTGCTGCTGACCCTGACCGGCATCATCGGCTTCAGCGCCCTGCTGTTTGCCCGGGCCCGCTGGGACAGTGCCGGCGCCAGCTTCCACGCGCTGTTCCAAATCCAGCTGATGGGGCTGTACGGTGCCTTCCTGACCGCCGACCTGTTCAACCTGTTCGTGTTCTTCGAGGTGCTGCTGGCCGCATCCTACGGTTTGCTGCTGCATGGCTCGGGGCGTGCCAGGGTCAAGGCGGGCCTGCACTATATCGCCATCAACCTGTTCGCTTCGTCGTTGTTCCTGGTGGGCGCGGCGATGCTCTATGGCGTGACAGGCACCCTGAACATGGCCGACCTTGCGCTGAAGATCCCGCTGGTGCCAGAGGCCGACCGAGGCCTGCTGCATGCGGGCGCCGCAATCCTCGCCATGGCGTTTCTGGCCAAGGCCGGTATCTGGCCGCTGAATTTCTGGCTGGTGCCGGCCTACGCTTCGGCCAGCGCACCGGTTGCCGCGCTGTTCGCGATCATGACCAAGGTCGGCCTGTATGCCGTGCTGCGCCTGTGGACGCTGCTCTTCTCCGGGCAGGCCGGCGCCTCCGCGCAGTTTGGCGGCGAGTGGCTGGTGTACGGGGGGCTGGTCACACTGGCTGTGGCCGCGGTCTCGATACTGGCCGCACAGCGCCTGGAACGCATGGCTGCCCTGAGCATCCTGGTGTCCGCCGGCACCCTGCTCGCGGCCGTTGGCTTTGCTCAGCCGGCGTTAACGGGTGCGGCCTTGTTCTACCTGGTCAACTCGACCCTGGCGTTGTGCGCGTTGTTCCTGCTCGCCGAACTGGTCGAGCGCTCGCGCTCAGCCAATGAAGCGCCGCTGGATGACGAAGAAGATGCCATGCCTTCGCCCCTGGAATCGCTGCACCCACCCAAGGGCATCAACCTCGATGACGAACAAAAGGTGGTGATCGGCCAGATCATCCCCTGGACCATGGCCTTCCTCGGCCTAAGCTTCATCGCCTGCGCGCTGCTGATCATCGGCATGCCACCACTGTCGGGCTTCGTCGGCAAACTCAACCTGATCAACGCGCTGTTCAACCCGTTGGGGCTGGGTATAGCGCCGGAGCAACCGCTGACAGCGGCAGGTTGGGGCCTGGTGGCACTGCTGGTGCTGTCCGGCATGGCGTCGTTGATCGCCTTCGGCCGCGTGGGCATCCAGCGTTTCTGGAAGCCCGAAGAGCGCCCCTCGCCGCTGCTGCGTCGTTATGAATGCCTGCCAATCGTCATCCTGCTGGGCCTGTGCATCATCCTCAGCCTCAAGGCCGAGCCGCTGCTGCGCTACACCCAGGACACGGCGGCCAGCCTGCAGGCACCCGATACCTACATCAAAGCGGTGATGGCCGCTCGGCCCATTCCCGGCCCCACCTCCCTCGACGTGGAGGTGCTGCCATGAAGCGCCTGTTTCCCGCCCCACTGCTGTCGGTCTCGCTGTTCGGCCTGTGGTTGCTGCTGAACCTGTCGGTCAGCGCCGGCAACCTGCTGCTGGGTGCCATCCTCGGCATTTTTGCGCCTCTGTTGATGGCCCCCCTACGCCCTCAGCACGCCCATGTGCAGCGGCCTTGGGTAATTGCCAAGTTGATTGGCCGGGTCGGCCTGGATGTGATCGTGTCCAACCTGCTGGTGGCCCGTGGCGTTCTGCGGGCGGGCAAGCAGCCGCCGCGCTCGGCATTCGTGCACATTCCGCTGGCCTTGCGCGATGCCCATGGCTTGGCTGCCCTGTCGATGATCACCACGGTGGTACCTGGCACGGTCTGGTCCGAACTGGCGCTGGACCGCAGTGTGCTGTTGCTGCATGTGTTCGACCTTGAGGATGAAGCCGCCTTCATCGAGCATTTCAAGCACACCTACGAACGCCCGCTGATGGAGATTTTCCAATGACAGGCCTGCTCGCCAACGCTGTACTCGCCAGCCTGTTCATCTTCGCCCTGGCCATGGCCTTGGCACTGATCCGGTTGTTCCGCGGCCCGTCCGCCCAGGACCGGGTGCTGGCACTGGACTACCTGTACATCCTGGCCATGCTGACGATGCTGGTGCTGGGGATCCGTTATGCCAGCGACACCTACTTCGAAGGTGCCCTGCTGATTGCACTGTTCGGCTTTGTCGGCTCGTTCGCCCTGGCCAAGTTCCTGCTACGTGGTGAGGTGATCGAATGACCGAAGCGCTACAACTGCCCTTCTGGCTTGAACTGGTCACCGCTGCGCTGCTGCTGATCGGCAGCCTGTTCGCCCTGATCGGTGCCGTGGGCCTGGTGCGCCTGAAGGATTACTTTCAGCGCATGCACCCACCCGCACTGGCCTCCACCATTGGCGCATGGTGTGTTGCCCTGGCCTCGATCATCTACTTTTCGTGGCTTAAAGAAGGGCCCGTTCTGCACGCCTGGCTGATCCCGATCCTGTTGTCGATCACGGTGCCGGTCACCACACTCTTGCTGGCCAGGGCTGCGCTGTTTCGCAAGCGGATGTCCAAAGAGGCGGTACCTGAAGAAGTCAGTAGCGGCAGCGACCGCGGCCATTGACCGGTTGCAGCCTCACCCCTGGCTGAGGCGCTGCAGCTCACGCCGCACCATGGCGGCATACGGTGGCGGGCTGAGTCGATAGAGCTCGCCTGCCACCCAGTTCAGCCAAGCGCCTTGCAGCGCTTCACGTTGGGCCAACAGCCGTTCGGCTTGCGCCAGCGCATCCGCCTGGTGCTGGTGATGAAACTCGGCACGCGACACAGGCGCGTTGTCGCGCTCGGTCATTCACTGGCCTTGAATGTGGTCAGCTCACCCTTGCGCCACTTCGCGACTTTGCCAGTCACTGCCTTGAGCAGCTTACCCAGCCCTTCCTGCACTTGCTGTTGCGCGGCAAAGACCAGCATCACGCCATTGCCTTCGCGCAACACGACGCCCTCGCCTTCAGGCACGGAAACAAAGGCGTAGTCGCCAACACCGTAGACATTGAACTTGATGTCTCGAAAGCGCATTTCCAGCTTGCCACCCTCGCGGCTGGGCAATACCGCAGCGCGGAAGTGATCGCCAACCTTCAGTTCCAGACGCTGTTTGTCATCGACCACCAATGCGCTTTCGGTGTCGATTTCGGCCATGTACAGGCCTTCAGGACTTTGTTCGGTGACATAAACAAAGCGGCCCTGGAACAGCTGGGCCAATTTACCGCGCAAATCGCCCAAGGCGAACAAGGCGTGGGTATCAAGTGTGCTGACTGCCAATGAAGTGATCCTCAATCGGTTACATCCCGCCCCCACACACGCTCGGTGAGGCACGGCCATTACATATCGATAGGCGAAAAGAGTAATAAAGCGATGCGCTGATGTCTGTATCCGCTGGCACTGCAGCCTGCAGGAATCTTTACTCTGGCTTGCCAGATATGGCCTAAGTGCAGGTTTTCGGCAAATTCCCAACGTGGGAAGCGTAATGCCTGACAACAAACCCGCCAGAAAAGATGCGATAGGTAGTTGCAGAGCGCTCGACAGAACGGGCTCTGAAATCCATCAGCGCATTACTGGGGAAGGAATATGCACGAAAACACCGAAATCCGTCGAGAGGCAAAGAACATTTCTTACATCGCCAGCACTCATGCAACGCCACGTTACGTTGTCATACCCGCAGGTGTCCGCTTCTTTCATGTCACCGAAAGCGCCACCGGCCGGGTCAAAGGGTTTCGCTGCCGGCATCAGGACGCGTGTGAACTGGCCCGCCATCTGGAGCAATGACGGCCGTCAGGCGGCCAGGCCTTTTCTGAGTTGCTGCATCCAGGCCGCCTGGCACTCCAAGGCCTCGTCACGGGTGGCGAACGCCGTGCCACGGCGCTCGCCATTGACCAGCACCACCCAACAAATACGCTTACCCAACGCCTGCAGAGTGGCAGGTACCCCCGAGCCAATCATCACGGCAACATCGACACGGCTATTCATCATCCCCTCCGGAATTTAATTAGCACCCTAACGATAAAGCCATGATACGCCTGCCTGCACGTCGGAAACAGCGCATCTCGGTACAGCAGTGTTACGCCACAGGCAACAAATCTGGGCCTATCACGCACAAACGCAAAAAGCCCCAGGGATTGCTCCGTGGGGCTTCACGCACTGCGCGCGATCAGACCTGGCGCTGGTGGCGGTCGAGCTGCTCGTGGCGTTCCTGAGCTTCGATGCAGTACTTGGTGGTCGGGCTGATCAGCAAACGCTTCAGGCCAATCGGCTCACCACTGTCATCGCACCAGCCGAAGCTCTCGTCAGCGATACGGTCCAACGCCATTTCAAGCTGTGGCAGCAAACGCTGGTCGCGGTCGATGGCATTGACCAACCAGCTACGCTCTTCTTCTACCGAAGCCACGTCAGCAGGGTCCGACGGAGTGTCCAGGCCCTCGATGGTGGCACGGCTCAACTCGATGCGCTCATGGGTTTCGACTTTCATCGACTGCAGCAGGCCAGTGAAGAAGGCGAGCTGATCAGCGTTCATGTAGTCATCGGCCGACATGGCCAGCAACTGTTCCTTGGTCATCGATTTCTCTATGAAAAATGTGCATTTGGGCGATTCGGGTGCCGCCGACGCCAGTGCATCGGCAGCGGAATTCTTCAAGCGCCAACCGGCACTCTTTTACAGGGGGCGGCAGTCTAAGGCGCCACGTCGCGTGGAGCAACTGCAATCGGAGGCGAATTTGATTCGATTGAGCAGAATCCGCTGGTCGGTGCTCGGGTGGCAGGGGGTACAGGCGCGTCTGGGCTGACAGGTGGCTGCCTTGGGTTATGCAGCGGCCATGAGATAGAGCGCCGCTCGCGCGGCGCTTCGCAGCACAAGGCTGCTCCTACATCTATTTCGGGCCAGTCACGCCTGTGAAGGCGGGATCAACGATCCTTGAACTGTGCCTCGCGCTTGGCGATAAAAGCGCTCATGCCTTCCTTCTGGTCTTCAGTGGCAAAGGCCGCATGGAACACCCGACGCTCGAAACGCACCCCCTCACTCAGGGTCACTTCAAAGGCCCGGTTGACACTTTCCTTGACCATCATGCTCACCGGGATCGACTTGCTGGCGATGGTCGCCGCCACCTTCAGGGCTTCTTCGACCAGCTCAGCCTGCGGTACCACACGCGCCACCAGCCCGGCACGTTCGGCCTCCTCGGCGCCCATCAAGCGCCCCGTCAGGCACAGTTCCATGGCCTTGGCCTTGCCCACCGCGCGGGTCAGCCGCTGGGTGCCGCCCATGCCCGGCAACACCCCAAGGTTGATCTCAGGCTGGCCGAACCGGGCATTGTCCGCTGCCAGAATGAAGTCGCACATCATCGCCAGCTCACACCCACCGCCCAGGGCAAAGCCCGATACCGCCGCAATGATCGGTTTGCGCCGATTGGCAATCCGGTCTGCGTCACTGAACAGGTCGTCGACGTAGATCTGAGGGTACTGGAGGTCGGCCATTTCCTTGATATCGGCACCTGCGGCAAAGGCCTTGGCCGAGCCGGTCAGCACCACGCAGCCGATGCTCGGGTCACGCTCGAGCTGGTCCAGGGCCTGGTTGATCTCGCCGACGATCTGAGCATTGAGCGCATTGAGCGCCTGCGGCCGGTTGAGGGTGATCAGGCCGACCTTGCCGTGGATGTCCAACAGGATGGTTTCGAATGCCATGCAGACTGCTCCTTCAAAGATTGCGCGCAATGACCATGCGCTGAATGTCGCTGGTGCCTTCGTAAATCTGGCAGACCCGAACGTCGCGGTAGATCCGCTCCAGCGGGAAGTCACTCAGATAGCCATAACCGCCCAGGGTCTGCAAGGCGTCCGAACAGACCTTTTCGGCCATTTCCGAGGCAAACAGCTTGGCCATCGACGCCTCCGTCAAGGCCGGCCGCCCGGCATCACGCAAGGCCGCGGCGTGCAGCACCATCTGCCGGGCCACGGCAATGCGCGTGGCCATGTCGGCCAGGCGGAAGGCCACGGCCTGGTGCTCGATCAGCGGCTTGCCGAAGCTCTGCCGCTCCTTGGCATAGTCGCGGGCCACCTCGAAGGCCGCCCGGGCCATGCCGACCGACTGCGACGCAATGCCAATACGGCCCCCTTCAAGGTTGGCCAGGGCAATCTTGTAACCCTGCCCCTCTTCGCCCAGGCGATTGGCGACCGGCACCCGCACATTGTCGAAGACGATCTGGCAGGTGTCCGAGGCATGCTGGCCGAGTTTGTCCTCGACCCTGGCAACCTGGTAGCCCGGCGAATCGGTCGGCACGATGAACGCCGTGATGCCACGCTTGCCCGCCTCCGGGTCAGTGACAGCGAAGACGATGACCACGCCAGCATTCTGGCCGGAGGTGATGAACTGCTTGCTGCCGTTGAGCACGTAGTGGTCGCCGTCCAGGCGTGCGCGGGTCTTCAGGCTGCTGGCATCGGAGCCGGCTTGAGGCTCGGTGAGGGCGAAGGCGCCGATCATCGCGCCGCTGGCCAGCGGGGCCAGAAACTGCTGCTTCTGCTGCTCGGTACCGAATTTCAGGATGGGCACGCAGCCCACCGAGTTGTGCACGCTCATGATGGTCGAACAGGCACCATCGCCTGCGGCAATTTCTTCCAGGGCCATGGCGTACGCAACATAGCCCGTGTCACTGCCGCCGTACTGCTCCGGCACCAGCATGCCGAACAGGCCCAGGGCAGCCATCTCGTCGATGGCTTCACGCGGGAAGCGGTGGGCCTTGTCCCACTGTTCGGCGAACGGGCGCAGGCGCTCCTGGGCAAAGTCACGCACGGCGTCGGCGATCTGTTGTTGCTCGTCAGTTACCAACATGGTTCACCTCAATACAGGCATTCGACGGCCATGGCCGTGGCCTCGCCACCGCCGATGCAGATGGCCGCCACGCCGCGGCGCAGGTTGTTCTGGCGCAGGGCCGACAGCAAGGTCACCAGAATGCGCGCGCCCGAGGCGCCGATCGGGTGGCCCAAGGCGCAGGCACCGCCATGGATATTGACCTTGTCGTGTGGCAGGTCGAGGTGTTTCATGGCCGCCAGGGTGACCACGGCAAACGCTTCGTTGATCTCGAACAGGTCCACCTCGGCCAGGTTCCAGCCGGTGCGTTTCATCAGTTTGTCGATGGCCCCGATCGGCGCGGTGGGGAACAGCGCGGGCGCATCGGCAAAGGCCGCATGGCCATGGATCACGGCCAAAGGTTTCAAGCCGCGCTTTTCGGCTTCGCTGCGGCGCATCAGCACCAGTGCAGCAGCGCCGTCGGAAATCGAGCTGGCGTTGGCGGCCGTCACCGTACCGCCTTCACGGAAGGCCGGTTTAAGCTGCGGGATCTTGTCCAGGCGCGCCTTGGGCGGCTGCTCGTCATCCTTGATGACGCGTTTTTCCTTGCCCTCGGTGACTTCCACCGGAACGATCTCGGCGCTGAAACGGCCCTGCTTGATGGCGTCCTGGGCGCGGGTCAACGAGCTGATGGCAAAGGCATCCTGGGCTTCGCGGCTGAAAGCGCCAGCCTGGGCGCAATCCTCGGCGAAGGTGCCCATCAAACGGCCCTTGTCGTAGGCGTCTTCGAGGCCATCCATGAACATATGGTCGATGATCTTGCCATGGCCCATGCGGTAGCCACCCCGGGCCTTGTCCAGCAGGTAGGGCGCGTTGGTCATGCTCTCCATGCCACCCGCCACCACCACATCGGCGCTGCCGGCCAGCAGCAGGTCATGGGCCATGATCGCGGCCTGCATGCCCGAACCACACATCTTGTTCAAGGTGGTACAGGTGGTGTGTTTGTCCAAGCCGGCGCCCAACGCTGCCTGGCGCGCGGGGGCCTGGCCCAGGCCTGCCGGCAGCACGCAACCGAACAGTACCTGTTCGACGCTGGTGGCTTCGATGCCGGCGCGCTCGACCGCAGCGCGAATCGCCGCGCCCCCCAGCTGCGGTGCGGTGAGGCTCTTGAGGTCGCCCTGCAGGCCGCCCATGGGCGTGCGCACGGCGCTGACGATGACAATTGGGTCGTTGGCGAGGGTCATGTTCATTACTCCTTACTTGGCAGCCATGCGCAGCGCGCCGTCGAGGCGGATCACCTCGCCGTTGAGCATGCTGTTCTCGATGATGTGGCGGGCCAGTGCAGCGTATTCCTGAGGGCGGCCCAGGCGCGGCGGGAACGGCACCCCAGCGGCCAGCGAGTCACGCACTTCCTGGGTCATGCCGGCCATCATCGGGGTTTCGAAAATGCCCGGGGCGATGGTCATCACGCGGATGCCGAAACGCGCCAGCTCACGGGCCGTTGGCAGCGTGAGGCTGGCAATGGCGCCCTTGGAGGCCGCGTAGGCGGCCTGGCCGATCTGCCCGTCATAGGCAGCGATAGAGGCGGTATTGATGATTACCCCGCGCTCGCCATGCTCATCCGCCGGCCCCTCGGCCATCGCTGCCGCTGTCAGGCGCAGCAGGTTGAAGCTGCCGATCAGGTTGACGTTGATGACCTTGGCGAAACTGGCCAGGCCATGCGGGCCTTGTTTGCCCAGGACTTTCTCGGCGCCGACGATACCGGCGCAGTTGACCAGCCCATGCAGGCTGCCAAACGCGCTGACGGCGGCGTCGACGGCAGCCTTGGCGGCCTGCTCGTCGCTGATGTCGGCGACCGCGAAGCAGGCGTTGTCGCCCAGTTCACGCGCCTTAGCCTCGACCGCCTGGGCATTGAGGTCGACCAGCATGACCTTAGCACCGGCCTCGATCAGCATCTGTGCGGTGGCGGCACCCAGCCCGGATGCGGCGCCACTGACGATAAAGTGTTTGTTGGCTATTTGCATGGTGTCGTTCCTTTAGGCACTGGCGTGAGCGGCCAGTTGGGCCTGTTGTTTGGCGATTTCCTGGTTGCGCAGGATGAAGCGTTGCAGCTTGCCGCTCGGGGTCTTGGGCAGCTCGCTGACGAATTCGATTTCGCGGGGGTAGGCGTGGGCGTACAGCCGCTTGCGCACGTGCTGGCGCAGGGTTTCTTCCAGCTCGGGGGTGCCCTCCACGCCTTTGGCCAGTACGACGAACGCTTTGATCAGCTCGGTGCGTTCAGGGTCGGGCTTGCCGACCACGGCCGCCTCGACCACCGCCGGGTGCTCGATCAGCGCGCTCTCCACGTCGAACGGGCCAACCCGGTAGCCGGAGGTGGTGATCACGTCGTCGCTGCGGCCCACGAAGCTGATGCTGCCATCGGCATTGAGTTCGACCGTGTCGCCGCTGAGGTAATACTTGCCGACGAAGGCTTTGGTCGGCACGCCGTGGTAGCCACCAAACCAGCACAACGGCGACTGCTCGCGGTCCACGGCGAGGATGCCGGGCTGGCCAGGCGGCAGCTCCGCGCCCTGCTCGTCCAGTACCACGATGCGGTGCCCAGGGATGGCAAAGCCGGCAGACCCCAGGTGCACCGGGTGCTCCAGGCCATGGTGGTTGCACAACACCATGCCCAGTTCGGTCTGCCCGTAATGGTCGTGGATGGTTGCCCCTAGCTCGTCGGCGAACCAGCGGATCACCTCTGGGTTGAGCGGCTCGCCGGCGCTGCTGACCACCCGCAGGCGGCCTTTGATCGGTGCGGAAAATTCGCTGCCTGCCGCGATCAACAGGCGGTACGCGGTTGGCGAACCGGCCAGGTTGGTGATGCCAAACTGGTCGATGATCCGCGCGCAGCTTTCAACGCTGAACGAGCCATCGTAGAAGGTGGTGGCATGGCCCAGCGCCAGCGGGCCGGTGACCGCGTAGTAAAGCCCATAGGCCCAACCCGGGTCGGCCAGGTTCCAGAAGTTGTCTTCAGGCCGCAGGTCGATGGCGTCGCGCATGTAACCCTGGAAGGCAACGATCGCGCGCAGCGGCACTTCGAGGGGTTTGGCCGGGCCTGTAGTGCCGGAAGTGAACATCAACAGGAAAGGGTCGTCGCCCGTCCGCATGACCGGCGGGCAGTGCTCGGCGGCGCTGTCCAGGCTCTGCTGGAAGTCCAGCTCGCCGACGCGAGCCAGCACGCTGATGATTGTTGGGCAACCGTGCACCTCATCCAGCTTGGCGCGGTTCTGGCTGTCGGTGACCACCACCTTGGCCCCGGACTGTTCCAGGCGATGCTCGATGGCCTTGGGCCCGAACGCAGTAAACAGCGGCTGATACACAGCACCCAGGCGCCACGTGGCCAGGATGGTCACCAGCAACTGCGGGGTACGGGGCATCAGGCCGGCAACGCGGTCTCCCGCTTTTACACCCTGGGACTTGAGCACGTTGGCAAAACGCGCGGCCTGCTCGCACAGCGTATCGAATGTGAACGGCTGGCTTTCGCCGTCGCGGTTCACCCACAGCAGGGCGAGCTTGTCGCTGCCCACATGGCGGTCGCAGCATTCGACGCAGGCGTTGAGCGCAGACAGATCGCCCTGCAGGGCATCAGCGGCGGCCTGTGCATGGTCGAAGGCACGAGCGGCCTCGGCGTAGTTACGCATCATCAGACTCCTGGCTTTTTATTGTTGGAGTGCACCCGTTATCTGACGATGGTGTCGCTACACCTGCCGCTCGGCAATGGCCTAATTGCTCAATCGTGATGAGCGGTTTGGCCTGAGGCCTGTTCGCTCAGGGCCTTGCGCGTCAGGCGCAGGATCAACCGCCGTTCAGCCTCATCGTATGCAAGCTGGATCTGCCTCCCACGCGCTGCATCCAGCGGGCTTTCTGCCTCCATTTGCTCATCGAACGGTTGCCTGATCTGGACGAATTCATCGTCATGGCGTGCCCGCAGGTACCTGACCCAGAAATCCCGATCACTGATGTAATTCACCAGTGCATCGGTACTTTCTGCCCAGCGCACTGAAGCCGCGGCATTGTCGAGCTGCTGCTGGTTGACGCCACCCAGTGCCTCGAACTGCATGGTTTTTGGCTGACCCGGCAGGCTCAACACACGTGCCAGGCCAATTCGGTAAGCCAAGCTGACCTCAATCTCATCCACGCTGTCACGGGCCCGCTGTGCCGCATCAGCCTCGGCCAACCCGGCGCCGCGCAACCTGTCCTCCTCCAGCGCCACGCGCCGCTCGATGTCCAAGCGTGCCTGTGCCTCGACTTGATCCAGTCGGAACAAGCCTGTGGCCAGTTCAAGCAAGGCGCTTTGCTGTGCTGGTTCCCCTTCGGCGCGCATCGCCTGCGCCACCATCACCCCCACCTCCTGCGCACTGAAACACGAGATCACGCTGTCCACACAGCCACGTGAAGAGGCCGTTTCAAACAGTTCATCACGCAGGGCAGCATCCTCGCTGGCCGCCGCGATCACCGTCCATACCCGGCGCGCCAGGTCCTGGGGTTCGCGCCGGAAGTCGCTGGTCAGGGTCAACGCCCTCAGCAAACTGAAAAACTCAGAACTTTCATCAAGGGCCTGCAATGCATTCCACTGCAGCTCGCGGCCAGCCCTGGCGGGCTCATCCAATTGCTCCAGCCATTGCCCCCGGGCTTGCGCAAAGTTCTCGGCAGGCTCTGGCGGTAGGGCCGGCAGTGGGTTGACGGCATGAAAACGTTCACGCTCGGCCAGTGCCAGCGGGTTGTTCTCCAGCAGTACCGCGCGACGACGCTGCAAGGGCATGGCGAACAGGCTTTGCCGCACGTGGGCGATGCGGTTGTCACGCAGGTTGGCCGACTCCAGCTGTACACAACGCTCAAGCCCGACGGGTACGGTCTGCAGGTTGGTCCGCCGCACGTTCAGCACCCTGAGGTGTGCCAACTCACCCAATTGCAGGCTGACGCCGCCCAAGCGGTTGAAGCTCAGGTCCAGCGTGTCCAACTGCGACAACCCACTCAGGCTGGTCGCTAACGCCTCGGTCATGCGGATGCGGTTGTGTGACACACGCAGGCTGCTCAGCAGATTCAGCTCGGCGATCTCCGCTGGCAGCGTCGTCAGGGCATTATTGCTGAGATTGAGTAATCGCAGCCCCGTGAAGCAGCGCAGAAAACCTTGTGGCAACGTCTGCAGGCGCAGGCCGATCAAGCCCAGGTCGGTGACATGACCGAACTGTGTGCCGACAGGCAATGTGGGCAAGCTCCCGACCTCAATCCCGACTAGGCTCAAGCGCCGATACTCCCGACTCGCGCCTTGGGCATCGATGCGCAGCCCTTCCAGGCGCCAACTGCGGCGCAACATGCTGGCCACATGATGACGCGCGCCACGCAAGTTGCCGGGAGGCACGTCCAACATCCAGGCATGCAGAGCCCGGTCCATTCCCATATATTCCCTGTACAGCCGGATCATCGCGGCATACGCGGTCTCCGGCGATTCGAGCAATACCGACACGTAGCGGTCCACTTCCAGTGCGCGGAAAGAGGGGAACAAATCCCCCACCGCACCGGCCAGGTCTTGCCGGAGCGAATCAGGCAGTTCATCACGCCCGTTGAGCAGGTAACCGACTCGCCCATCGGCAAGCCTTCGCAAAGGGCTGCGCGTAGGCTTGATCTCGCGCAACCCGATGAGGTCGGCTTGCGCCTGACGCTCGCGAGGTAGCCAGCTGCGCAGCGCATTGCGGATTTGCTCGGGGGCCTGGCTGCCATCCCAGGTCAGGCGAGCACGATCACCAGGGGCCAGGTGCCTGGCCAACACGTCGGCGATATCGACGGGGTCGCGCAGGTCGATATCCACTTCACGCCCCTGCGCGTCATAGCACTTGAACCCGCCAGGGCACTTCACCAACACCGTGGTGACATATTCCGAGCCCTTGTCTGGCTGCAACTGCGCCAATAACCGGCCGACATCTGAGCCTTCGCGCAATTGCAAGTCGACCGCCCCGGTCAGGTTGGCCTGCTGGCGCAACAGCGCAAACACCAGTTTGACCGTATCGGGGTGATAGCTGCCCTTGAGGTACAGGCCTTCACGCATGCGCGTCAGCCGCGACAGTTGCAAATGCTCACGGGCCTTTTCGGCAACCGGTAAGGGGATGCGGTCTTCCCTCAGCATCCACTGGCGCTCGGTGTCGGTTGCCGACTTGAGCACATCGAGCGCGTAGGCGTCAGGCAGGCCGTTGAAGTCTCGCCGGATCAACGGTAACAAAGGGTCTGCTGCCAGGTATTGGCGCGAAAAATGTTCCAGCAGTTGCTCCCTCAAATCTGCCACGTCATCCAGCAGTTCTAGGCGTTGCTCCTCCAAAGACAACGCTTCGATGCGCAAGCTGTCCATACACCACTGCCACAGTGGGGCATCTGCGGGTTGGCCATCGGCCAATTGCGTGAAGAACGCCTCGATGCGCGCCTCAACGGCAAACCGTTCGACCGTGTCACGCAACGCCACCGGTAACGGCCGCGCCTCCACCAACAGCCCGCGCAGGTGTTCCAGGTCGACATCGGCCACCTTGAGGATCTGCCCGATACGTTGATCGCTCAGCGCTGCAGCCGGCGGCCAAAGGCGCCCCAACAGCAGCCCCTCCCCTTGCCATGCCAAGGGTCGCTCGGTCGGCAAGCGCCAGCTGCGCTCGCCGTTGAATTCCAGTAGTGGGCCGAAGCTTGCCTCACGTTGCGGGTGGCGCAGCTGCCAGGCACTGCGCCCAGACACCGGCCTGACCTGGTAGTAGGTATCGCCGTTGCGCCACCAGCGCCCCTCCCCCTTGGCGAGCAAGCCGTTGTCCAGGGCCAGCAGGTCGGTGGGCGGCGCCTTGTCCTCGAAAGGGCTGATATCCCCGTTCCACAGCCGCGGCGCTCCACCATCGTTGAGGACCGGCAACAATTGATCGACCTGCGCGCTGCGGGTGAAGCCTCGGGCGACCACGGCTGTACCGCCAGCCAAGGCAGCGCCGACCGCCAGCGTTTCAGCGACGCCCAGCAGGTGCTCGATGGCTTCATGGCGATGCCCCTGATGCCAGTCCTCGGCTCCCTCGCACACGTCCTTCAGCGTCTGGCCGATCATGTCGGCCGCCAGCACCTCACCGATCACGGGTACAAACAGGCCGGCCAGGTTGAGCAGGCCCATCCCTATCGCTTCCAGCGTTTTCAGGCGTTGGGCGCTGACCCGGGCATCGACCTGCGCGGTGGGCACCGCGATAAACCCCGCATTGTCGCGAATCCGCTGCAACTGCTGGGCTGCCAATGTCGCGAACAACGCCTCATGGATCGCCTCGCAATCGCACTGGGCATCGGTCTTTTTATCGGCCAGGCGTTTGCTCAAGGTGGTGAGGTACTCAGGCCGGTCGGCTAACGCGATGCGCTGGCTAAATGCCCGCTGATAGCCGGGATCGCGCAAACGCCTGCCAAGGTCCAGGCTGGCCTCGCGCCAAGTGCCATAGGCACGCAGCGACTGTTCAGGGTCGTCTGGCAGATACACGATGACACCGGTCACGACGGAAGACCCAGAGCCGACCAAGGGGGCGACATCTCTGCACTCGAATGCCATAGCGCCCTCTACCCGACAGCCCAGCACGGTCAACGCCCCTACATAGGCGCGGTTACTGCGGGCGTGCGTCGGTGGCTTGCCTTGCAAGATCCGCCGCAACATCGCCAGGTCATCGTCCGGTAGCTGCTCTTTCAACGCCGCGATTTCGATCGCCAAGGCCAGTTGCAAGCGCTTGTCTTCGGCAATCAGGGCCGTACAGTCGGCATTGAGCAGCGTGTCGAGGTGCTGCTGGTACTGTTTGCCAATATCCAGCACCCGGCAGGTCTCGACCAGTGTGTCAGCCGAGGTGGTCAACACCTCCTCCGCATCGCCCGATACTGGATCGTGCGGGTACACCAGGCCAGTATCTGGATAAAACGACTCACTAGCCTTGAAATTCTGCATAAGTCTCTGCAAGGCCGGCTGGCGCAGGAAGTAGGGTTCGAACTGCTTGGCTGGCGCATCATCGACTTTCTTGAAACGCTGCTCTCGCCATTGCGCTTTGGCCAACGTGATGTTCAGTGCCATGGCGACGCGCAACCGCTCTTGTAGCAACGCTGTGGCGAACGTGTCGATCGACTGCAGCCGGGCAAACGTCTGCTGAATCTTCTGTTGGCTCTGAATGTGCGCGTCGAAGCGGCTGCGCAGGGCCAGCAACTGTTCGTGATCGGCGTTTTTCAGCCAATCAGGCAGCGTTTGCGCGATGAACGCATCGATTGCCTGTTGGCGCGGGAGGTCTGGGGTCGGTTCGGTCATGGCGGTGATCACAGTGGTGGATGAGCCGCTAACTCTGCGGCTCACCACCCCCTGCCTGAACCCGGAAAACCGCCCCTGCAGGCACGTTCAAGGGCTGATGGCGCAGCTAATGTCAGCCCTGGCGGGCCAGGTTGGTCCTCAGCTCGAAGCGCGTCAGTGCCACGCTGTGACGGTGCAGGGCTGACTCGTGCTCGATTTCCAGGTTCTCCAAGGCCTGCGCACGCACTGGCGCAGGTGCGTCTGCCTGCTCGGCGTGCAACCTGCGGACACGCTCACTATGAGCACGCTCCAAGGCGAGAAAATCTTCTGCGTGCTGGCTACGTAAGTAGCGCTGCCAGAAGCCACGCTGGCTCAAGTCTTCGGCGAACGTCTCGATATCGCCCACCCGCTCGATACGTTGCCTGGCATCCTCTATCGATGCCTCACTGACACCCAGCGCCTCGGCGTTACGCAGGGTTTGGGGTTGGCCAGGCAGGTTCAGGGCCTCCCTCAGCCTGACGCGATAGAGCATGTCGATGTCCCGGACATCGACATCCGCCAAGCCCATCAACGCGGGGTCATCCAGCCGGGCGATTTCCCGCTGCTCATTCACCTGTGCGGCCGTCTCCCGTGCAATCACTGCCAGGAAGTCCAACCGGAACAGGCTGAGCCCCAAGCCGATATGCTCGTTGATGCGCTCGAGCCGATGGGCATTAGCCGCAGCACGTGCCTGCAAGCTATGCAGTTGCATCCGGCTGAACACATCCACTGCGCGCCTTTCGCCCGAGGGTGTGTCGGCAGCCTGCTCGAACACGGCATCGCGCAGCGTGTCATCGCGTTGCATCTGCTCCAGCAGTGACCAAACCTGCCCGGCGATGTGCGGGCGTGCCTGCTCGTAATCCGAGGCATGCTCCAATTGCCCCAACACTTGAACGAAAGCGTCGCTGTTGCGATGCGTGGCCATTGCTGCCCATGCCAAGCCTCGCTCGATTTGCTGTGACTCAGGCGAGTCCTGAAGCCACAGGTCGCGCACGTAGGCGGGGTCCATCGCGGCGTCCGCGACTTCGGGTATCGTCTCTGGCGCGTAAAGGGCCATGACTTGGCGGTTGCTCAAGCGGTTGCGGTCCACCAGAAACACCTGCCGAAAGGCTTGCGGCATCTGCAGTGTTTCATCGGCCACAGCGCTGAGCTGGTTGTCACGCAGGTCGACCACCTGCAGGTTCTGGCACAGCTCGATGTACTGCGGCCAGATACCGAGCCGGCAATAGCGCAGGTTCAAGTGCATTAGCTGCTGCAGCCGATTGAAGCGCAAGTGCAGCGCCCCCAGCGGGTTGTAGCTCAGGTCCAGCCGTGACAGTTCGGACAGCCCGGCAAGTGTCTCGACAGCCGACGCACTCAGGCGGATCAAGTTACGCGACAGCCGTAGTGTCCGTAATTGGGGCAGGTAGCTGAGTCCGGGCGGAACACTCAACAACCGGTTACCACTGAGGTTCAGGTAGTTCACGTGGGTGAAGCTGTGCAGAAAGTCACTCGGCACACTACTGATGGCGGTGTCGTTAATGACCAGCGACGTGACGAAGCGAAATTGCACATGCCCCGGCAGTGCCGGCAGGCTGGCCAGTTCGCCGAAGCCCAATGACAGGCGCTCCCCTTGTCCACGCCAGGCACGGAGCACCCGATCGGCGATCAACTGCCGACTGGCCCGCCTGCTGTTGCTGAACTCTGCGGATACCCAACGGTTGACCGCCCGATTCAATTGCTCATGGTCATCCTGCAAACCTGCCAGCCGTGCAAACGGCATCTCTTCGCCCTGCAACAGATGCTCCAGTTCCTGACTCAGCTGGTTGTCGTCCAAGCCCGGGAAAAGCCGGCGCAAGCCGGTGAGCAAGGTTTGCCGCGGTGTCTGTACCACCGCACCACGGCCGCTTAGCAGGTAGCCCACGCGGCCATCAGCCAGGCGCTGGCCCGGGTTGAACCAGCGCTGTTGCGGCGTCCACCCTAGCAGCGCCACACAATCCTGGTGTGAGGCTGGCAACTGTGCTCGCAGCTTTTCTCGCAAGGCCAGGGCGGGGTCACTCCCTTCAAGGCCGAGTGCTTGTAACTGGGCTGGCGACAACGCCGCGACCAAGGCTTCGAAAACAGTGGCAGGTACCGGGTGGGTCTGTGCCAGGGCTTGCCCTTGCGCATCGTACAGGTGGAAATACCGATCAATGCGAACCAACTTAATACGCGCCGTTTCCTGGCCCTCTGGAACAAAGCTGGCCACCAGCCGGCCCTGCGGGGTCGCCTCGCGCACCTCCAGCGCAAGCCCGGCGGGCCACGCTGGCAGTTTGCGCATCAAGGCGACGGCAAGCTCATCGGTTTCGCTGCAACTGGCACTGGCCAGGTAGAAACCTTCAATGGCACGGGTCAGGCGTGCGGCGCGCAGCAGCGCTCGCGCTTTGCTGGCCAGTGGCAGTGGTAAGCGCTGCTCGCGCCGGGCAATGGCGTATTCGACTGCACTGCAGTCTTTCAAAACCTCAGGAATGTAACCCTTCGGCAAACCTGGGAACTCGCGCAACACCAGCCCGGCCACCGATGCCGCAGAGCGCGGGGCATAGGCCAAATGTTCGAACGCACGCCAACGCATGGCCGGCAGCTGTTGCAGCAACCTGTCGCGTAGGCCGGCTTGGGGGCCTGCCACTTCGCGCTGCGCGCTTAGCCAGGTCAGCAGCTCTTCATCACGGGGCAGGCGCGTTTCGTTGCTTAAATGGCGAGCGAAGGCCTCGATACGTGCGTCTGCAGCAAAACGGCGCAGCGTGTCGGCGAGGGTGATGGGGGCCGGACGGTTCTCCACCAGCACACCGCGCAACTCATCCTGGTCAATACCGGCCACCTTCAGGATCTGCTCAGCCGTCTGCCTGTCGACGGGCGGGTCCTGTGGCCACAGGCAATCGAGCATGCGGGCGCTGTCGTCACACGCCAGTGGCTGGTCGAGCTGCAAGCGCCAGCCGCGCTCGCCGTTGTGCACCAGCGCCGGCCCATAGGCACTGTCGTCCAGCGGATGGCGCAAGCACCAAGAACCGTTGGCCACAGGGCGATGCACTTCGTAATAGCGGGCCTGCAAACGCAGCCAGCGGCGCTTGCCCGCGCCATACAAACCGTCGGGTTGCAGGCTTCGGTCTTCAGGCGTTGTTTCGTAAGGCGCCAAGTCGTTGTTCCAGAGCCGCACCTGCTGCGTGCCCAGCGCGACGGGTTCGAGCTTGTCGACGAACACACTGCGCACCACCGCCACCCCGGCGACCGTGGCGCCGGCGAGCGCCACCACCTCGGCGACGCTCAGAAAATGCTGCAGCGCCTCATGCTGATGGCCCCGCGACCAATCCCTGACGCCCTCGAACACCTCGGACAAGGTCTGTACCACCAGTTGCCCCAACAGCAACGCGCCCACTGCTGGCACGAACAGCCCGGCCAGGTTGACCACGCCGATGCCCAGCGCCTTCCACATCTGCAGGCTGTGCTCGTCTGCAGCCTTGTCGACGTCGGCGGTGGGCACCAGCAGCAACCGGGCGTCGTCTTTTGCCTGCAGCACTTGCAGCCTGGCCAGCGTAAGAAAGGCGTCCTCGACCATTTCACCCCGCGTCAGCGACAGGTCCGGCTGGGTGTCCTGCAAGCGCAAGCCGAGTGTCCGCACAAACCCAGGACGCTGCTTCAGGCTCACTTGTTGCGCCAACGCCTGGCGAAAGCCCGCTTGCTGCAATTCGACGGCAAGCGTCTGCTGCATCTCGGTGATCGAGCCATAGCGGCGCAAGGCATTATGCGAATCGCCTGGCAGGTAGAGCAGCACACCCTGGCTGACATTGGTGGGGGTATGCAGCTCAATCAGCAAGGTATTGGAAAGCGTTTGCTCGAGCATATCGAGCGTGCTGACACTGTGCGGTTTGGGCTGCCCATAGGTATTCGGGGCAAACGCCGCAACATCGCGCAGGGCTGCATGCTCCCACGCGGTAAGGTGCCCTTTGAGCGCAGCAAGCTCGACGGCCAGGCTGAAGCCGTTGCGTTTGTCCGCGGCAAGCAGGTTCAGGTTCTGCGGGTTGTAGACCTGGTCAAGTTCATCCTGGTAGCGCCTGCCCACATCCAGTTGCCGGCAGCGTTCGATAAACGCCTCATCGGCTTCCACCAACAGGGTGGTGCTACCTTCAAAGCCCAGGCCCTTGCTCAACACAAAATCAGCACCGGCTTGCAAGCCCTGCATCAGGCGGGCCAGCGCGGGTTCGTAGGTGTACTTGCGGGGGTAGGTAAACCTGTTCAGATCCGGCTGGGCTGCGTTGGCCACTTTGATCCAGGACAAATCAGCCAAACGCACGCCTTGCGGCAAGGTGTCTGGCAGCAGCGTTTGAAAATGCGCCTCGGCAAATTCACGCAGCGCAGGCAAGCCACCGATTGCGTCGTGCAGTAACTCCTGGCTTTTCTTGTGCTCACTGAAACGGCTGCGCAGCGTATTGATCTGTGCGGGTGTGGCGCGCTTTAACCAGTCGGGTAACTGGCCCTTGATGAAGTCATCCGTTGCAGTCGACAGCTTCGCTTGCACGGCAGGCGATTGCTGAGTGGCAGTTGGCGTGGGCATGGCGGTTCCAGTGGTAGGCGATGGGCCGTACATGCTTGTGCCTGTATGCCCTATCCATCAGCTGGAAACGCTTCAATCGCCTCGCGCTTCGCCAAGGCCTTCTGCCTGGATCAGCGCCCGGTAGTGCCCCGGATTACAACCAAACCATTTGCGAAAGGCCTTGTAGAACGAACTGCTGTCGGCAAACCCCAGCCGCTCGGCGATCTCGCCCAGGGCCGGCTCCGTTTGCGCCAGCCAGGCGATGGCCAACTCACGGCGGGCGCTGTCCTTGAGCCGCTGATAAGTCTGGCCCTCGTCGGCCAAGCGACGCCGCAAGGTCGCGCCAGACAGGCACAAGTCGTGGGCAAGGCTTTCGGCATCCGGCCATTGCGCCGGGTCAAGGGCCAGCAGTTGGCCACGGATGCGCCGGGCCAGGCTGGCCGGGTCGCGGTACTTGACCAGGATGTTGCCCGGCGCCTCGGCCAGAAAACGCTGCAATTCCTGCGGTGTGCGCTTAAGCGGCAGGTCCAGGCAGTCGGCCGCAATGATGATGCGCGAGCGCGGGCGTTCGAACTGCAGGTTCTCCGAGAACATTACCCGGTAATCGTCACAGAACGGCGGCTCGGCGCAGCGCAGGTCGATGGCCAGGATCGGAATGCGCCGCCCCGCCAGCCAACACGCGACGCCGTGCACGATCATCCAGAAGGTAAAATAGGTAAAGGCCCGGCGCGGTTGCTCACGCGGCTCGTTGATGACGATTTCAGCCAGGCTTTGCTGGCGCACCAGGCTTGGCTGCAAGTCTTCGAGCATCAGCGACAGAAACCCCATGGCAATTTCAAGGCCAGCCCCGAGCGTAGGCTGCGCCATGGCCGCACGCGTCAGAAACGCCAGGCTGCCCACCGGCAGCCCGCGTGGGTCCATGGCGAAAAACTCGTCGTTGCAGCGGCGCGCCAGCAGCCGCCACAGCCGCGCATAGGCATCGGCAGAGACACGTGCCTGGGGCAACTCGAGCTGCGCCGGGTCGATGCCGGCACGCTGCAGCACGCCGACATCGGGCTGCCCGGCCGGGCAGGTCTGCAACAAGGCTTCACGCACCAGTTGCATGGAGATGGTGTCTTTATCGCTCATCGGCCATCCAGGTGGGTCTATGCCGGCCATCTTAGGCCGGGGCAGGAAAAACGCCAGCGTTGCCTCACAGGGTGGCCGCCAAACTCAGAAACGCCTGGATCAACCGCAGTTCGCGGCGCCGCTCCAGGCAGCCGATCATGTGCTGGTTAACCAGGCCGTCTCCCGCCAACGGCCGCGCCACCACGCGCGGGTCGTGGGCCACCTCGGTCGACGACACCACGCCAACCCCCAGTTCGGACGCCACCGCCTCGGTCACCGCTTCACGGCTGTCGAGCTCCAGCAGCACACGGGGCTGCACCCCGGCGGCGGCACAGGCTTTGTCGAACGTACGGCGGGTGGTCGAACTGGGCTCGCGCAGCACCATGATCTGCTGATTCAGCGCGGTCAACGGCAAGTCGCCTTCACCATCCGCCCACGCATGCCCCGCTGGCAGCAACGCGCACAGCCGCGACTCGCACAGGCTTTGCAGGTACAAGCCCTTGCGCGGTTCGATTTCGGTCAGCACCGCGACATCGGCGTGCTCGGACAACAGCGCGGCCAAGGTTTCCTGGGCATTGCCCAAGCGCAGGTTGACGGTGATGCCCGGGTAGCGCTCGCGCAACTGGGCGAGCATCGGCATCACACGGTGCGGGCCGTCCGCCGCCACCTCCAGGCGGCCCGTCAGCAACTGCCGGTTGGCTTCGAGCATCGCCTGGGCTTCTTCGGCCAGGCCGAACATGGCCCGGGTGATGGCCGCCAGCCGCGTGCCCTCCTCGGTCAGCTCCACCCGCCGCGCCGTGCGCCTGAGCAGGGTGATCTGGTAGTGCTCCTCCAGCGCCTTGACGTGCCCAGTCACGGCCGGCTGGCTGATGAACAGCCGCGCGGCGGCACGGGTGAAGCTGCCCTCACGGGCGACGGCATCGAAAGCGCGGAGCTGGAACAGGTTCATGTCTATCGGCCTGACTTATGGCTGGCATAACAACAAACAATTTGATTGATAGCTTAGCCAATTGCAACCTAGCCCCCGTAGTTTCAGCGCCAGATTTTTCGGCTGACCACCCGCCGCTTGTGAGGAACCACGGAATGAGCAAAGCACCCATCCTGCTGACCCCCGGCCCCCTGACCACGTCGCTGCGCACCCGCCAAGCCATGCTGGTGGACTGGGGCTCCTGGGACAACGACTTCAACCAACTCACCGCCAGCGTCTGCGAGCAACTGCTGGCGATCATCGACGGCAGCGTCAGCCACCACTGCGTCCCCCTGCAAGGCAGCGGCACCTTCGCCGTGGAAGCCGCCATCGGCACCTTGGTACCCCGCAATGGCAAGGTGCTGGTGCTGATCAACGGCGCCTATGGGCAACGCCTGGCGAAAATCTGCAAGGTGCTGGGCCGCACCTACAGCACCTTCGAAACCGCCGAAGACCAACCGACCTCCGCCGCCGATGTCGACCGCCTGCTGGCCGCCGACCCAGCCGTCACCCACGTGGCGTTGATCCACTGCGAAACCAGCACCGGCATCCTCAACCCACTGGCCGAGATCGCCCAGGTGATCAAGCGCCACGGCAAGCGCCTGATCATCGACGCCATGAGCTCGTTCGGCGCACTGCCGATCGATGCCCGCGAGGTCCCCTTCGACGCACTGATCGCTGCCTCGGGCAAGTGCCTGGAAGGCGTGCCGGGGATGGGCTTCGTCTTCGCCGAAAAAACCGCCCTGGCCGCTGCCGAAGGCAATGCCCATTCGCTGGCCATGGACCTGCATGACCAGCACGCCTACATGGCCAAGACCGGCCAGTGGCGCTTCACCCCACCTACCCACGTGGTCGCGGCGCTGCATGAAGCGCTGCAGCAGTACAACGAAGAAGGCGGCCTGCCCGCGCGCCACCAGCGCTACGCCGACAACTGCAAGGCCCTGCTCGACGGCATGGCCGCCCTCGGCCTGCGCAGCTTCCTGCCGGCCGATATCCAGGCGCCGATCATCGTCACCTTCCATGCCCCGAACGATGCCCGCTACCAGTTCAAAGACTTCTACGAGCGGGTCAAGGCCAAGGGCTTCATCCTCTACCCCGGCAAGCTGACCCAGGTCGAGACCTTCCGCGTCGGCTGCATCGGCGTGGTCGGGCCGGAGGGCATGCAGGCTGCGGTCAACGCCGTGGCCGAGGTGCTGCGGGAAATGGAAGTGCTGGACATCTGACCCTTTGCCCACCCCAATTCAGGAAATAGCGCACATGAACTACAGCAACCCTACCCAGCTGCAAGCCGCCATCCTCGACTGGGCCGGCACCGTGGTCGACTTCGGCTCGTTCGCCCCCACCCAGATCTTCGTCGAAGCCTTCGCCGAGTTCGACGTCCAGGTGTCCATCGAAGAAGCCCGAGGCCCGATGGGCATGGGCAAGTGGGACCACATCCGCACCCTGTGTAACGTGCCGGAAATCGCCGAACGCTACCGCAAGGTGTTCGGCCGCACGCCCACCGACGATGACGTCACGGCCATCTACAACCGCTTCATGCCGCTGCAGATCGAGAAGATCGCCGTGCACTCGGCGCTTATCCCGGGCGCCCTGGACACCCTCACCGGCCTGCGCCAGGACGGCCTGAAGATTGGCTCGTGTTCGGGCTACCCGAAGGTGGTGATGGACAAGGTGGTGGAGCTGGCCGCCCAAAACGGCTATGTCGCCGACCATGTGGTGGCCACCGACGAAACCCCGAACGGCCGCCCCTGGCCGGCCCAGGCCCTGGCCAACGTGATTGCCCTGGGCATCGATGACGTGGCCGCCTGCGTGAAGGTCGATGACACCGTACCGGGCATCCTCGAAGGCCGCCGTGCAGGCATGTGGACGGTGGCACTGGTGTGCTCCGGCAACGCCCTGGGGCTGACCTGGGAAGGCTACCGGGCATTGAGTGCCGAGAAACTGGAGCGCGAGCGCACGCGCATTCACGCGCTGTTCGCCAGCTCCCGCCCGCACTACCTGATCGACACCATCAATGAGCTGCCCGAAGTGATTGCCGACATCAACCGGCGTCTGGCCAAGGGCGAGATGCCGCAGGCATCCTGACCCGACCCAAACGGGGCTGCCTTGCAGCCCATCGCCGGCAAGCCGGCTCCCACAAAAAATGCGCAGTGCTCAAGGCCAGCGCTATCCCTGTGGGGGGCTTGCCGGCGATGGGAGCGGCGTCCATTAAATTTGAAATACTGGGTCTCAATTCAGCCTGCACCAACAGCCCACTGTCACTAGCCTGATGAGCAAACCATCAGGAGTAGGCAACATGGACAGTCCTCGCTCTAGCCAATTGAGACTCGGTCGGTTTTCAGAGCCCAACCGGTTATACCTATTAACCAGCACAACGCTACACAGAGCCCCGCTTCTGAATGAGCTTCAGTCTGCCCGCTTGCTGGTCGCTCAGTTGCGCCAGGCGCAGGACGAAGGCGCAGCTCAATCTCTGGCATGGGTGGTGATGCCTGACCATTTTCATTGGCTGGTTGAGCTGGGGCCGGTGAGCCTGAAAACCCTGATGCGCCGGGTGAAGTCTCGTAGCACGCTGGCGATCAACAGACTGCAAGGGCGCAGTGGGCGGCTCTGGCAGAAAGGCTTTCATGATCGAGCCTTGCGAAGGGAGGAGAATGTGCAGGCAGTGGCACGTTACATCGTCTTGAACCCTAAGCGGGCGGGTTTGGTAGAGCGAATTGGGGATTACTCACACTGGGATGCGATCTGGCTGTAACAGGCCTCATCGCCGGCAAGCCGGCTCCCACAGGATCTGTGCAGACGCCAAGGTTAGCGCCGCACCTGTGGGAGCCGGCTTGCCGGCGATGGGCTGCAAAGCAGCCCTACTGCGGCAACTGCACCTGCGGCTTGGTGGCGACAAAAATGGCCCAGCTCGACACGAACAACGCGGCGATCAAGGGCCCGATCACAAACCCGTTGAGCCCGAACACCGCCAACCCACCCAAGGTGGACACCAGAATCAGGTAATCCGGCATGCGCGTGTCCTTGCCCACCAGAATCGGGCGCAGCACGTTGTCCACCAGGCCGATCACCAGCACCCCGAACGCCGTGAGGATCACCCCCGGCAGAATCGCCCCGCTCAACAGGAAATACGCCGCCACCGGCGCCCACACGATCCCCGCCCCCACCGCTGGCAGCAGCGACAGAAACGCCATCATCACCGCCCACACCAACGCACTGGGGATATCCAGCACCCAGAATATGAAGCCGCCAAGCGCGCCCTGGGTAATGGCAACCAACACGTTGCCCTTGACCGTTGCCCGCACCACACGGTTGAACTTCAGCTGCAAGCGGCGCTTCTGGTGTTCGGGCAGCGGCACCGCAAGGCGCACGCGACGCGCGACCTCGGCCCCTTCACGCAGGAAAAAGAACAGCAGGTAGACCATGATGCCGAAGCTCACCAGAAACTCGAATGTGCCCTGCCCAAAGCTGTAGGCCTGGCTGGCCAACGCCTGGCTGCCTTGGGTGGCCCACTTGGTGATCTTCTCGCGCAGCCCTTCCAGGTTGCCGATGCCCAAGCTGTCCAGGCCGTGCTGCACGAACCCCGGCAGCATGTTCATGCCATGCTCGACGTAGCCGGCAATGTCCAATTGCCCGCTCTCGATGCGCTGGTACAACGTCGCCCCCTCCTGCACCAACAAGGCACTGGTGATGATCACAGGCAATACAGCCACCACCAGGCAAATCAACAGCGTCGTGGCGGCGGCAAGGTTGCGCCGCCTGCCAAACCGTATCAGCAGGCTGCGCTGCAGCGGCGCGAACAGGATGCCGAGAATCACCGCCCAGAAGATCGCCCCGTAGTAAGGTAGCAAGATCCACACGAAGGCGATGGTCACCAGTGCCAGTAGCACGGCCAAGGCTCTGTTCTGCAAAGCGGTTTCGTTCATGAAGGATCCTCAAGTGTCCTGAACGTTAGTGCGCGGCGTAGGGGTAAAAGTGCCGTCGCGCCGTTGATTCAGGTCAATGCCGGCAAAACCGCCAAGCCATAGCATTCAGGCCTTTTGCCCCGGTGCGCACATGACCCTTCCCGCCAAGCCCGAACTGCTGGCCCCCGCTGGCACCCTCAAGACAATGCGCTACGCCTTCGCCTACGGCGCCGACGCCGTCTATGCCGGCCAGCCGCGTTACAGCCTGCGGGTGCGCAACAATGAATTCGATCACGCCAACCTAGCGCTGGGCATCCAGGAGGCTCATGCCCTGGGCAAGCGCTTCTACGTGGTGATCAACATCGCCCCGCATAATGCGAAGCTGAAAACCTTCCTCAAGGACCTCGCACCGGTGATTGCGATGGCGCCGGATGCGCTGATCATGTCCGACCCCGGCCTGATCATGCTGGTGCGCCAGCACTACCCGCAGATGCCGGTGCATTTGTCGGTGCAGGCCAACACCGTCAACTGGGCCAGCGTGCAGTTCTGGCAGCAGTTGGGGCTGAGCCGGGTGATCCTGTCGCGGGAGCTGTCGCTCGAAGAAATCGAAGACATCCGCCACCACGTGCCGGACATGGAACTGGAAGTGTTCGTCCACGGTGCCCTGTGCATGGCTTACTCCGGCCGCTGCCTGCTGTCGGGCTACCTCAACAAGCGCGACGCCAACCAAGGCACCTGCACCAATGCTTGCCGCTGGAAATACGACGCTACGCCGGCCAGCGAGGATGCCACCGGCGACATCGTGCGCGAAGTGCAACCGACCCTGGGCCTCGGTGCCCCTACCGATCAGGTCTTCCTGCTGCAGGAAAGCAACCGCCCGGACGAAGCGATGCCGGCGTTCGAGGACGAACACGGCACCTACATTATGAACGCCAAGGACCTGCGCGCCATCCAGCACGTCGAACGCCTGGCCAGCATGGGCGTGCACTCGCTGAAAATCGAAGGCCGCACCAAGTCGCACTTCTACTGCGCCCGCGCGGTGCAGTCCTACCGCCAGGCCATCGACGACGCCGTGGCAGGCCGACCTTTCGACCGCGCCCTGATGGGCAACCTCGAATCCCTGGCGCAGCGCGGCTACACCGAAGGCTTCCTGCGCCGGCATGTGCACGATGAGTACCAGAACTACCAGCGTGGCAACTCGGTGTCTGACCGCCAGCAGTTCGTCGGCGAACTGACCGGCGCGCGTGTGGACGGCCTGGCTGAGATCAAGGTCAAGAACCGCTTCGCCGTGGGCGACCACCTGGAGCTGATGACCCCGCGCGGCAACTACCATTTCGACCTGCACCGCCTGTGCGACCGCCAGCAGCAGGCCATCGAGGTAGCTCCGGGTGACGGCCATGTGGTGTACCTGCCGATTCCGGAGCAGGTCCCGCTGGCGTACGGCCTGCTGATGCGTGACCTGCGCCACGACGAGGCCGCCGCCTGACAACGCTGTAATGCGCAGCTCAGCTGGCTGACAGCCAGCAACGGCCAACATCAAGGCTCTCTCGCATGAGGCCACGCCATGTTGCGCAACCCCTCCCGCCGTACCTTCGTCAAAGGCCTGGGCGCCGCCACTACGCTGGCGGGCCTGGGGCTTTGGCGGCCACTGGCCCAGGCCGCCGACGGCCGCGACCTGGCCGGCCAGCACTTCGAGCTGTCGGTCGGCCAGACCGCAGTCAACATCACCGGCCGCCCGCGCACCGCCCTGACCGTCAACGACAGCCTACCCGGCCCGCTGCTGCGCTGGCGCGAAGGTGACACCGTCAGCCTGCGCGTGCGTAACCGCCTCGCCCAAAGCACCTCGATCCATTGGCATGGCATCCTCCTGCCGGCCAACATGGACGGTGTGCCAGGCCTGAGCTTTGCCGGTATCGAGCCGGGCGGCGACTACCTCTACCACTTCACCCTGCGCCAAAGCGGCACCTACTGGTACCACAGCCATTCCGGGCTGCAGGAGCAGGCCGGGGTGTATGGGGCGATCGTGATCGAACCCCGCGAACCCGAGGCGCATCAGTACCAGCGTGACCATGTGCTGCTGTTCAGCGACTGGTCGGACCAGCCCCCTGAACAGCTGTTGGCGACCCTGAAAAAACAGTCCGACGCCTTCAACTACCACAAACGTACGCTCGGCGATTTCATCGATGACGTGGCCGACCATGGCTGGAGCACCACTGTCGCCGAGCGCATGAGCTGGGCCCGCATGCGCATGAGCCCCACGGACCTGGCCGATGTCAGCGCAGCCACCTACACCTACTTGCTCAATGGCCAACCACCGGATGGCAACTTCACCTGCCTGTTCCAGCCGGGCGAAACCGTGCGCCTGCGGCTGATCAACGCCTCGGCCATGACCTATTTCGACTTCCGCATCCCCGGCCTGACACTGACCGTGATCGCCGCCGACGGCCTGCCGGTGACACCCGTGAGCGTGGACGAACTGCGCATCGCCGTGGCCGAAACCTACGACGTGCTGGTGACCGTCGGCGACCTGCCCGCGTACACGCTGTATGCCCAGAGCATGGACCGCAGTGGCTACGCGCGCGGCACCCTGGCCCGCACCAACGGCCTGCAGGCGCCCGTGCCGCAACCCGACCCGCGCCCCATACTGAGCATGGCCGACATGGGCCACGGCGCCATGGCAGGCATGGACCACAGCAACATGGCCGGCATGGACCATTCCAGCATGGCCGCCCTGCAGCAACACCCACCCAGCGAGACCGGCAACCCACTGGTAGACATGCAGACCATGGCCCCACGGCCCAACCTCGCCGACCCAGGCATCGGCCTGCGCGGCAACGGCAGGCGCGTGCTGACCTACGCCGACCTGCGCAGCCCTTACCCCGACCCGGATGGCCGCGAACCCTCACGCGACATCGAGCTGCACCTGACCGGCCACATGGAGCGCTTTGCCTGGTCGTTCGACGGGGTCAAGTTCAGCGATGCCGCACCGTTACGCCTGGCCTATGGCGAGCGGGTGCGCATCACCTTGGTCAACGACACCATGATGACCCACCCCATCCACCTGCATGGCATGTGGAGCGACCTGGAAGACGAACAGGGGCGCTTTATGGTGCGCAAGCACACCGTCGACATCCCGCCTGGCAGCCGTCGCAGCTACCGAGTCACTGCCGACGCCCTGGGCCGCTGGGCCTACCACTGCCATTTGCTCTACCACATGGAGACCGGCATGTTCCGCGAGGTACGCGTCGATGAATGAGCTCAATAACCGTCGCATCGTCACCGGTGTGGCCCTGGTGGCGCTGCTCGCCAGTGAACGCGCCATGGCCGCCGGCCTGCAGCACATGGGCCACGGCGCCATGCCCATGGATCATAGCCAGATGTACCACGCAACGCCGCCTGCGCAACCACCGCGTACGCCGCTGCCGGTGCTCAGTGACGCCGACCGTCGCGCGGCTTTCCCGCCGCTGCCAGGGCACCAGGTGCATGACCGGGCGCTGAACGGGGCGGTGATCGTCGACCAGCTTGAATACCAGCACTTCGACAGCAGCGGCGCGTTGAACTGGAACGCCAGCGCCTGGGTCGGCGGCGACATCGACCGCCTGTGGCTGCGCAGCGAGGGCGAACGCGAGCAGGGCAAGACCCACAAGGCCGAACTGCAGGCGCTCTGGGGCCACGCCATCAGCCCTTGGTGGGAACTGGTCGGCGGCCTGCGCCAAGACTTCAAGCCCGCCAGCGGGCAGGCCTGGGGAGCCTTCGGTATCCAGGGCACGCCGCTGTATGGCGTTGAGCTGGAGGCCACTGCCTACGTCGGCGAGCGGCAACAGACCGCGCTGCGCCTGGAAGCCGCTTACGCTATGCTGCTGACCAACCGCTGGGTACTCGAACCCACCCTGGAAGCCAACGTTTTTGGCCGCGACGATGCGCGCCGCGAGCAAGGCACGGGGCTGGCCGACAGCGAAATCGGCCTGCGCCTGCGCTATGAAATCAGCCGTGGTTTCGCGCCGTACGTCGGGGTCAGTTTCAATCGCTTGCACGGCAACCGCGCCGACCAGGCCCGCGAAGACGGCGAAGACACCGGCCAGACCCGCCTGGTGGCCGGTATCCGCCTGCGTTTCTAAAGGAGTGTTTCACCATGCTGCACAAACACCTGCTGACCCTCGGGCTGCTGGCTATCACTGGCCTGGCCCAGGCCGCCGAGGCCATCGATGTCTACCGCGACCCCAACTGCGGCTGCTGCAAGGCCTGGATCAGCCACCTGCGCGACAACGGCTTCACCGTCAACGACCACGTCGAACCGAACATGAGCGCAGTCAAGCAACGCCTGGGCGTGGCACCGCGCCTGGCGTCGTGCCATACCGGGGTGATCGACGGCAAGTTCGTCGAAGGCCATGTGCCGGCCGAACAGGTCCGCCTGCTGGCCAAACGCAACGACCTCAAGGGCCTGGCCGTCCCCGGCATGCCCATGGGCTCGCCGGGGATGGAAATGGGTGACCACAAAGACGCCTACCAGGTCATCGGTGTGACCCAGGATGGCCAGGACACCGTGGTCGCCAACTACTGATGCTCAGCGAGTGGGCGCTGTTCCTCAGCGCCTTCGGCGCCGCCACCCTGCTGCCGCTGCAATCGGAGGCCGTGCTGGTTGGTTTGCTGCTGCGCCAGCCCGACGCTTGGCCGACCTTGTTGCTGGTGGCCACCTTGGGCAATGTGCTCGGTTCAGTAGTCAACTGGGTATTGGGCCGGGCCATCGAGCACCTGCGTGACAAGCGCTGGTTCCCGTTCAGCGCCCGCCAGCTCGAACGCGCGCAACACCGCTACCAGCGCTGGGGGCAGTGGTCGCTGCTGCTGAGCTGGATGCCGGTGATCGGCGACCCGCTGACCCTGATCGCGGGGATCATGCGTGAGCCCTTCTGGCGCTTTATGCTGCTGGTGACCCTGGCCAAGGCCGGCCGTTACGCCGTGGTGGCGATGATCACCCTGGGCTGGTTTCACGCCTGGTAACACCTTTGCCGCTTCAGGCGGTCAACTGGCTGTTACAGTCGCTTATTCCTACATGGCCCTACACGGAGTGCCCCCATGCTGCGCGCAACCGCCCTGGCCCTTGCCTGCCTTGTCGGCGGCCCGGCCCTTGCTGCCGAGTCGCCCACCTACGGCAAACAACTCGAAGGGTTCAGCTACCCTCACCCGCTCAAGCATTTCGACTTCAGCTCCCAGGGCCAAGCCCTGCAGATGGGCTACATGGACGTACCCGCCCAAGGCCAGGCCAATGGCCGCAGCGTGGTGCTGATGCATGGCAAGAACTTCTGCGCCGCTACCTGGGAAACCACCATCAATGCACTGAGCAAAGCCGGCTACCGGGTCATCGCCCCCGACCAGGTCGGCTTCTGCACCTCAAGCAAACCTGCGTATTACCAGTACAGCTTCCAGCAATTGGCGGACAACACCCACGCCTTGCTCGACCAGCTGGGCGTCAAGCAGGCCATTGTGCTTGGCCACTCCACCGGCGGCATGCTCGCGACCCGCTATGCGCTGATGTACCCGCAGCAAGTCGAACGCCTGGCGATGGTCAACCCGATTGGCCTGGAAGACTGGAAGGCCCTGGGCGTCCCCTACCGTACGGTGGACCAGTGGTATGCACGGGAGCTCAAGCTCGATGCCGCCGGGGTGCGTGAGTATGAGCGCAAGACCTATTACGCCGGGCGCTGGAAGCCGGAGTATGAGCGCTGGGTACAGATGCTGGTGGGCCTCAACCAAGGGCCGGGGCATGAAGCAGTGGCGTGGAACTCGGCGTTGATCTACGACATGATTTTCACCCAGCCGGTGTACCACGAGTTCAAGGACCTGAAGATGCCGACCCTGTTGCTGATCGGTGACCAGGACACCACGGCCATCGGCAGCGACATCGCGCCGCCAGAGGTCAAGGCACGCTTGGGCAAATACCAGGTGCTGGGACCACAGGTGGCCAAGCTGATCCCCCAGGGTGAACTGGTGACGTTCGAGGGTATGGGTCACGCGCCGCAGATCGAAGAGCCGATGCGGTTCAACCGGACGCTGATCGAGTGGTTGGGGCGCTGAGTGGGCTAGCCCCCAACCTACTGAGTGGGCGAAACTGCCTTGGGCAAAATCTAAACTTATGCGCTCCCACAGGGGCTTAGCCGAAGCGTTGCAATTGCATCTCGCGTAAGCGGCTCAAGGTGCGTTGATACGGGAACGCCAAGTACCCTTGGGTATAAAGCGCGTCAAGCGGCACCTGCGCCTCCAGGTACAACGCCACTCGGCGGTCGTAGCATTCGTCGACCAGGGCAATGAACCGGCGCACCGCATCGTCCTTGGGCGACAGCGCCGGCAGCTCCCGGTCCCCTGCCGCGACCCGCGCCGCACCATCCTCGGTACCGCGCGCAATCCGCCCGGCCCGTTGCTCGCCACCTAACGCTGGCACGCCTTCCAGCAGAATTGACGGGTAACGGTCGCACAGGGCCATGAACTCCATCGCCGCCAAGGGCTGCTCGCAGAGGTCGGTGAAGCGGCACCAGATGGCCTGCTCGCTGCGCCGGATGACGTTTATCTGCCTTGAGCCAATGGCCAGCGGCTGCTCGCTGCCGGGGTCAGCCGGGCTGAGTTGGTGGAACACTTCACCCAGCACGCCGCGCTCGCCGGCCTCAGTGACCCAGTAACGTTGCCGCACAGCGCCCGGATGCAGGCGATGGTCCTGCTCGCCGGCCACCGACAACACCCGCATGTGCCGTTCAATGGCGGCAATCGCGGGCAGGAAGCGGTCACGGTTGAAGCCATCGCGGTAGAGTTGGTCGGGCGGTTGGTTGGAGGTGGCAACAATCACCACGCCTTGGTCGAACAACACCTGGAACAGGCGGCCGAGGATAATCGCGTCACCGATGTCATTGACGAACAACTCGTCGAAGCACAGTACGCGAATCTCCCGGGCCAGTTCACGGGCCAGGGCCAGCAGCGGGTCGGCGGTGCCGTTGAGCTGGAACAACCGCTGGTGCACCCAGGCCATGAAATGGTGAAAGTGCTGGCGCCGGCTGGGGTGTTGCAGGCAACGGTGAAACTGGTCCATCAGCCAGGTCTTGCCCCGGCCGACAGGGCCCCAGAGGTAGACACCCTGGGTCAGGCGGCCCTGTTCGATCGCCTCGAAACAGGCCTGCAACGCATCGACTGCGTGGGCCTGGGCGGGGTCATGGACATAGCCGTGGTCGGTCAGGGCTTGTTGGTAGAGGGTCTGCGGTTGGGCGGTCATGCCGCATTATCGGTACTGGCCCCATCCTCAGCAAGCCAGCCCCGCTCCTGTGTAGGAGCAGCCTTGTGCTGCGAAGAGGCCAGTGCAGGCCACAACTATCTAAAGTGTCACCACCGGCCTCTTCGCAGCGCAAGGCTGCTCCTACACGAACCGTGCATGGCAGAAGCTAGCGCTTCAGCCCTCGCCCAACCCCACTTTCAACAGCGCCCCGTCCTTGTCATCGGTCAACACGTACAGATACCCATCCGGGCCTACCCGCACATCACGGATACGCGCCTTGAGGTCCCCCAGCAAACGCTCTTCGTGCACCACCTTGTCGCCCTCGAGCTGCAGACGGATCAATTGCTGAGTAGCCAGCGCCCCAATGAACAGGTTGTGGTCCCACGCTTTGAACGTCGGGCTGTCGTAGAACGCCATACCGCTGATGCCAGGGGACTTTTCCCAGACATGGTGCGGGTCGACCATGCCATCGACGTGCTTGCCCTTGGCCTCCGGGATCGGCAGCAGCGAGTAATTGATGCCGTGAGTGGCAACCGGCCAGCCGTAGTTCTTGCCGGGCTGGGGAATGTTGATTTCGTCGCCGCCCCGCGGGCCGTGTTCGTGAGTCCAGAGCTTGCCAGTCCAAGGGTTGAGTGCTGCGCCCTGCTGATTGCGATGGCCGAACGACCAGATCTCGGAGCGCACGTTGTCTTTGCCGACGAAGGGGTTGTCTTTGGGCACTTTGCCGTCAGGCAAAATCCGCACGACCTTGCCTTGCAGCTTGTCGAGGTCCTGGGCAGTCGGCCGCTGGTTGTTTTCGCCCAGGGCAATGAACAGGTAACCGTCTCGGTCGAATACCAGCCGCGAACCGAAATGGTTGCCCACCGAGAGCTTGGGCTGCTGGCGGAAGATCACCGTGAAGTTTTCTAGCCGTGCGCGGTCTTCGGACAACTGACCGCGGCCGACCGCCGTCCCTGCCTTGCCATCATTACCCGCTTCGGCATAGGACAGGTAAACGGTGCGGTCCTTGCCGAACTCCGGCGACAACACCACGTCCAGCAACCCGCCCTGCCCTTCGGCCCAGACCTGAGGCACGCCACTGATAGGCGGGCCGACCTTGCCTTCGGCGTTGACTACCCGCAGGTTGCCGGGGCGCTCGGTCACCAGCATGTCCTTGCCGCCCGGCAAGAAAGCCAATGCCCAAGGGTTGCGCAGGCCATCGGCGACGGTGCTGACGGTCACTGGCCCTTCTTCGCTGGGGAACTGCTGCTCGGAAGCCGCGTGCGCCAACAGGGGCAGCAGCGCGGCAGCGGTCAAGGTGGTCAGCCAGGTAGCTCGGGTCATTCAGAATTCCTTTCGACGGGGCTTACGGCGCGCGTGGGTTATCGCGCGGCGGCCGGGTGGGTTCCAGATTGGGCGCTTGCTGTTGGCGGCGCAGGTTGTCGCCGTTGCCAATGCCGCGGTTGTCCAGCGAGGGCGTGCGCTGGTAGGGGTCGGTGGATGGGCCACGCACGGGCGGTGTGGCCGGCATGCTGCCCTGGCGGCTATTGGGGTTGGCGCGCTGGATCGGGCTGTTGTAGGGGTTGTTGTTGCTGGCCGCGAGTTGCAAGGGCGCAACCGGCGCTGCGCGCGCGGGCAGGCACAACGCCAGGCCGATGGCCAGGATTGGCAGTGCTAGGTTCATGCTTCACCTCCTGTACGAAATGCCGCGCCTTGTGCGTTGGATAGCCTAAGGCGCGAGGGGTTCGCGGCAAAAGTGTGAAAGCGGCTGGAGATAATTCCTGATGTTTCAGTATGGACCCCAAGGGGCTGCAGCGCAGCCCCGCCGGGCTCATTGGCCGCTGCGGAAGGCCATCCACAGGCGGTTACGCTGGCGCAAGTCGGACAGCGCCATGCTGCGGTCGGCGTACAACCGTTGACGCACCTGGGCTGGCGGGTAGATGTCCGGGTCGTTGCGCACGGCAGCGTCGACCAAGGGGGTGGCCGCTTGGTTGGCATTGGCGAAGAACAGCGTGTTGGTCAGCGCGGCGATGGAGTCCGGCTTGAGCATGAAGGCGATGAACGCACGGGCTGCCTCCGGGTGTGGCGCGTCCTTGGGGATGACCAGGTTGTCCTGCCAGACCAAGGTGCCTTCCTGGGGGATGCGGTAGATCAGCTCGAACGGTTTGCCAGCACGGCGTGCCTGGTCGGCGGCCATCGCCGCATCACCGTTGTAGGTCAGCGCCAGGCACACGCTGCCATTGGCCAGGTCGCTGATCTGCCGGCCGTTGGCAACATAGCGCACAGAGGGCTGCAGCTGGTTCAGCAGTGCCTGCGCGGCGTCCAAGTCGGCCTTGTTCTGGCTGTAAGGGTCCATGCCCAGGTAGTTCAAGGTCAGGCCGATCACTTCCTGCGGCGAGTCGGGCATGGCGATGCCGCAATCCTTCAGGCGGCTGGCGTACTCCGGTTTGAACAACAGGTCGAGGCTGTCCAGCGGCACATCGCCCAGGCGCTGGCGCACGGCCTCGACATTCACCCCCAGGCCCAGCGTGCCCCAGGTGTAAGGCACCGCGTAGCGGTTGCCGGGGTCGGCCTCGGCCAGTTTGGCCAGCAAGTCCTTGTCGAGGTTGGCATAGCCGGGCATGGCCTGGGCATCGAGCGGCTGCAGGGCCTTGGCCTTGAGCGCCCGGGCCAGCACGGTGGATGACGGCACCACCACGTCGTAGCCGCTGCCACCGGTCAGCAGCTTGGTCTCCAGCACCTCGGTGGTGTCAAAGGTATCGTAGCGTACCTTGTAGCCCGTTTCGCGCTCGAAGCGCTGGAGGGTTTGCGGGGCGACATAGTCGGCCCAGCTGTAGAGGTTGACGACCTTCTCCTGGGCTTGCAGCGGCAGGGCCAGGCACAGGGACAGCAGGCACAGCGATCGACGCATGACGGACACCTCGGCAAAGGGAGCTGTCCGTCACTGTAGTCCACACCACTCGCACCCTGCACGATTCGGGTAGGAGCAGCCTTG